>NZ_CANLDZ010000007.1:0-216531 GCF_947489545.1 uncultured Ruegeria sp. | reverse complement strand
AAATGACATGACTTTGCAAGGCATGGACGCAATCACCACCAAATCCATCATGCGTGCTTGGTGGTAGAATTTGCTGCGGTGCTTGGCGAGCATTTTCAGAACGCACGTCCGGATGGCGTCAGAGGATGCGAACAGTTTCAAAACCGTCTCCGAGAATCTGAAGCGTTACCTCAGACGAAGTTTCCAATGGGAGCGGTTCAATCGGGTCCTTCATTGCGGGGCGCTCGCACGGCTGGACCGAGGCGACATTCGTGAGGTCCAGAGCCTCGTCAAGGATTGGTCGGAAGATTCGAGCGTCCCATTCGCAACATGTGTCTCGGCTCGCTCTACGGAACCATCGACGCTGTTATCTCGCGACTCAAGCATCGCCAAAACGACTGGAGGCTATCGGTCAGGCGTATCTCAACTATCGCGAAAATTTTTCGTACGAGGATGAAAAGTTCAGCTTTGTCAGTTGCGAAAGCTGGATCGTTGTGTATCTGGACGACTGCGGTTTCGGCCGTTTCAAGCGCGGCAACGGGGAAGCGGCGATCGGCTTTTGTACAACGATCATCGGTCTCGACTGAGTGAACTGATGGGGCTCCGATGCGATCAGCGACGGGACCTGGCCGGATGATGCGCGCGATGACGTGGAGATCTATCGCGAGGGTGTCCGGATACTCGAGTCTCGGGCTGGCCGATCTTCTCTGCACAGTTGGGCCAGAAAGCGCGGCGGCCCGACGAAGAAGCCATTTTGACCGACCTTGCGCTGGACAGTCTCGGCACGCGCGCTGCGCGGTGCATGCTGAACGAGGCGCATGATCTCGCAACCCGCGATTCAGAAAGTGCAACTCAGGTGCACCGACTGACGTCGGACGCTGTCGCGCTCATCCTGCGTTGCCGCTTCGAGCCGAGCGATGGCCCGATCATCCTTCCCAAATGGCACGCCTTGTCCCAGCACCTTCCGGTACTGGGCGAGTGGCTGGCAAAGAAAGACCGGCAGACAGATGGCTCCGACCCACCGATCGGGCAGCAAGGGGGCGGACGGCGGAAATCCTGATCCATGTGTCGAATGCGGCTGTCTTCGATCTGATGTCGGACAGCCCCACGCCCGACGCTGTCACCCATTTCTACAATGTGATTTGCCTGATCGGCAAATTCACCGAAAGGCTTGTGTGTTCGCATCAGGTCGCATCCGGGCAAAAGCGCTTCCTCCGATGGCCGGATACCTTAGTGATGCAGGCCCTAGAAGGCGTTTGCCGGGCCATGGAAGCCTTTGTCGAGAAAGAGACCGTGTTGAGCCTGGGCATGGCATCAAAGCGAGGAGCTGCCGCCTATCTGGAAGCGCTCGCTGGCATTCTGCAACGCCAGATCCTGAGTAGTCTGATGGCGACAACAGGTTATCCAGGAGATGCCTTTGCGGTTATGGGAAGTGCCAATCAGCGATGGCACCATCCTGCGCGACCCACTGGTGCTGGTGCAACAACTAGGACATGTCCGGACGCCGAGTAAAAAGCAGCAAATCGATAGGAAAGAACTCGCCTACGCGCTGGAAAGAGTCACGCAGTGGGGGAGGCGGCAGCCTGCGCGCGGCGAAGCGCCATAGCGGTCACTCAAACCAGCTTCATCAATGTGTGCTTTCGTCCGCAGATTGTGAGTTCGATCATCTCCCGATTTCACGGCCACGGCGAAAGTCCGCAATCATGGCCGCACCAAATGCTTCGAGGCCTGAAAAGAGCGCGTTGGGCATGACGAAAGTGAACTCCGCGGTTATTTCCGAACCCAAACGTTCCACTCGGCGCAACGCGCCGCTCTCAGAAATATGTGCCCAAGAATGATATAAAGAATGGACAAAGCACCCTAACGACGGCGGAAACTTTGACCATGGTGCCAGCTTGACTAGGGAAACGAGGCTAACGCCGAGTTAATAAACAAACCACCCGATACTGCTTGTCCACGAAGGGGCTGCCATGGGTCTGGCCAAGTAAAATAGTTTCACAGTGCAATCTGAATTGTGCGCCTACGGTCATTTTGAGCGAAGTCACAGCTATGCTACACTGGGTTTGTTTCAGGTATTCTATTTTAGGGGTTTCCCATGTTCAATTATTCAGATCCGTCTGGATCAGATCACCTGTCTCGTTTTCGCGCAATCAGCGAATGGCGAGGTCTTGTCGAAGCGGAGTATCGAAGCGCGGCCAAGCAACCTGACAGCGCGTTTACCTGGATTGACGCTATTCTTGACGTCGACACAGCTGATCGCGCAGAGGCTACAATTCCATGGAAAGCTTTTCCAATTCGTGTCGGAGGAACAGCTACTCAGATCGATGCCGACCGCAACTTGCAGGAGGAGTACGTTGAGTGGTCCGTTTTCCGTACTCCGGGCGGAAACATAGATCGCATATCCTTTACAACTGAGTTTCGTGAGTACTTTGGCGTGTTGGCAGGGGTGTCACCGACCGGAATCAAGACTGCGGTTGAGTCCATGAATCAAGGCGCAACCCCGACCAACTCGGAGCTGTACGGCCGCAGCAACCTGGCAGGAACAACGGTCCGACAACGCGAGATTCTGTTTCTAAACCATCTGCGCAATAACCCATGGAATAACGGGCAGAAGGGTATTCTTGCGCTTACCACTCCGGTGAATTCCATACCTGCGCTTTTTGGCCTCGCTGCTTTCTGCGGTATCGAGCGAACGGGGCTTCCAGCGTCCGAAGTTTGCGCGAATGTTGGTGGAGCATGTGTACCGGGGCGACAATCCGATCCCCAGATTTGTACTGCTTGCCAGCAGCAAGTTCGCGCATCCCGATCTTTTTCTTTGGTCGATCCGATTGGCATCTTTATCCAGCGCCTCGAAGGCAACTGGACGATTGATGGTACCCAGATCGACATAAACGATCAATCAGCCTTAGATCCCCGCTGGGTTGTGAGCCGAAACGGGCGGCGAGGGACCCTGCTGGTCAGCGGAGCGGGTGAGCTAGAGCTGGACGGAGATCCGATCACAAGCGGCTCTCAGGTAGCGGACAAGCTGTTCGTGGCGGCAACGGTTGCAATTGCGGATGACGCAAACCTTCCGGAATGGGCACGCAAGGGCAAAGAAACCCTTCAGCGCCCCGATGCGCGTATTGGTTGATGGAGGTGAAGATGAAACTCAAATTGACAGCGCTCATCATTGCCATTGCAGCACCGTTGCAGGCCCAACAACTGTTGCATCAGCCAACTGACGCCAGCCCTCCCACAACAATTCCAGCACCGCTGCTTAACGAGATTGACGACCCGTTTTTTAAAATCGCCATTCAGTCCGCACCTCAACCTCGGTCACTTACTGCAGTCATAAACACATTGCTGGAGGGTGGCAGATCAGACTTCCAGAGTTTTGTGGTGGGAGAACAGATTGGCCGCAGTGCCTTGTCGACCGAATGCGGTCCATCTAATCGGCGAATGGTGATTTCATTTAACGGCACCCACGCACCGAGCGGCATCGTTCTGGACAACAATGTGTTCTTTTCGGTCTTCATGACCCCCAACAACCCGGTAGGAGATATCGAAGTCGTCGCCTGGGATGCTACGCATGGCACCTATAACTACTACAAACTTGAGGGAGGAACCTGGCGTTTCCGCAACAGTTCCAGCGAGCTTGACACGGCCTCTTCAAGTCACCTTTCGCAGGGCTGCCTATCCTGCCACGTGAACGGTGGACCAGTGATGAAAGAGTTCACTTTCCCATGGAACCACTGGCACAGCCTGCCCAACACCTTTGAAGCTCTCTACCTGTTTCCCGGTGTGCAAAGCTGGCCGATTGCCAATACCAACTTTTTGGGCAACCGCTTGAACGGCGCTCAAATTCTCGAGGTCTCCATACAATCTTCGCTGCAACGGTTCGCGGACGCGGATATACGCGATCACATTGACACCGCCTCAGACGGAAGCGTGCGCGTCTCTGACCTGCCAAACTTGATCGATAGCCTGTTTCAGCCTACCGAATTAAATCTGGGAAGCTCCAACAAAACATCCGGGCTGGACGAAGGTGGCCTCACCGATCGTGCAACGGGCGCACTAAACATTCCCGACAGTTTCTTCGTGAACATCTTTCAGATGCGCGACATTGATCTGCCGGTGTTTGGCGGGTTGGGTCTTGTCACCAACGTATTCACCCCCGGCAACCTCGGCCTTTCGCTCGAAGAGTATGAGGAACTGCTTTCCGACAACAGTATCGGCACAGAGTGTATGCCGGGTCGCGATACTCTGTTCCCTTGGTTTGGTCCAGAACCTTCGGAATTCGACCGCCGAATGGTTGAACGCCTCAACAGACGCGGGGTTGTGGATGATGCTTTCATTGCCGCCGTGCTTGCCGTTGATGTCGAAACACCGCTCTTCTCCCAAGAGCGGGCTTCCCTATTGCGACATGTTCCACAGGAAGTGAGGTCTCCATCACTGTCGCAATTGCCGGATACGCTTCGTGCAGTGGTGATCGTCAGCCTTGAAGCAGAAGCAAATCGTTCTGCGGCGGAAGATGACTTTTTGACGTTGCTGAAAAACCCAGATCCGGTGACCGAACTGGACACCAGAGTCCGTGGTTTCCTGGCCCGTACTCAGGAACAGCTTGCAGACCCTGCTGCCAGGCAAACCCATCTTCAGCAACTGTTTTCACGCTTGTTGGAGAACCGTGAGGTATTCCAGACCAACCCCATCAGCGCTCCGTTGAACGAGTTTACGGGTCTCATTCCAAAGCCTGCCAACTAAGGTTAGGATTCATAACCAGTAGATGACAGTTTCTGCGAGGGTCTTGTCAGAGGAAGTTGGGTTGAGGCGGGCAGGGTGCTTTCGAACAAGTTCCAGCCAGGTCCATTTTGTCACCGATCCTAGGATCAATTCTAGTTCATGTTTTGGCGGTGCCGCGAATGGCGGCAATGTGGGCTGCGACCGCAGCATCCTAAAGACAGGGCCACCGGCAGGAAAGGGCCGCTCAAACCTGAGCGAGGTCGGGCAGTCAAAAAGATGCCACGATAGCTCCGAAGTCAGCATCGAGCCCAACAGTAACCGATGCTGCGCAGTTTGCGGACGTCAGCTTCCGCTTCGTAACCCAGGTAGCGTTTGTGATTGCGTCGGCAAGTCGCCGCCGCAATCGAGCGCTCAATCCAAAAGCAAAACAGCCTCGACCTCGAAGAGCATCGGGTCGATGGCAAGCTTCGGAACGGGGGTCAGCGTTTGCGCGGGCAGTGTCTCGCCGAACATCCGCTTCAGGTTTTCGGTCGGCACGCCGAGCTTCGACATATCGTGGTCGACCACGAACACGGTCAGCTTCACGATCTGTTTGGGGAGAGCGCCGAGCGCGTCGAGGACGGCAGCCAGATTGGAGTAGGCCTGCTCAACCTGGTTGCCGAACTCCGGCGATAGGTAACCGTTTTTGTCCTGTCCGCCCTGTCTTGACATAAAAGCAAGCCGTCCCGCAGCGGGAGACACGACTGCCGTGCTATAGCCGTTTAGCGTGGGATCATGCAGGTGCGGTGGATTGACGATGCTCGGCAATGCGCCGTTGGATGTATTCTGGTCTCGAGACGTCATGTTCATTCTCCTTGCTGAGTGGACCGGGATCGACTTAGAACCCTACGGTGACAAAATTTGTCACTGAAAATGCTATAGTGAATAAATGAACATCCGCCTCCGACATGATGCCATCGTGCGCACCCTTCGCCGTAACGGAACCGCAACGGTCGACGAGCTGGCCAGTCAGGTCGGTGCGTCCAGACGAACGGTACTGCGCGATATCGGGGCGTTGCGTGACCAGGGCTTTGTCATCCATTCCGAATGTGGGCGCGGCGGGGGCGTTCGACTTGATCCGCGATCCGTGCAGACCACCGCTCGTCTCTCGGTCACAGAGGTGTTTGCGCTTCTCGTCAGTGTCGCGGCCATGCGTGCTGCGCGAAGCCTTCCCTTCTCCGGTCTCGCCGACGCGGGGCTTGCTAAGATCGAGAAGGCCCTACCGTCGGACAAGGTGCGGGATCTGCGCAGGTTCCTTGACTGTCTACATGTCGGTCAGCTGTCGCCCAAACAAGACATCTCGGACATGGGCACGATTGACCTCGCGCTTTTGCCTGCCTTCGAAACCGCGTTTCTGCAACGGCAAAACCTGCGCTTCGGCTACCGGGACGCCAAGGGCGGGGAATCAAGCCGCGAAGTCGAACCGCAAGCTATGCTCATCCTGCCGCCGCTCTGGTATCTCGTAGCCTGGGATCCCAGCCGTGAGGATTTCCGGCATTTTCGCATGGATCGGATCAGCCGCCCCGAGGTTGTCGAGGGAACATCATTCCGGAGACGGCATATTCCGTTCGAGGACGATGTCTGTCCTTTCAGCGAATTACCACGCTGAACAGAAAACGCGTGACGTCCGGTCGGCAGGGGTCCCAGTATCTTGACCCGTCAACGGCCCCAAAATGTTGGGTCAGGTCCGCGCTCAATCCCTTCACCCTTTGTCGGGATTCTTTTTGGAACGCTTCGCCTCGACCTGCTTCTTCGTCAGTGCAACACGGATGATGCGCTGAAATCGCGGGCAATCCAGATGGTTTTCGGCGGTGCAATTCATGACATGGCGAAGGCCGTCCCGTAAGGCCGTCAGTTCCTTGATCCTCACGTCGATTGCATCGGCCTTTGCTGCCAGAACAGTACGATCCAGATCGGGCCTGCCTTCTGAACCCATCGTCTCTTTGATCTCGCCGAGTGAAAACCCGGCGGTTTGCGCCAGCGAAATGAGGGAAATTCTTGTCTTCACCTCGCCCTCATAGAGACGTTTCAATCCCCGTCGACCCACCGACCGGATCAGGCCAACCTCTTCATAATAGCGGAGTTTTGACGGTGAAAATCCGCTTGTGCGAGAAAGTTCAGAAATGTCGAGCATGGCCTTGGGTTCTGTCGCAAACTCTAAACCTGACTGTTGTTCCAACTGCGGTTCTGATAGCGCGCACTCAAAATGACAGGAGCAACCGGTGATGATCTCATTCAAGGGCGCACATTTTCCAAAAGACGTGATCTTGCACGCGGTTTTCTTCTACTTGCGCTACGGTGTTTCATACCGGGATCTGGAAGAAATCATGGCCGAACGTGGTGTTGACCTGGATCATGCGACGCTGAATCGATGGGTAGGTAAATATGCCGGGCTCGTGGCTGAAGCCGCGAGATATAGAAAACGCGCTACAGATCGTTCATGGCGCATGGATGAGACCTATGTGAAAGTGAAAGGCGATTGGGTGTACCTCTATCGCGCGATCGACAAGTTTGGAAAAACGCTTGATTTCATGCTGTCCAAGCGCAGAAACAAAGCCGCGGCAACGAAGTTTTTTGCCCGCACGCTCGAAGTCAACGGGCTGCCACGTAAGATCGTCATCGACAAAAGCGGTGCGAACACAGCCGGGATCAAGGCTATTAACAAGATGCTCAAAAGCTTTGGTTGTCCAATACCGATCGAGATGGTGAGGCAGAAATATCTCAATAACATCATTGAACAGGATCATCGGTTCATCAAACGTCGGATCAGGCCGATGTTGGGTTTCAAGTCTTTCGCTTCAGCTGCATCAGCCCTGGCAGGTATCGAACTGGTCAACATGATCCGCAAAGGTCAATTCACGCCTGGACTCTCGCCGTATCAGCAGTTCGCTCAACTGGCAGGATAATCGACCCGCCTGCGCCATCTACTCAGCCTTGAAAGGAATTTGCGACAGAACCGGTCATACTTATTGGTTACGCCCGAGTGTCCAGTCACGGACAATCCCTTGATCGACAGATCGGTGCACAAAAACGCCGCCATCGTTGATAAGATTTTCCGAGAGAAAATTTCCGGGCAAACCGTGAAGGGACGGCCTCAGCTCGAACGTGCGATAGACGCACTCGGGGCAGGGCTCGGGGCAGGGGATGTGTTTGTGATCGCAGAGTGGGACAGAGCCACACGATCCATGATCGACGGCATCAATATTATTCAACGGATCGCAGATCGTGGGGCCTATGTGAAGGTGCTTGATAAACCCTGGCTCGATCTGACCACTCCGATGGGCAAAGGCATCCTCGCTTTCCTTTCCGCTTTGGCCGAAGACGAACGGGAGCGTATCACTCGGCGCGCGAACGAGGGCCGAGCCATCGCTGCGCGACAGGGCGTCAAATTTGGCCGGAAACCTAAGTTAACTGAACATCAGCAGAAACTTGCCCGCGAGCGCATGGCCAACGGTGATACCTGCCGGGCCATCGCATTGGATCTCGGTGTTGCGCACACGACGATCTCAAGGCTGCTCTGATCTGTAGGGCTCAAGCGTTGCCAAGCAATCGGTTGTCTTCGAGCTCTGTAGGTACGCAAAAAACCTAAGTGATTGAGACCTGTGGACGTTGAGTCTCAATAACTCGGTCTCATTATCTACGTACTCCGACAATGTACCCTGAGTACGGCGCTGATTCGGAGAATAATGATTATGGTAAATATATTTTTGGTGCGGGTGGAGGGACTTGAACCCCCACGCCTTGCGGCGCCAGAACCTAAATCTGGTGCGTCTACCAATTTCGCCACACCCGCAACCTGGCACCGAAGTGCCAGAATGAGGCGCTCAATAGCAAAGCTTGCATCCAAGTGCGAGAGGTAAAATTAGACCGTCGTTAAGATTGTTGAAGCTGGGATCGATGTATAACTGCGGATCAAATGGGTGCTGGACTGAAAAAAGCACACGTTGCGAATAATCCATTCGGTTTTTTTGGTTGATCGAGTTTTGCCACGTCGTCCGAATCTCTCATACTGAGGCCTTGAAAACGCAGCGATTTGCCTTTTTTCGATGCTGTTCAGAGATCGGGTTTTGCCAGCATGATACTAGCTACCTGGAAAATCTCGTTTACGTTGAGTGTCTTTGCCGAGATCACCTTTATGCTCCTTTTACGAGAGCTCAAGGAAATCTTTCCAGCGCTACTCAGTATTATCACTTCAAGATCACTCTCTATCAGCAAGAAACATATGTTAAATTGATCAGTTTGTATTCACTGCCACAATTGCGCCTTGCTGTTTGGCAGCATTTTAAACACCAACAAAATAACGTACAAAGGACGAGCCTGTTGGCTTCAAAACGTTTGATCGAGAGATTGCCTCGGTCTAAGATTGTTGTCAGGAGCCGAGGGCGCGTTTGGCAGCCATGACCTCAGCAAACTTGCCTGCCACCAGCTGTCATTCGGAGTGGTTGCCGCCGGGCCGCTAACACTGACACCCGCAAGGGTTGAGGCACTCCCAAGCCACGACACCACATTTGCGCCACAATTCAAACGCCAAAAAATCTCATTGGCGTCAAAATAACACCGCCTTGAAGGTTCTTGTTGGTCGTAACGACTTAAAGAGTCCTTTCGCCGCTCTGGTACCCGTACGAGTTTTCCGCCCAACTCCACAACAAGGTGTTTGCTGTGACCGATTTGAACCACTCTACCGCTTCCGAGCAAGACGCCGTTTTCTTTGCTCGCGAAAGTTTTCTTGGAGAGCTCAAAACCCTGAACCGGGATTATCCGGAAACGGGCTTTGGAATCTCGCTGCGTACCCATTCCGGCGAGCACTACTTGCTGGCCAATGCAAGCATGCCGCTACCAGCGGCAAAATCTGACGGGTTTCCAACTGGACGCCGCGTCGCGTGCCTGGAAAACGGAGATCGCTTTAGCTCGATAGAAGTTATGGCTGATTCCCTAGCTTATGAAACTATTTCGCCTCGGGCAGAAGCTGCGATTTTGGGGAACGCGATAGAACTGATTGCACGTATCGACACACTGACCAGCATCCCTGCCGGTCGTGTTACACAACAATCCCAGACGGCAGCAACGGGAACCGGAGGCTAATAATGGCGCGCAACGACCACCTTTTGTCTGTCGGCAACGAAGCTCTGGCGCCGATGACGTCAGCAATGTCCTCGCTGACCGCACAGATAGACCAATTGACTGAGGTGGCCGATGCACGGTCCTCGGCGCGGCTGGCCACGCTTAAGACGCGGATGGAAAATTTCACTGCCAGCGTGACGATGGTTGGTCAGGTCAAGGCTGGCAAATCGTCGATTGTAAACATTCTTGCGGGCCGTCCCGGACTTTTGCCATCGGATGTGAACCCATGGACGTCTGTTGTGACAACCTTGAACATCAACACGCGTACGCATGGCGACACAAAGTCTAAGTTTACATTTTTTGAGCAAGAAGAATGGGACAACCTGATGGTCGGGGGTGGTCGTTTGGGTGAATTGGCCAATCGGGCTGGTGCGGACGACGAAATGGATGACATTCGCCGTCAAATCGGGGAAATGAAGGCCAAATCCGAGGAACGGTTGGGCAAACACTTTGATCTGATTCTGGGCCAGAGCCATCAGTATGAGTATTTCGATGAAGAGCTAATCCAGCGCTACGTTTGTTTAGGTGACGAGGACGATCCTGATATCGACCCGAAAACGGGGCGTTTTGCTGATGTAACCAAGTCAGCGGAACTGTATATGGACATTCCGCAATACCCGGTCGCATTGAAGCTGTGTGACACGCCCGGTGTGAACGATACCTTCATGGTTCGCGAGCAGATCACGCTACGTAGCCTCCGCGGATCTGAGGTATGTATTGTTGTTTTGGCGGCCAGTCAGGCGCTGACGACGATGGACATGGCGCTGATGCGCATCATCTCCCAATTCGAAAACCGTCAGATCATTCTCTTTGTGAACCGCATCGATGAATTGTCGGACCCGGTGACTCAGGTGCCCGAAATCCGCGACAGGATTCAGGACACGCTGAAACAGAACAATATCGACAAGAATGCAAGCGTTGTATTTGGCAGTGCTTTGTGGGCCGAAGCTGCCTTGACCGGCAATCCGGATATTCTGACCGAGGAATCCCGCGCGGCCCTGAACACGTTCTATCTGGCTGCCGGTTTTGGCGATCAGGCGGCCTCGCTCGACAAGATCTGGGCTCTATCCGGCCTTCCCGATCTATTGCTTGCGATGAGCGAACGCATCGCCGAAGGTGCCGGAACGCGTCTGCTGGACCGGGTCCGCCATCGCGCACGCAACATCGCGAGTCAGATCCGAGCAACAGCAGTGGCCAAGAATCTGTCCAGTGGCGAGGGTGTCGTTCGTGATTTGGATGGTGTTTCGCCAGAGGAAGCAATCTCGACCGTTTCCGCCGAGTACGAAAAGAAGGTCGCAGACCTGACAGCGGCATTGCGCGACAAGGTACTGGAGCGGCTGAACTCGGCTGAAGCCAATTTTGTCAAACGCGCGACGGATTCCCTGATCTCGCATTTGGAGATGAATGGCGAGCAAGGAACCTGGCAGTATGACCCGGCCGGGCTGCGAACCCTGCAAAAAGCCGCGTATTTTAGCTTTGCGCGATCCATGCGGAAAGAGGCAGGTGCGCTGTATTCCTCTGCTGCTGCGGATGTGGAAACGCTGTATCATAAGCTTCTTGGAAACCACTTGGGCGAGTTCAGCATCGAAGCGCCCATTGTCCCTCGGGTTCCGCCACCACTTGGCATTGGCCGTACAATCGCTCTTGATCTTCAGAGCACATGGTGGCGACGTTGGTGGCAAAAGCGCAAAGGGTTCGAGGCGTATGCTGCCGACTATACACGCCTGATTGCCTCAGAGGCTAATTCGATCACCAAGGATATCGAGGAGAATCAGGTCGCGGCCGTGTTGGAAAACGTCCGGGCAATTCTGGCTGATTTCATGCGCGAGCAGAAAGAAACTCTGTTGAGCATCTCGGCTTCTGCAGAAAAAGACGGAGGCCAGAATCCGGCGCTGATGGCAGGATTACAGCCACAGAAATCTCGGGACGATATTCTGGGCGACATCCTTAAAGATCTGAGCAACGAAGCGGCATGAGCGAACAAATGGCAAAAGATTCACAAACCCGCTTCGTTTCGCCCAAAGCGTGGGAACGCATCGAGCAGTGGTCCCGCCGCAAGCCGGTCTTCGCATTGATGGGAGAGTTCAGCGCCGGGAAATCGACGCTTATGAACTTTCTGTTGCGTACGCAGACGTTGCCAACGCAAGTCACCGCAACGCAACTGCCGCCAGTGTGGTTCAGCTGGGGCAATCAATCAGCCTATGTTAAGCGGCAGGACGGCAGCACAGAAGACATTGAACTTGATCAGCTTGAAGCGGTCGGCGTGAATGACGCGCAATTCATCCGTATCTTCCTTGAGGCTGATATCCTTGAGGCCGTTGATCTGATCGATACTCCCGGAATCTCCGACCCGAAGATCTCGACGGATGTGTGGCAGCGCGCGGTTGGTCAGGCCAACGGTGTCTTGTGGTGCACCCATTCCACCCAAGCGTGGCGAGAAACGGAGCGTGCGACATGGGTCTCGCTGCCCGAACGGCTGCAAAACAACTCTCTGTTGCTGGTCACTCGGGCAGATGCACTGGGTCAAAAAGACCGTCAAAAAGTGCTGCGCCGCGTCAATCGCGAAGCCGGCCATCTGTTCAACCGCTCTATCTTGTTCTCTGCACGGGACGCGATCACCGCACGGGACAAAACCGGCGATGCCGAGATGTGGTCGCGAAGTGGCGGCGGCAAAATGATCGATAGTTTCCTTGAGATTACCGAACATATCATGGAGAATCGCGCAGATCAGTTGGCGCGGTACCAGATCGACAAAAGCATGTCGGACGCGCCCAAGGTTCAACCTTTGCGCCCAGCATCTAAGTCCGTCGAACCGGGATCGGGTACAGAAGGTGCCTCGCCATTGAAACTGGTGAACCCTCTGACAGACGGCACGGACATTGATCCGGCAGAGTCTTCAGTTGTGACCAGCTTCCCGGTGCGCCCTGCCCGCGTGGAGCGGCGCTCTGAGGATGCGGAACGGACGCGAATTGACTCGGAAGAGGCCGAGCGGCTGCGGGCGGAAATGGTGCCCGAAGCAGAGCCGGCCGCGGAACCTGCTGACACCAACGATGACGAGTTGCGTGCCTTCTTCAAGGATACGTCCAACGGTCCGCTTGATCTGAGCAACATACCCGAGTCCAACCGGGATGATGACGACCTTGACCTGCTTGATGACCCGGATTTTGATGACGACATCGAGGAAGAAACCCTCTTCGACAACGAAACTGACATGGACCAATTGCAGGTTGAGGAGACAGATAACTCAGAAGATCTTTTGGTTTCTCTCAACGGATCCCTGGCGGACACGCCCGAAATCGAAAGTGAAGAACTTGAATCGGGTGAGCCAGCGGAAGACCACGGCATTGAAGTTTCGGTGTCTTCCATTACCGCGCTGATGGCCGAACAATCGAATGATAGCGTTGACGATTATGAGCCCGAACCAGAATCCAACGGGTTGATCGAGATCGAAGGCGCGCCGCAGCCCAAGGATGTCGGCGAGATCAAAGAAACCGTCGCTGGTGAAATGATTGATGTATCCGCCGATTCGATGTTGAGCGCTTCGTCCATGTGGCAGGAAATCGTCGGCAAAGAAGACCTTCCTGAGGATGCGGATGGATTGAAGAACGTCTTCAAAGCCTTTCTGGCTGAATTTGACCAGATCGCCGTCGAACACAATGCGCGACAAGTAAAGGAGTCCTTACGTCCAATCCCGAGCGCCAGCCAAAACAGCAGCGCAGAATGGCATATGTTGTAATGGAACTCGAATCGAGGTAGTGGATAATTAATAATGGAAAACAGATAGTTATATGTCGATCCAAGCCGCACTTCAATCCGCAATGGACTCCATACCCGACTGTATTGCAGGCGGGTATGTTGACATGGAAACGGGCATGCTTTTGGGAACATGTCTTACCGATCCAGACAGCGCGAATGTCTTGGATGCGCTGGCAGTTGCTGTGGCGAATTTGTTTCAGGGACGCGGTGTTGCCGCTTTTGAAGCTTTGTTAAGGCAGGCAGGAACGGAAGAGGCGGGAAACCCGGGGTTTGGTGAAATTGCGGTGTTTTCGCAAGACCGATTGAACATCTTTTTGCGAACCCAGGAATATCCGGATCACGTGGTTTGCTACATTTGTCGGAACAGCGCGAATGTCGGTTTGGCACTAACAAAATCACATCTCAGCTTGGGGTCGGTTGCGGCCGCAGTTTGAGCGGGACCAGAGGGGGTCACGGCATGATGGATACTGACATACTGGAAATGCTCGAAGATATCGGGCGGTCGTCGGTGGCAAGATTGTCGCCGGCCGTTTTGGTTTCTGGTGACACCGCTTCGGAACGTCGTGTCGAAATTCTGCGTGTCATTCGTGGGACTGTTCTGCCGCGTCGTCTTGAGTTCACGGCAGCAAATGGCGACTGCTTGGCGATCGAGGTTAACAGCTCGCGGGTTACCGATGTCTTCCAGGTTCGATCAGGGCCTATTCCCGATTTCAACACCGAGGCGCGAGAAGACTTGGTCGGTAAATTGGCGCAGCTTGTTTCTGACATCTCCGGCGCCCCTACCCCCATGGAATTGGTGTCGCTGAAACCGGATACAACGCTTGAAGCCGATGATGTCGGCATCACGCTCAGCGAAATTGAAAGCGCGTGTGAGCAGATTGAGCTGCCTTCCGAACCCATTGTGTCGGTTGTACAGGAGACCGACGAAGCGCTCGCTACCGAACAATCTGAAGAAGACGTTGTCGAGCAGGCGGAAAGCCTGGCTCAGAACTTTTTTGATGGGGTTCACCGGTTCTCGACTGGCCGCGTTTTGATGGAAAGTGCGGATGGGGATGCGCTGCGTTTCGAAGGGCAGTGCGCGCTCGACGGAACAATGCATCCTGATCAAAAATTGCTGACGCGTTTCGCTGCAGATCTGGCGGGCTGGGACAACGATACAGAGACAGAACTGGACCACCCCCAACTGATAGTGATGCGCCCTTCGGGTGGTAAAGGTGCCGGTCTGGCTGTGGTACATGACGGCGAGAAAACTGCCGTTGCTCTGCATGAAGCGCGCAAATTAGGTGCGGTTGTCAATCTTTGGAGTTCGCTTCTGGAGACGGGAAAATGACCCCGTCTGTAATATTCAAAAATTCGAGTAATTTAGTTCATTGTTTCAAGTATCAGGGTAAAGAGTTATGAGTGAATCTAGTCGTCGCGAGTTAATTCGCATTGCAGAAGATATGAACAAGATCAGCAACGACGAAACGCGTCAGTTTATCTCGCGTATTGTCGGTGATCTTACCAATCTTAAGCCTTCGATCGCATTTGTTGGGCAAATCAAGGCCGGAAAATCCCGTTTGATAAACGGATTTACGGGTCAGGCAGAGTACCTGCCGTCAGACGTCAACCCTTGGACGACTGTCATCACGGATATGCATTTCGGACACCCATCCGGGCGGACCGAAGGGGCAGAATTTCACTTCTTCGACAATCACCAGTGGCAGTCTTTGATCGTCGAGGGTGAAGAACTGCGTAACATGTTCCCGGATGACGAGGACAGCTACAAGCGTGAGATGATCGAAGAACAGGTCGAGGCGATGCAAGTCCGAGCGCGGCGGCGATTGGGTGACAGCTACGAACAATTGCTCGGCCAACATCATGATCTGGAGCATCTGACATCAGACGATCTTGCGCGCTATGTCTGTGCAGGCGATGATCCGACCGAAGACAGCGTCTTGGATCCGGGCAGCGACCGGGGTTTATACAGCGACATTACTCGCAAGGCCGAGGTCTATTTTGACGTCGGCCATTTTCCGTTTCCATTGACAGTGACCGACACGCCTGGCGTAAACGACCCGCTGCTGATCCGCGAAGAGATTTCGCGACAGTATCTAAAAGAATCGGACTTCTTTGTTGTGGTCCTTTCGGCGCATCAGGCGCTTTCGCGCGCTGACCTGAAACTGTTCAGGTTGATGCAGGCCTTGGAACTTGGTCAGATTGTCGTGTTCATCAACCGAGTCGACGAGCTGGGCGACGGGGCCGAAGACGCCACAAAAGTGCGCGCTGACGTTCTGGAAGGCTTGGAAAAAGCGCTTGGGAACGCGGATATCGATGTTTTGATGGGCAGTGCACAGTGGGCACATTTTGCACTGACCGGTGATGAGACGGGTATAAACCATGATCAGGTTCTGGCTTGGTTGCGCGCGCATCCCGAACAGATGAAGCAATATCTGGACGGTGTCGAAGAGATCAAACAAGGCCCCGGCCCGATAAGTCGCGAAGCGGTTTTGCGGTTTGCTGCTATGATCGCCTCGGGTCTTCCGGATCTGCGCCGTCATGTAACGCAAGCTTTGACCGATGGTCCACGCGATGAACAATTGCGCATGGCGTGGCAGCATCTCAATAGTTTTGCACGGGGGGAACTGGAGCGGTCTCAGGCCCACCTGCGTGCGCTCGAAGACGACAACGCAGCTAACTTGGCAAGCGCCGACGAAAACGACAAGACCCTAGCAGAACTGCGCAGTCTTGTTGCGGGTAAAACACAAGGTATAACCCGCGACATGGATGATGTTTTGTCCAATCTTCGTGGCGTTATGGATGACACCGTGGCCGAGGCTGTTTCGGCTGTCGTTCGGGGTCCTGACGGGCAATCGCCCTTGCTGGCCAAAGGCGGTGCGACCGAATTGAATTTCACACCGTTACGCGAGCGGATGAGAGAGTTGGTTCAAGGCGCATCTCAAGTCGTTCGGCAGCGCATGCTGAGCGAGCTTTACGCGATTGACATGCAAAGCAACGCTTCGTTGCGCGCCCTGCCCGGCTGGCAAGAACCGGCCGACAACCGTATGAACACCAGCGCAGTTCGATGGTTCCGCCCGGATACGACGGCACTGACACGTGGAATTACTGTTGAATTGCGTGTAAACTGGTTGTCGCGTCTGATTTCGCGCAACAGCGTCGTGTCGCGCGCGGAAAAGATGATCGTGCAGGAGTTCGAGTTGATCGGGGACGATCTGATTGACACTGCGCGGGATGACCTGTCTGAAAGACTGAATACGGTACTTGATCACTATCTGGCTTTGCTGGCCGGGCATCTTGAACACAGATCCGGGACCGATGAAACGAATGCACGGGCCGAAGCGCAAGGCGCATTCGACCGGGCGCGCCGCATTGCTGATAAGCTGGCGACAGCCTTTGGAACGAGCATTGCGGAAGAACGACAAGCAGAGGCTGCGGAATGATTGAATTTCCCGGAACCGAAAAGGAAGTGCGTCAGTTGGAGCGCTTTCTGAACGCGTCAGAAGACCTACCGTCAGACGCGACTTTGGACGACATGCGAGCACGGGCGTTGGCCCATGCCGAACGTTTGTCCAATGCGGTAAATATCGGTTTCGCCGGGGAGTTTGGAGCTGGAAAATCAAGCCTCGCCAACATGTTGGCCGGGGCAGATATCTTACCAACCGGACCTCAGCACCTGAAATTACCGCTGGTAATTGTTGCTTATGCTGACACACCTGAAACCACCGTGGGTTGGTGGGAAAAGGAACCCAAGACCTATTCTGGGATCGCGCTGGAAAAGGCGGCGGCGGACAATCCTGATTTCATCTCCGTAGGTCTTAACACTCCTGCCCTGAAGGAAATCTCGTTGTTTGATTTGCCGGGCTCAGGTGCGTTGGATGATACGTATAAACAGACCCTGGATCTGTTGAAATTCGTCGACTGTGCCATCTGGTGCACCAATGGAACCAATGCCTGGCGCGAGACTGAACGCCATCTCTGGGCTCAGGTGCCATCAAAATTGCGCGAGAACAGCCTGTTGGCAGTCACCCATTCCGACTTGCCGCCCGTCCATGACGCGCTGGATCGTGTTTTGGCTCGTTTGAATAAGGAAAAGGGTTCGATGTTCCGCTCTGTAGTGCCAATCGGTACGCCAGTTGCGGTCCGCGCTATGGCACAAGAGCCCGAGCCTGATTTCAAGCTTTGGGAAACTTGCGGAGGGCAAAATCTGGCGGAAAAGGTGCTCGAGGTGGCGTCGAACCGACGCCAAAGCGACCTTGACGCCGCGCGTAAGGACTTAAAGCAGGATTTCCTTCCATTTCTTGAAACGCTACAAGGGCCCGAACCCGAGCAGACCGAAAGTGATGGCGCGTCGATGAAAGTCACGCTTGGATCTGCTTTGCCACCGCTAAACAACCCCATTCTCGAAGATTGGTTGGCAGCCATCGCCAGCATCTATGAGGATCTTCGCGAATCTGCGGATATTGAACCAGCGGCCTTCTTGCAAAGTTGTCAGGAAATTGTCGAGGATTTCGCCGAGCGTTTGGATCAAGGTGGTGAAATCGACCCGGAAGCCGACTGGATTCCGGCGGAGTTCGAAAAAGCAACAGATCTGTTGCTGCTGCTGCAATTTGAAAGCGGCAATGCCCCGTTAAAGGATGCAATCAGCATACTGGCACAGCTGAGCGACAACCTTGCATGGGCCGGCAGCACCCTACCAGAATCACAGACCAAAACCGGAACCTGACGCTTTCGCGCTTAGATTGAGCCGAACTGCGGCGATTCGAAGGCGCTTAGAATCGGGTCGAGATTGTTTCTAATTCGTAGACCAAGAGTCCGAATTAGGTACATCAGTTTTCGTGTTTTGCCCCCTTTGTGTCACTATATTGTGTCAGAAAGCATTCGTAACACAACATATAGAAACATGGCAAAAACGATCCATAGTGAAGCCATGAGGCGGCCCCAATAAAGTCAAATTTGAAACGTCTAACCGTTCTCAAGTGTCCTGCGTTTGTTTTGGTTGTGAGTTCGTGGGTTGTTTGCGCAGTTGGAAGTGCCGCTAAACGAGTAGAACGGGCGTAAAGAAATGAGCCACAATCAGGCTGTCGGTGCATCGCACGACGAACCAAAAATCGAGGGACTGCAACCGGGCTCAAAGCTTCTGCGCGGACAGTACGAAGTTCTTAGCTTCCTCAGCAATGGCGGGTTTGGAATAACCTATCTGGCGCGCGACAGCCTCGAACGCAATGTGGTCATCAAAGAATGCTACCCCGGCGCTTTGTGTCGTCGAAACGGCGACTTGGTCGAACCAGCCGATTCCTCCTTCAAGGACGACCTTCGCGCAATCATCGAACTTTTCATTCTTGAAGCCCGCAACCACGCACGGTTGGTTCATCCCAACATCGTTGACGTGCATCAGGTTTTTGAGGACAACGACACCGCGTACATCGCAATGGACTTGATCCGTGGGTGCGATCTTCTGGATTACGTCGAGAACCTAGAAAATGACGGCGGACCTGACTTTATCGTGCAGGTCACCGAAAAGATGCTATCTGCGGTCTCTTTCATCCACCAAAGCGGTATGTTGCATCGGGACATATCGCCCGACAACATTTTGATAGACGAGAATGGCGACCCGGTCCTGATCGACTTTGGTGCAGCGCGCGAGCAAGCAGCCAATAAATCAGCGGCACTTATGACCCTTCGCGTTATCAAGGACGGGTATTCGCCCCACGAGTTCTACGTTCGCGGTGCAGAGCAAGGCCCGAGCAGCGATCTTTATGTACTCGCAGCTACCTTGTATCACGCCATAAGTGGCGAACGCCCAATTGACGGGCAGACCCGACTGAACGCGTTCAACAACGGTCACGATGACCCTTATGAGCCGCTTGCTGGTCGTTTCGAGGGGTATCCAGAGGGGTTTCTGGAAGCGCTCGACAAGGCGATGGAGGTGCATGCCACGGACCGCCTGCAGTCAGCGCTGGATTGGTTGCGTATGTTCCGCGGTCCGGGCGTAATGTTTGACACGTTTGCTTATCGCCCCGTGTCTGTCATCGTTGGCATGGATCGGAAGGACAAGGAAGAAGAACAGGCTCGGATCAAAGCCGAGAGCGAAAACGCCGAAGCCGTTGTTACGGCCTTACTCGCAGGCAATGCAGACATTGCCCTGGGCAACGAAGACAAGAAAGACGAAGAGCCTGCCAGGTTCTCTGCCAAAGACGACAACGCAGTTGCCGTAGATACAGTGGTTCAGAGCGGTTCGGGCGGCAATGGCAAGTTAATTGCTGGCGCTGCTGCTGTGGCTGTGGTGCTGGCTGCGGGTGGGTTCTTCGTGATGTCCGGCGACAATACCGAGCCAGCCGCACAGACGACGACTGCAGGGATGGCCCCGGCCACACAATCTGCACAGGCTGAAGCCGAAACGCTGGCTTCCGAGCCGGAATCAGAGACGTCGGCGACTTTAACGCCAGAGCCGGCAGCGATCGTCGAAGACGCAGCGCCTGAGCCAGAAATACTTGTAGCGCAGCCTGTCGAGCAGGAACAGGCCGAGACTGCGGAAATAGCTGCCATAGAAGCAGCCTCCGCAGAACCAAAAGCAACCGAGGCTGAACCTCAGGCCGGCGCACTGGCAGTTGCGACGGGAGACAAGACCGCCACGGAAGGGTCGGTCAATCTGGCTGAAACCCAGGTCTCGTTTGCGCATTGGGATGTAGAAATCCCGTTCGATGTCTCTAGACGTCGCGCATCGACCGGCAATGTGATTGCAGTCACCGGAGTTGACCCCACTATTGATATGACAGTGATCGGGGATTGGGTGACCCGTGGGGCCGCGATCTTTACCTTGAATGGCAAGCCAATTCAATCGGACGCATCATTCGCAGCACAAGTGTTGGACAACCTCCAGGTGGACCCAGATGGCTATACCCGCGTCGCCGCCCGGTACCGTCCTCTGGGCAAGACCAGGGCCAGCAATGGATTGTTGGCTTTGCCTGCCATCCGCTCGGTAGGTCTTGAAAATGGCTATGCGTTCACCATTCGCGGAACGGGCGAGGCCGAATGGCAGACTGTGGTCTCGGACGTTCCAGCAGAGAATTCAGGCTCCCTTCAAAAAGGTGATGTGTTGCTGAGTGAAGCGCAGACCGGAATGACTTTCGATGGGTCAGAAAGTTTGGATGCATTGTTGGCGCAGCTTGTTTCTGCAAATCAGGCTGAGGCACGCTTTAGTGTCTCGCGAAACGGCACCGAAGCCGCTGCGGCCATGCGATTGGTTCAGGAGTGATGTGTCCGGTTCAATAACATGTACCAGCGTTTGTTTGTTGAGGGTGGCACCCCAAGCTTAGCCACCCTGGCGGGAGCTGGCCCGCAACAGAGAGTTAAGAGTTTTCTCGTTTCCAATGTTGTAGTTGCCGCTGTGCCATCGTGCGCAGGGGTAGGTAGAAGCCCAAAGGCACAAGTTACGTGCCACTAACTTAAAGGTGTCGACACCATGTTCAAATATAAAAGCCCTCTCAGCCGGCTTCTCGAAGGTGCCGGCAAAGCCCAGGAAGACGAAGTTGTAGAAAGCACAACACCTGCTGAAGACAAACAGGAGCCGATTGCGGACTTCAACGCCCTGCGTGCAGCCCTGGCTGGCGGAAACATGGCCTCCGAAGCTTATGAGGAAGCGGACGAGTTGATCCCCGAAGGAAAGATGCCCGACTTTGAGGAGCCCAAAGTTGAGGTCGCTGAGGGTGAAAAACCCGCAGATGAAGCGGTCGCACCTGATACCTCGGTCGAAGACGTGGAAACCGCGGCTGAAGTTCCAGCCGTCGAGTCTGCAGAAGAGTCGCATGACAACGATCAGATCCTGACCCTCCATCTGACTGAGGACGATGCGATTGTTGGCGACGAAACGGTTTCGCTCAACACGGAAGAGACCGCGACGGATACAGCAGAGGTCGTAGTTGATATCTCAGCCCAGTCGCCCGAGGCGGAGCTAGAACCAGCCGAGCAGCCAGCGACCGAGCGGGCGGCCCCGGAACCTGCACCCACCGAAGATCGCAGGTCCCGTGTCAAAACAACCTTCCTTGGCTTTGAACGCGCGGACACTCATGTTCAGGATCTGATTGAAACGGCGACGCCTGTTGCGAAAACGGAAACTGCTCAAGAATCATTCCCTGTGGGATGGTTGGTTGTGACGGGTGGTCCCGGTCGGGGCGCCAGCATTGGCTTGACGGAAGGTCTGATGCAGATCGGCCGCAATGATGATCAGGCCATCCAGCTGGATTTCGGCGATACCGGGATCTCGCGGTCCAGCCACGCTGTGGTTGCGTATGATCCCGAAGATCGTAAGTGTTATCTCGGCCATGGCGGTAAAGCCAATCTTGTGCGTCTGAACGGCAAACCTGTTCTGAGCACTGTTCCGTTAGCCAGCGGGGACCTGATCCGGATCAGCGAAACCTCTGTTCGTTTTGTCGCCTTCTGTGACGACGGCTTTGATTGGCGGGAATCCTGATAGATGTTGGCGACCCCGGCATATGACATTGCGCTGATCCTGGATCAGGGACGGCGCGATTCTCAGGAAGACGCGATTGCCTCGCGCGTGTTTGACGCAGCGGGTTCGGGTTATGTCGTCGTTGCTGATGGTATGGGTGGCCATGAGGCGGGTGAGGTTGCCTCAGAGATGGTGATTGCCGCATGGCGCGACTCGCTGGATAGCGAGCTTGAGAAAGACAATCCGGTCGAGGCGACGTTGGTTGATACGCTTCCTTTGGCGGCAATACAGGCCAATGCGTCGATTGCAACTCACAACGAAGAACAGGGTGACGGATTCAACATGGGTTCCACCCTTCTGGGTGTCCTGCTGCTGGATCAGCGCGTGTTCTGGATTTCAATCGGGGATAGCCCACTTTATCTTTTCCGAAACGGTGATCTGCAGCAGATCAACGAAGATCACTCGATGGCCCCGATGATTGACGCGCAAGCGGCCCAGGGGCTTCTGACAGAAGCCGAGGCTCAGGTCCATCCTGACCGCAACCAGCTGACTTCGGTCGTTATGGGGGCTGCAATCCCTCAGGTCGATTGCCCGGAAGAGCCGCTGATACTAACGGCGGAGGACATTCTCATTCTGAGCAGCGACGGGCTGCAATACCTGAGTAACGCCGAGATACAGACCATTCTGAGCAACAACTCACAGGCATTGGCCCAGGATATCGCGGACTCATTGTTTAAGGCACTGCAGGTCAAAAACGATCCAGATCAGGACAACCTATCAATTGCCGTCGTGAAACTGAAGAGAACCTAAAAAGGCAAAGCAACAGTAAAAATGAGAAAACATCTGATCATATCCAGTCTGGCCCTTGCCGCCGCTACAGGCGCGGCCTCGGCCCAGGAGGCGTGTTCAACCTACGAGATTCAGCGCGGTGACAGCCTGCGTGATCTATCGATAGAGGTTTATGCGACAGAAGACTTCCGGATCCTCTATGACGCCAATCGGGATGTCATCGGATCAAACCCGAACGTCATTCGGGTCGGTGACGTACTGACCATGCCCTGTCTGGAAGACTTTGGGCGCGCGCCGGTTCTGGCTGATACCGAGGCCGAACGGCTTGCCTCTGCTATGGCAGCGGAACTGGTGAAAGCCGCAGAAGCGCGCGCCGAAAAGGCCATTGCAGACGCCGAAGCCCGTGTAGCCGCGGCAGAAGCCGAAGCGCAACAAGCCAGTGAGGATGCCGTTGCTGCTGCCAAAGCCGAAGCGAAAAAAGAGATTGAAGCGGCCCGTGCCGAAGGTGCTGCTCTGATCCGTGACGCCGGTGTAGGCACACGCCCCGAGTTTGGTGACCGTCAGCTACTGTTGATCACAAGTGGGAACTACGCGCCTTTCACGGATGAGGCACTACCACATCGCGGCCTGTACACTCAATTGGTAGAGACGGCGATGCTGCGCGCCGCGCCCGAGCAGTCTTATAAAATCCAGTTCGTCAATGACTGGTCCTCGCATCTGGATCTTCTGATGCCGACGCTCGCTTTTGACGGAACGTTCCCGTGGTCGCGCCCAAACTGCGAAGCGGCCGAAGCGCTATCTGAAACGGATCGTTCGCGTTGCGAGACCTACAACTTCTCGAACCCGTTCTATGAGGTTGTGGATACGTTCTTTGCACGAAACGGTTCAGGCTATGAGCAGACGCTGACTTATGCTGACTTTGCTGGTACGACGATCTGCCGTCCTGAAGGCTGGTCTTTGTCCCACATGGATGCGGTCGGGCTTTATGAGCCTGCAGTGACTTTGATGCGCCCGGTATCACCGGATGACTGCTTCCATGCAGTGATGGAAGGAACAGCCGATATCGTCGCAATCGAGGCCCATCTTGCTGTCGAGACAATCGGGCGCCTGGGTTACGAACACCGCATTATCGAAAACCCCAATCTCGCGGCGATCAAGTCGCTTAACGTCATGACCCATAAAGACAATCCTGATGGGGAAGCGATCCTTGAGACGCTGAACCAGGGTCTGGCAATCATGCAGCAATCCGGCGAATGGCGCGACATCGTGTCGACCGCCCTGCGTTATCAAATGGAAAATGGATAGGGCTCCAAAAAGCCTGACAAACCAAAAGTCTGGAGGAAGTGGACATGTTTGAATTTAATCTGAAAAAAGTTGTGATGTCGGCCACCGCCGTCACTGCCCTAAGCGCCGGTGCCGCCGCCGCTCAGGAAGCTTGTACGAACTATACAGTCGCAGATGGTGATACGATGGCGACCATCGCCATCGCGGCCTATGGCTCATCAAACTATCAGCCGATCTTTAACGCCAACCGGAATGTAATCACCAACCCAGGCGCGCTTGAGCCAGGTTTGGTTCTGGCCCTGCCCTGTGAAGACGGCAGCCTGCCCAACGGTCAAAGCGCCCAAGAACTAATTGCGGCTGAAGAACAGCGCGCGGCAAGCGTCAAACGTTCGAATGTCTACGCTCCGCCAATCAAGATGGTGTCGGGCAACGGATGGGAACCATTCACCAGTGAAAAGCTGAACGGAGGTGGGATCATGACCCGCCTGGCGACAACCAGCCTTCAGCGTGCTGGCAACAGCCGCGATTTTTCGGTCAGCTTTGTGGATGACTGGTCCTCACACCTAGAGACTCTCTTGCCACTGGGCGCATTCGATATCTCGATCGCCTGGACAGTGCCTGATTGTACGAACCGCACTTATGAGTGGTCCGCAGCTACTGAATCCCGGTGCAACGAATTTGTTGCTACGGTCCCGGTCTACGACATCGTTGGCGGTTTTTTCACTCTGCCGGAAAGCGAATTCGCACAGGCAACAGCCTTCGAAGACCTTGAAGGCGCAACGCTCTGCCGTATGGATGGCTGGAGCATGGTTGTGCTTGAAGAAGTCGGGTTAAATTCCGAAAACCTGACTTTGGTTCATCCCAGCTCGGCCCGTGAATGCCTTGATGCGGTTTTGACTGGCACCGCAGATGTGGCAGCGTTTGAAGTTGATCTGTTCGCAGCAACGATGAACGACATGGGTCTGACTTCTGCTGACATCGTTGAAAACCCATACGTTTCTACACTGTCGTCGATGAGCTTTCTTGCGCATCGCACCAACCCCTTTGCGCGCGAGTATATTGCGATGATGAACAAAGGCCTGATCGAAATGCGCGAATCCGGCGAATGGTACGCGATCATCTCGGACACCCTGCGCGAGCAAAACGAAAAGTTGAACGCAGCTTCGAACTGATCCCTCGGTTCAGCTGATAAACTGGGGCTGGTCTTTGACCGGCCCCCTTTTTATTTGTCGGTTATCAGCTGATCCAAACGACCGGACAGCCCCTCGGGAGGGATCAGCCGCGTCAACTTTCGAAGTAAGCGCGCGCCGCCAAACCGCAACCACTGGTTCTGTCGCCCCGCCCAATACGCGGCTTTGCCAGTCCCCAGCTTTCTCAAGTCCTGCTGGGACACCCAAAACTCCCTGTGCTCAACCGTTTCGTAAGGGTGTAAGTAAACGTGCGGAACGACTCCCGCACTTTTGGCCTGGGTGATCAAATCCCGCGCAACCGTATCAGGCGCAAGCTTCAGGTAGGTGCCTCCCAACCGTATTTGCGGACCCGAGCCTTTGTACCGCCCGGAAAACAATGGGATCAGCTGTAAGTCAGACAAGGTCATCGAATTGGAGAACTGCTGGCATTCATCCGCGGTCTCAAAGAATGATGAGCTGTCATAGTCAAAATAGCGCTCGATCAGTTTGTAGTGCTCGGACGTATTACGGTTCAGCCGGAATTTTGGGGCGCGAAACCCGCGAACGGGACTATTCGCGGCCTGTTGTAAACAGTCCTTTGCGCGCGCCAACATCTGGTCAATCGTTGCGATCGATTGCCGATCTATGCTGTCATGATAGTGGTAATGGCAAGCAATTTCATGACCTTGTTTTGCGATATGCGCCACGAGTTCCGGGGCTTTTTCGGCGACGACGCCCGTGCAGAAAAAGGTGGCCGTGCGTCCACTTGGGCCACCATGTTCCTGAAGAAACGCAGCAATAGTCTCATAACTGCGCCAAAGCGCCTCAACCCGAAGCGGCCCTGTGTCCCAAACCCCGAGTTCTCGCTTCAGATCATGCGAGAAATCTTCGAAGTCGATGCTTAGAAACACGCGATTATGCCACGGCTTTGCTGGGGCTTTCCTCTTTCAGCGCCTCGCGAAGCACGACAAAGTCACCGATTACCAAAGCATCAACGCCCGAGGCTGCAAAGGTCGCACAGGCATGTTCCGGAGAGTAGACGATGGGTTCCTGAATATTGAATGAGGTGTTCAACAAGACCGGCACACCCGTTTTTTCGCCGAATGTGGTCAGCAGCGCGTGATATAGCGGGTTCGCCGACTGTGAAACGGTATGCACGCGGGCTGTCTGGTCTGTATGGGTGATCGCCGGGATATCTGCGGCGCGTTCGTCGTGAACGCGAGCAACGATGTTCATATAAGGGCTGGTTTGATCAATCTCAAAAAAGTCCGAAGCGGCCTCTTCAGCGACACTGGGTGCGAAGGGGCGGAAGTGTTCGCGTTTCTTGATCTTTGCATTGATGTCGTCGCGAATACTGTCCTTTCGCGGGTCAGCGAGGAAGGATCGCGTGCCAAGCGCGCGTGGTCCAAATTCCGCTCGGCCCTGAAACCACGCAATGATCTTACCGTCTGCCAGCAGATCGGTCACCTGATCTAGCAGGTCTGACTGAGCCAGCGCAGTTTGTGACTGTGCGCAGCAGTTATCCAAGGCCGTGGCGATGGATTTGGTATCCCATTCGGCCCCTTGATACGGGCTACGGACCGAGGTCAGGTCGACTTGGTCATGGGGAACGCAGGCCAGCGCCGCGCCCACCGCGCATCCCGCATCATGCGGCGCAGGTGGGATAATGATTTCGTCGAACGTACCTTTGGAAATCAGGGTTCCATTGGCTGTCACGTTCAGCGCACAGCCCCCGGAAACGACCAACTTGCGCAGATCTGGATTTGCTTTGCGAACCGGTCCAAGAATGTGATGAAGCGCGTCCTCAAATGCCGCCTGAACCGACGCAGCAAGGTCGATATGCCGTTCATTCGGGGCGGTTCCGGGCTCACGCGCCTCTCCGAACAGCTCCTCAAGGCGAGGATGGAAAACGCCACGCAAGGCAGAATGATAGTCGCACAGCGTGGTATTCACACGGTAGCCGCCATTGTCTTCGAGCAGCAGAATTTCCTTGAGGATTGCATCGCGATAAATGGGTTTGCCATATGGCGCTAAACCCATCATCTTGTATTCGCCTTCCAGCATCTTGAAGCCAAGAAAGCCAGTGAACGCGGAATAAAAGTGTCCCAAAGAGTTTGGCCAGCGGTGATCCGCTATACCCTCGCGTTTGCCATTGCGGACGGTGGTCACGATGGTCGAGCTTTCTTCGCCACCACCGTCATAGGAAAGTGACACAAAGCTGTCCCAATCCCGCATTGCCTCGGCATAGAGTTGATGGGTCAGGTGGTGATTGATGTAATGCAACTTGAAATCGCAGGGGCCATGTTCCGCTGTCAGAATCTTACGGACGCGGAACAGATCCATCCAGCCACTCTCCTGTGGGCCTTCAGTACCGCTATCCGAGGAAAACAATGCGCCAATGCGCGTTGTCACACTTTTTGCCGCCGAGGGGCTTTGCAGGATCTTGCGCACAGTACCGACGCCACGACCAGCCATGCGCCATGGCTGCCAATAGACGGCAACCTCTTCGATATCTGAAAATTTCAACCCGCCGATTCGCAGAACTTCGGTGATTGCGTGATGCGGAAAAGCGCCGTCATTCTTGACCCGCGTCAACCGCTCCTCTTCGACTGCAGCAACCAATTTGCCGTCTACAAACAACGCCGCTGCGCTGTTATTCATCGTCGCTAAACCCAATATCACTGACATAACCTAAAACACCTTTGGCCAAATATACTGCCGATAACCGGCATAGAGTAACGGTGAGTGCATTGGTGGCGCAAGGTCGTAGGTCACTAAAGCAGGCTAAAAATTTGTCACATTGGATCTGAACCGTCCGATCGATTGAAAAACAAATACAAATACCAGCTTTGACAGTTAGTTGGTGGCCAAATACATGGGCCGAACTGGCGCTAATTTGCGAACAATCGTACAGATGTCGCGAATCCGTCCACAAAAAGAGTGGTTGCATTTGACCTATAGCGAATGCAGCAAAAGAGTGTTTACAAGACCCCTGCCCCATCTGTTAGGTTGATGGCGATAAATTTGGCATTTGGTTCGGTTTAAGATTTTCAGGTTTGCATATGTTCCCATATCGCCAAAGATTGGTCTCGCTAGAGCATGCGGGATATTGGCATGAATGTTGCAAAGACAGTTCTTCAGGAAGGGCTTGGGCCCTGATTGTGCTGCAAGCGGTAGCATGACCTGCTGACTCTGAAACCGATCAGTTTGGTGAGGTGTTTGGGATGAAGATTCTGTCTTTTAAATCAGGCCACGACGGCACCGTTGCAGGCGTCGACAGCGCAGATGACAGCCTGTTGTTTTCCTATGAGGCCGAAAAGAACAGCTTCCCCCGATATACACCGGTAACGCCGGACACGTTTATTGATGCAGGCCTTTGGTTCAAAGATTTGCCAGACGTCCTTGCGCTAAGTGGCTGGTCGAGAAATAGCATTGATCACGTGACGACATCAGGAGCTGGATATTTCGGCATTGGCGCCGGGTCAGAAACGGTCGGCAAGCGCACATTTTTTGGCAAAACGGTGGACTACTATACTTCGACCCATGAGCGTGCCCATATTTGGTGCAGTTACGCCCTGTCGCCATTTGCGCAAGGAGAGCCCTGTTACGTGCTGCTTTGGGAGGGTGTACTTGGCGACTTTTATGAAATCGACCGCGACCTGAACATTCACCATCGTGGTCGGGTTATGACTTCTCCGGGCACGCGCTTTGCGTTTCTATATGCTTTGGCTGATCCGGATTTCCCAATCTCAGGTGGTGAGTTACGGCCAGCAGATCCAGGCCGTTTGATGGCTGCCTGCGCTTTCGGCGAAGGTGGTCCAGCGGAGGAAGAAGAACAGGTGTTGATAGACCAAATTCTGTCGATAGACACAACGACCGACCCGTTGCGCAAAAGCTCGTTTGTCAATTCGCCGTATTTCAACATCGGAACCGACAGCCAGAGGTTGAAGAACCTGGCCACCAAACTGTCAGACGCTATTTTCAAGCAGTTCCAAGATTTCGCGGAAACACATCTGCAAAAGGGGTATCCCCTGATCATTGCCGGTGGTTGTGGGTTGAATGGAAACTGGAACGCCAAGTGGGAGAAAAGCGGCCTGTTTCGGGAAGTGTTTGTCCCACCAACCACTGGAGATTCCGGTTGCGCGATTGGTACCGCTGTCGATGCCATGCGGCATTTCACCGGGCGCGCCAAGTTGAATTGGTCCGTCTATTCGGGCCAATCCTTCTGTGACGACAAGGCCGATCTGGAAGGGCTTACAGCGACCGAACTAAACCTAAAGCACGTAGCCCAGGCTTTGTATGACGGAAAAATCATCGGGTGGACCCGCGGAAACTGTGAGATTGGACCCCGCGCCCTTGGCAACCGCTCGATATTGGCTGCACCGTTCAATGCGGAAACGCGGGCGCGGTTGAACCGGATCAAAGGGCGCGCGGAAAACAGCCCTGTTGCACCATCATGTTTGGAAGAAGATGCGCATCTGCATTTCGATTTGGAAGGGTCATCGCCCTATATGCTGAGCTTCCACCAGGTCATCGATCCTAGCCTCGCGGCGGTCACACATGTGGACGGCTCCGCCCGCGTTCAAACTGTGCGACGCGATCAGAACGCCTTTTTCTATGACCTTCTGGCCGAGTTTAAAGCAATCTCGGGTGTCGGCGTATTGTGTAACACTTCACTGAACTTCAAAAACTCAGGCTTTATAAACTCAACAAGTGATTTGGCCCACTACTCCCAGCAAGTAGGATTGGACGGGTTTGTGGCGGGCAATACATTCTACGAGATTGGTAAAATTTAAAGCCAAACAGCTTTGTTGTTTGAGGCACCTAGACAAAAAAGAGTATCATGAAAAGTGTAACGCGTTATTTGTTGACGAGTATTGAAGGAGGTCGGTCGTGAATACCGTCCGTTCGAACAGACTGGCCCGACCGGATGTACTTTGGTGCGGCTGCATCGCAGCGGTCTCCATACTCATGTTTGTCGCAGCGACCCCGTGGGGCATTGGTATCCGTCCGGATTCCGCGTTTTACCTGAGTTTCCCGTACTTTTTGCAGGGCAATTCGCCGGGGTATGTCTGGGCGATCGATATTGTTTCTGCGTTTGGTCTGGACAGCATCGCCGCCGCAACAATTTTGAACGTTGCATTTTTAATCCTGACCGCCCTCACAGTATATGGTCTTGTACGTGGGTTTGGTGCAACTCGCCTCATCGCCGTCTTGTCGGCGGTTCTGGTTTTAACATCGCCGCTAGTGTTTGAACTGCATGTCACTGTTCTGTCCGAGGCGATGTTCATTTTTCTTCTCGTTGCCGCGTTGACCTTACTTAGTGTCTACGCGGGAACAGGCTCGGTTCGGTTCCTGCTTTTGGCCGGACTTGTCTCGGTTCTGGTCTTCCTAACACGCTTTAATGGCGCACCAGTTTGGGTTGTGGGGGTCTTGACGGCGTTTTTTCTCGGCCCCGGAAATACGAAAACCCGCGTATTGCACGCGCTCGCCTTTGTTGCCGTTGTCGCTGCTCCACTGCTTCTGTGGTCTGTGATCGAAGCCAGAACTGGTGGTACAGGGCTGGGGCGTGAATTTGGATTCCTTGGCAACGCAACCATTGGCATTTTGATGCAAGGCGCAAATTCGATCTGGGTTTCCTTTTTCCCCAGCGTAGTGCCCGGGTTTGTGAAAGCCGCAGCCGCGCTTGCTTTGATTGGCCTGCTGGCAGCCGTTGTCTGGTACGGGGCTGAACGACACGTATTTGCAATGGATGTTTCGCAGCCCAACGCAAGACTTGTTGCTTTCCCTCTGATATCAGCGGTCTACATTTTTGGCCATTTCGCGTTGTTGTTGCTGTCGATCTTGATCGAGCCGAACCTGCCACTTAAGCCCTCATACTTTGCGCCGGTGTATGTGTTGATCGTCGTGATTGGCGCACAATACAGTGTGATGTTGCGCGAGGACGGAAAGACGCGCGCGCAGGCTCTGCTTGGAACCGGGTTGCTGGTTTTTGGAGCGCTGGTTCTGGCGTCGAACGTTGTCAGAACCGGCACGTTGATTTCCAACTTCCGCAGCGAAGGCATATTCTTCTCAGGCCCTCAATGGTTTCAGTCACCTTTGGTGTCTGAGATCAACAATTTGGAGCCCGGCGTATTTGTCTACACCAATGCACCCGACGTCGTGCACCTGCTGACGGGCAAAGGGACGACATGGTTGCCAATGAAGTTTGATCGCCGCACTGGTAAAGAACACCCCAGACGCCCCTACAACAAAACCTTAACCGAGATGCGTGAAGGTCTTGCGCAAGGTAAAGCAGTAGTCGCCTATTTCGACGAAGTGACCTGGCGGTTTTACCTGCCCACACAACAAGAACTGACCGAAGAACTGAACCTGAAACAGGTTGTTCAGACAACAGATGGCACTCTTTTACGCTCCAACATGAATTAACTGCGTGCTCGCGGGCTTGTCCTCAAGTTACAATCGCCTTGAATGAAGGACTCGAGGACATGCTATGCTCATGAGCCAGAGCACAGTCGATTTCAAAGGTAACGCGTCGGCGTTGCCAGACCTGCAAGGGTTGGAAATCGCTGTTATTCTGCCTTGCTACAACGAGGCTGTTGCAATCGGAGAAACGGTTGCACAGTTTCGCCAGGCATTGCCGAATGCGACTATCTACGTCTTCGACAACAACTCGACCGATGACACGATCCGTGTCGCACAGCAAGCCGGGGCGACGGTGCGCACCGAAGCGTTGCAAGGCAAGGGTAACGTTGTACGCCGGATGTTCGCGGATATCGACGCGGATGTTTACGTCATGGCGGACGGCGATGCGACGTATGACAGTGCCGCCGCGCCTGAGTTGGTGCAGCTGCTTGTTTCTCAGAATTTAGACATGGTGAACGGCGCACGCGTGAACAAAGAAAGCGAGGCATATCGTCGAGGCCATAAATTTGGCAATGCCTTGTTCAGCGGGTTGGTGAAGTTCTTTTTCAGCAACAAGATCAACGATCTTTTGTCCGGCTATCGTGTTTTTAGCCGGCGCTTTGTCAAGAGCTTTCCGGCACTCTCCAACGGGTTTGAGATCGAAACCGAGTTGACGGTTCACGCGATGCAAATGCGTATGCCGATCGGAGAGGTAGAGACCAACTACTTCTCTCGCCTTCCGGACTCTAGCTCCAAGCTTTCGACATTCAGAGATGGGTGGCGTATCCTCAAGATGATCAGCTTTTTGATCAAAGAAGAAAAACCAATTGCCTTCTTTCTGTCGCTCGCATACATCTTCTTTCTGCCCTCATTGTGGGTCTTTCTTTCAGTTTTCGGCGAGTTTCTGGAAACCGGTCTGGTGAACCGGATACCGTCACTGCTGGTTGCTGTTTCGGGATTTGTCGCGTCAATGCTGTCGGTTGTATGCGCTTTGATCCTCGACTCGTTGGCGCGGGGGCGCCGTGAAATCAGGCGCCTATCCTATCTGCAGTTTCCAGGTGCGGCGAACACGCCCAAATCCTAGTCAGGCTGCGTTGACAGTCAGTTTAGTAGCTGGTCGTAGATCCTGCAGACACCATCGATATGGATCGCCATGCCAAAATTCTCACGGGCGTGGCGTTGCCCGGCGTTGATAATCTTGGCCCGGATATCCGCATCTTGATGCAAACGCATGACTGGTTCTACAAATCCTTCGGCATCAAACGGATCGACTAAAAAGCCGTTTTCGCCATCAACAATCGCTTCGATATTGCCGCCATGTCGTGTCGCAACAACTGGTGTGCCCAGATACATGGTTTCGATCAGGGTGCGCCCGAACGGTTCATCCAGTGCGGTCACCAGATTTGCATCCATCGCTGCCATATAGCCATCAATCGGTTGGCGAAATCCCATCATATGAATTTGTTTGTCCATCCACGCCTCGGCGGCCAAGTCCTTGCATACTTGGTCCAAGGCATTTCCACGATCGACAACGCTACCGAAAAGGAAGCCGTGGACCGGAACATCTGGCATGCGCTTTTGGATCGCAGCTACAGCCTTTACAAAATGATCCGGGCGCTTGCGGGGTACGAAGTTTCCAAAATACCCCAGCAGCAAGGCATCATCCGGCAACCCCATTTCTTCGAGTACCTCTTTTCGAGCCGCCGCGGGGTCCGGTGGATTGGGGTTAAAGTCAAACGGGCTGCGGATAACGGTGAACTTCTTGTCCACCGACCGTACAGGCTTGCTGGGTTTGGAGAAATGAGAGACGCTGATGATGTGGTCCGACAAGACCGGGGCCAGTTTGTTGATCCCAAAGGCTGTGGGGTCCTGCCGATGATGCCAGATATGTTTGCGCCCTGACAGTTTCGTCGGTAAAGCCCAATTCGAATGCATCCGCCCTTCGTTGGTGTGGACGATGTCCGGCTTGATCCGGTTCAGGACCGAAATGAACTGCGGTACACTTGACAGCAGGTACTTCGTCGGCCCGCAATCTCCGTCATAGCTGATTTGTCCCGGTGACATTAGGGCGGGTTTCTCCAACACCTCATAGTCTAACCCGAGAGACCGCGCGTATTCACCGGCCAGCCCGTCCTTGTAGTGAACCAGAATGTAGGGTTCATACTTTGATCTGTCCAAACCAGCGGCCAGTTTCATGGCCGAGACATGGCTTCCGCCGATTACGGTGTCTCCCTCGAAAGGGAAAAGGATACGTTTGGTCATTATTCTTCTCGTTAATCGTAAGTCACTGGTAAATTTCGAGCTTTATGTCGCGATACTATGGGTGGGTTATAGACCTCTATCTCGGGGCAGGATAGGACCGGATCGCCAAAATGCATCCAGTCGTCCAAACGATGTTAAATATGACATGGGCAAAGGCGACGCCTTCGATTCCCAGAACAAACAAAAGCGGTATGAAAGAAAGCGCAAAAACACCTGTCGCCATCATGGTTGTGCGCACCAGTGCCCGATCCAACCCCATGCTCAACAGCGCCGGATTCAGTGCCAAGCCGCCCAGGTAGATCACCGCCGCAAACATCAAAATTGTCATAACAGGCGCGGCGCCCTGGAACTCGGCACCAAACAACAAGACGGCCAGATCAGACATCTTCCATGCCAGAGGGATCGAGATGGCCAAAGATACCCCAAACATCAGCATCGAGATGTAGCGAACCAGCTTCCAGAAGCGATCATGCTTCTGAGCTGACCAAAGCCGCGTCATTTCGGGGTAAAGGACCTGTCGGATGGGGCCGCCAATGCGCACGATGTTGGTCATTATCCGTTTGCCAACCTGGTAAAAACCCACCGATGTCACGTCGAGCAGCGCACCCACAACCAAAACGTCCAACCGTTGTGTCGATTGCCTGAGGACTACGTTGAAGTTCGAGTTCCACAAGAACCGCAGAAATCCGGGATTTTGCTTCAGGGCGGTGCTTAGCTTTAAGGACATAAAGGCGCGCACGCCTCGTCGTTGCAGTTCCCGTAAGGCGATGAAAAAGGCGACGAGGCCAGTTAGGATCTGATGCATCAGCATTAAAGCCAGAAACGCCCAAAGGCCGAGATCCAGCAGGAATACGATGATTGTTCCAACAAGGCGCAGCCCCGCCACGACCATATCCGAGATCGCCAACAAATCGAATCTGTCATGAATTCTAAGCACCGCGATCCCGGTTGGGCGCAAAGAGAAAATTAGCCCAATCGCGACCAATGCGATATAAGACGCTCCGATATCCTCGGGCAGACCAATCATCGGGGCCACAGTTGGTGCCAGCAGGATCGCAACTGTTCCCGCCAAAATGCCGCCAATGATGTCAATGACGATCGACAGTTTGATCAGGTGACCAAAACGATGGGTATCATCCTCGGTCAGGGCATCGCTGCCGTATTTGATCACCGCCTGCCAAGGCTCCAATCGGCACAGCCGGTCTAAGACCTGTACATAGGCATCTACTAACGCCAAAATTCCCACCGCAGCAGGACCCACCGCACGCGCGGTGATGATCAGGGTCGCCAGGCCAAACACTGCGATCAGTATCTGGGACAAGAACAGCCATGACATGTTCTTGGCAAGCCGCCCAATCAGAGATCTGGCATCAAACTGGGTCATAGTTCTTGGCTGCGGTAATTCCGGGCGTTGACCCGGGCACCCAAAGACAACATGGTGCAAAAAAACCTTGGTACTCGTCTCAGGTCAAATACCTTTCATAACTCGTCAAACTCTAATTTTTGGCGATTCTATCCGCCCCTACTTCTATCATTTTGTTTTTTACGCTTGTATCGTTTTACGAAAGCGCAGTTTGATAGGGAAATCCAGTCCTGTTTTGGGAAACCGGTTTTGAACATGCGAAATTGTAGTTGGGGCCCTTCCAAAACAGGGTGGAAGAACGCGGTAGCTTATCCCACTAGGGTGCGGGTACTAGGTGGTCGATCGAGTTTGGGTATTAATTAACGCTATATGGAACAAGCAAAAGTTCTCCTCCACATTGGGTACCACAAGACCGCTACATCCGCGTTGCAGAAACAGTTGTTCTCAACGTCTGATGGTCCGTTTGCAAGCCCGCCAGAGGAACGAAAATTCGTCCTTTCAAACAGATTCGTGTTGCCGCAGCCGCTGACCTTTGATTCATCTGCAGTTCGCGAACAATACGCGGATTTTCTCGACGCTTCGCACAAATCGGAAAAAATCTCTGTCTTCTCGCACGAGCGGTTCTCGGGCTACCCAGCTTCGGGTGGATTCGACAGCCCGTTGATCGCGCAACGCCTGAAGCAAACCTTCCCTGAAGCCCATGTCCTCATTGTCTTCCGGGAACAGCTGTCCAGTATTCTGTCTATGTACAGCCAGTACATTACGGACGGCGGTCACAAGTCTTTCAAAGGTTACATCGCACAGATCGAACCCATGATGCGCCGGGTCCCGATGTTTACCCCTGACTTTTATAGATATGATAGGCTTTTCCGATACTACCAAAACCTGTTTGGCGCTGATCGCGTACACGGTCTCACCTACGAGCAGTTCGTTCGAGATTCAGATGCATTTGTGTCCAGCTTGTGCAGCTCGTTAGGTGTCGCAGCGCCGAAACGGAAGTTCGTTAAGACAAACACGAAACGCTCGCAAAGTTTCCAGCTGTTGCAACGCGGGGTGAACCGCGTTTTCAGTAACAATCAGCTCAGTACCGGGGCAGTGATCCCTTTTCCTTACGCCACACGACGGTTTGGAAAGTTGAGCGGGCCATTAAGTCGCGTTTTCCCGGACGCACTGGATCAGGCATTGGAAACCCGTATGGCAAGGCATGCTGCGGCGCAGTTCGAAGGGGCCTTTGCGGAGTCCAATGCAATCCTCAAAGACCTTACGGGTCTGCCACTTGAAGACTACGGCTACCAATTGCCAGACAGTATACGCTGAGACCCAGTCGTCTCTTCAAAACGGTACCCCAAAAAGGCAAATGACCAGCACCCCAAATGCTGGTCATTTCTTCCGAGTGAGTGATAGTGCCCTAAGGCTTCACCGGTATTTATCTGTGGTTGAACCCAACTTATCAAAGCATCTGCATGACGGGTATTAGGGGAATCCCGTAGGTTTTATAGTTTTTTGCCAAAATACTGAAAAACAGAGATTATTTCATACGAGCTGGGCAACGCTCTGTACCCGGCACACCTCACTACGAGTGGGAAAAATCTGAAGATATGTCAGCTGATCTTAGTTGGCGCCAGCTGCTCTTGCTGCCGCAGCAGCCCCATTTTCCTAAGCAGAATTGTGTTGACGCGCCGCACATCAAATACAGCTTCTGCGCGTATGCGCGCGGCTTGCCCCATCTGCGAAACCAAATCGGGTTGGTCCAAAAATTTTGCCATTGCTTTGCTCAACGCTTGCGGGTTGCGCATCGGTACGACGAAACCCGTTTCGCCTTCGATGACCGGGTCAGAGCACCCCGGCGCGTCCGTGGTTACGACAGCGCGTCCGGTCGACATCGCCTCAAGGATTGTCCGCGGTATTCCTTCTCGATAGGCCGAGGGCAAAACAAAGACCGAGCAGTCTTTCAAATAGGGGCGAACATCTGTTGTCTCGCCCAGATATTCAACGACACCTTCACGCGTCCAGGTGTCTATCTCACGCTGACCGACCGAGTCTGGATTGGCATCCATCGGCCCCAACAGCTGAAACCGGGCCTGAGGGTGTTTGCGCTTTAGCAGACGCGCTGCTTCGACAAAGTCAAAAACACCCTTCTCTTTTAGAAGCCTCGAGATCATCAAGAACACAGGTGGCCCATCGGGTGGGCTTGAATGCGCGTATTTCGTCAGGTTCACCCCAGACCCCGGCACGATGCTCAACTCTGTGCCTGCACTGACCATCCCACGGGCCTGAAACTCTTCTTCATCGGCTTTGTTGTAGACCAGCAGTTCGTCAACGCCCCTCAGTGAAAACCGGTACAGGTTAGATGAAAGTACGCGGACCAGCCGTCGTTTCAGGCTGGTATTCTGGGCATTGAACACATAGCCCAAGCCTGTGCACATCGCATATTTTCGCGGCACACGCGCCAGTCGTGCTGCCAGGCATCCATAGATGATTGGCTTCATTGTGTAGGCAAAAACAGTATCCGGCTCAAAGTCTTGGAATATGCGCTTTAACGCGCGCACGGTTCCAATGTCTTCGATCGGGTTCATACCAGTGCGGGACATTGGAAATTCTACAAACTTGACGCCGATGTCTCGAAGCGCGGCCTCGCTGGGCGCGTGGCGTTCCGGACCACAGGCAATTACCTCGGCCCGCATCGACATTTCACGCAACAGATCATAGCGGAAATTGACCAGCGAAGATGTCAGATTGGCAACAACCGCAATCTTGCGAACAGGTTTAGTTTGTCCGGTTTTTCGGGGTTCAAGTGATTGCAATACAACACACTCCAGTCACTTGCTATCCAATCCACACGGTCGGAAATCAATCAACATCTTAAACAAAATACGCCCGAAATTGTGCTGGCTGATGACCAATGTCAACACGTCACTGAGCCCGTCTCAAAGGCCGCCCAACCAAGGGAAGCTTGATTTCCCGCCCAGTCAGACAAACTGACAAGCCAAGCATCCAAGGCACCAGCCAGAACCGGGCGTAGAAATGGGGCGATGTATTCAGAACCATCATCAACATCATCAGAATTGTAACAGCCAGTGCCGTGTCTTTCGCCCCACCCATCATCATCTTGTAGCGCCAGATCACGTAGATTCCGGAAGCAAACAATCCAGCCAAACCCACAAGAGAAACGGCGCCGCCTTCTGTCAAAGTCAGTAAATAAGCATTGTGTACAGGTGCGCCGATTGCACTTTTTTCTTCGTACTGGTCGATGCCATATCCCAACCAAAGCGTTTCATTTCCGAACTTCATGGATTCCTGTATCAGAAACAACCTGTCATCAATGGTGCCGGACTCACTGATGTCGGCGTTACGAACCGCCGAGAACACGCGCTCCTGAAACACTTCGGGCAGGAAAAACTCACCAAACAGCACAGCCGCGATGAAGAAGAGGACGACACCGATTGTCAGACCAACGGTTGCTTTCACCGATCCGGTCAGCAAAACAAAAAGCGTGACGCCTACGATACACAAATAGAAAGCTGTATTTGATCCTGTCAGTAGCACCCCATAAGTCACTGGTAAGAAAAGTAAGATTGCACCCAGAGTTGTCACGCGATGCACACCCCGCAACCACACAAGAAACACCAGTGATAGTGCTGCCAGAACCCCTGATTCATTTTCCTTCTCGAACAAGCCGCTGAGACGTCCATTTCCGCTTACAAAATCGTTTCGACCAGGGACGAAGTTGACGTAGTAAGCGCCATGGATCATCGCCAGCGCAATAGAAAGGACAAAAAGGAAAATCAGCGTCTCTGTTTCTTTCCGTGATCGTCTCAGGATGATCCAGGGCAGAAGCACAAAGGAAAAACAGTACTGCATAAGCCCCAGCGCACCCGCCATCGCATCACCATTGATGATCGATGCCGCGGCAAAGCCCGCCAGAAAAGTCAGTACTGATGCGAACCAGAGGGTAGAGGCCGATCCCAGCGGGCGAAGCGGCAGGCGCCCCTTGAACAAAACCACGAAAAAGGCCAGGAGAATGAAGAAATCTCCAAGCGTAAAGAACACGAACCCCGGTCGAAAATAGTTCAGCGGCGAGAAAAAGACCGCGATCGCAACCAGTACAAATTCAAGTCGTGTTTCCGGCTTTGTGTGTGTTCGGATGACGTGTTCGTTGACAGATTTAAACATGATCCGACCGTGCCTATCCGAAATTCACAAGCTTTGTCGGCTCTAGATTCAATTGCCGTAGCTTTTCCAATGAGCGGACAATTTCCTCGACACCGGACGACTGGTCACGGGTGATAAACACCACGTTGTCCGTAAAGGAGAGCAACCGGCCAAGTACTGCGTTTTCGGTGATGGGAGGAACGAGAATAACTATTTGGTCATACAAATCGCTCAACGCCGCTGTCCCGGACCACATGTTGTGTGAATCGAACAGATCGACAGGCACCTGGTCATCAACCGACGGTCTGACGTATTTGACCTTGTCTGCGATTTCGACTGTTTCTTGCGTCATCAACAATGCGTTGCCCAACAACAGCGGCAGGCCGTATTGGGACCTGGCGCGGGGTAACAGGTCCGCGACCGAGGGGTCATCCGTCGGATCGATATCTATGAACAAGACACGCAAGCCGTCCTTGGCCGCAGAAACCGACAGGCACAGCGTGACAAAGGCGGATTGGTCGGTTTGTGAGGACGAGGTAATCACCATCCGTGCCGAGCCGTCCTGCGACAACCGATCCATCAGAACTGACAAAACATGCCGGGCGCCTTCGGCCCGAGGGTCGGGTGGCATGCGTTGATCGAACAATGCGATCAGTTCGGAAATGCTATGGCGCGCCGCGCGGGGAAACTGAGGAAAGGCCAATGCCCCTTGCAGCCCAAGCGCAGGGTGAACGGACCGGCGGACGAACAGCCGCTTGTTCAGCATTTCCCGCAGCAGGATGCAAATAAACGCAATGACCAGCGCGCTGGCAAAGCTGCCCGCCAGAACCGTATTTCGGTTTGGAAGCGCAGGTTCAAGCGGCGGCTGCGCGACTGAAATCTGACGCGCCAAAGGTTCCATCAATCCGGCATGAACCGCCAGATCACGGTTGCGTTGAAACAGAATCTGGCGTCGGGCCAATAGATCTTCAAGCCGTTGTTCCAACGTTATACGCTCTTGCGCCGCTTTCGAACGTTGCTCAAGCCGCGCTTGCACGCGTTCCGCGCGCTGTTCAAGCTGCTCGATCTCGGATTGGGGTGCGTCGCTTTCGGATAAGAACCGCAATCGGACCAAAACATTTCGAAGCTCGGCAGACAGGGCGGTGCCTTCAACGGTGTCATCCAATTGATTGGACAGGATGAGGTAGGACAACTCAGTTTCGATGCCGGAAATTTCTTCCTCTAACTCGCCCATTCGATCAACAAGCAAGTCGATTTTCTCATGCGCGCTGCTTTGCTGAATCTCTAGCGTCAGATCAATGTAAGTCCGTGCGATCTCGTTGGCGATCTGGGCGGCTCGGGTTGGGTTCGTGTCGTGAACCTGAATCCCGATCCCCAGCGTGTTCCGGTAAGGCGAAACAACATAGCTTTCCAGCAGTTTGGACGTTGTTTCTGTCAAGTTTTCAATGGGCGAATATGCGTCAGCAAGGCCCCGCATCAAAAGCGGATTATAGGTTGGGTCTTCATCAAGCCCCAATCGCTTAACGACTTTCTCAGCAAAATCCCGAGAGCGGATAATTTCCACCTCGGTCTGCATTTCCGACAGCGCGACCTCGAGGTTCGCGATCGGCCTAAGGTCCGCCCGGATCGTGACCCTGCGGTCATCCAGAACAATGACGGATCCGGTCACATATAGCCTGTCCTTGAACATGACGACCAAAACAGCAACCAACATGATCGCCGCAAACACCGACAGAAACAGGACCAGATTGCGTCGCACGATTGCACGAACGCCGACCAGACCAAGACGTTCGACCTGATCCTCATCCAGCTGCATTTCGCTGGTTCTGTCCGGTATAGTGTTCGAGATATTCACCCGGTCTGACCTTCTCTGTCTCTCGGCGCTTTCAGGGCCTTAGACCGCATCGTCGATTGTTTCGTCCCACTCTGCAAGAATGTTGTCTGGTGCCAGCCAGACCCGGCTTTCCATATCCGCATCCCGCATTCGTTGTAGCAACTCAGGAGAATTGGACAACCGAAGCACCGCCTGCGCCAATGCGTCGACATCTTCCAACGGGACCAAAAGGCCATTCTCTTCTGGCCGGATCAATTCGCGCGGCCCATAGGGGCAGTCAAATGAGACGATGGGCAAGCCCGTAACGCTTGCTTCGGCCAGCACATTTGGAAACCCTTCGTAGCGGGATGGAAACACCAGTATATCCGCGCCATCCATCCATTCCCCCGGCGCCGGGCTTGGACCCGGCAGTGAAACAACATCCGTCAAATCCAGACGATCTCGCTGAGCTTCCAGCGCTTTTCGCTCTGGCCCCTCACCATAAATGGTCAGCCGCGCCTGCGGATTGCCTTTCAGAATCTTAGGCATCGCCGCAAGCAGCAAATCGAACCCTTTTTGCCGGTCCAGTCGCCCCACCGCAACCAGGTTACTTGTCCCAGTGCCCAAATGCTCGCGGGCGCCGGCCGGCAAGGAGCAGGGATTGGAAATGATCCGGGCCTTGCGCTGGATCGCTCGTGGCAGGTCTTCGCTGGCTCTTTGCGTTTGCATGACCACCGTGCGTGCACGCCGGGCCAGCAAGTTTTGGGCGTGGCGCCACAACGGATGGGCAGATTGCGCACGCGGGTTGTTGCGCTCGGAAATAATCACCGGCGTAGGCCGATCCAATGTCGCCAGAAGCGTCAGAACATTGATCTTCGTCAGAAAGGTGACAACCACATCCGGCGAGACGTCCTGAACCACTTTGCGAATATGGCGAAACCGATCCAACTGCCCGCCATTCGCGTCGGCCACATGCAAGGTCACGTTGTCTGGATAAGGGAAATACGATCCACCCTCGGGCATGGTCAGGCCCGCGACGTGTACCTCGTCTCCACGCTCCAATCGGTGCGCAGCCAATATCGAGACAATCTTCTCAGCTCCCCCTGCCCCGAACCCGCCCTGAATGATCAACAGCTTCACGCGGGACTATCCTGACATCTTCTTGCGCGGCTCTTCGGCCTCGCGCAGCGGCGCAGCCGTCTGGTCATTCGGACCGGGTCGATTAAGCTCATGTTCAATGATTGGCCGGTTCAGATCTTTGGACTGCAGGAAGATGCGCCCGATATATTCGCCGAGAATGCCCAGAAACATGGCGTTCAGCGTCATCGATAGCAGCAAAAGGATGGTCGTTGTCGCAAAACCAGCAGGCCAGTCATGGCCAAAGACAACCTTGGCGATCAGATAACCGACCATCAGCAGGAACATTGAAAGCCCAACCGTCAAACTGATCATCGATGCCAGACGCAGAGGCAAAAGCGAATGGTTGATCAGCCCATCTACAGCCAGTGACAGCATCGCGCGGAAAGGGAATTTTGATTCCCCCGCAGTGCGCGCGGCACGGTCATATTCAAACCCAACCTGATTGAACCCCATACCGCTGATCAGACCACGAACATAGGGTGATCGGTCATCGACGCGGCGCAGCTCATCCAGGATGCGTCGATCCGTCAGACGAAACTCACCCGCGTTTCGCGGCAAATCATCGTCGCTGATCATGTCAATCAGCGCATAGAAACCACGCCGCGCGGCCGCCACAACCGGTCCGTCTGGCAGGCTGCGGCGGATGCCATACACAACGTGGTTCCCCTGTCTCCACAGGTCCAGCATCTGAGGGATCAGCTCGGGCGGATCCTGCATGTCGCAATCCAATTGAACAGCACAGGCTCCATTGGCCGAGCGATATGCTGTCAAGACCGAGGCCTGATATCCCATGTTCCGGGCAAACCGGATGACCCGGACGCGCGGATCGGCTGCCGCCATTTCGGATAGAATCTCATAGGTTCGGTCTTCGGAATGATTGTCGGTAAAGATGATCTCGGGCTCGTACCCGTCCAAACCGTCGAACACCGCGATGACCCGGTCATAGGCCATCTGCACGTTTTCTTCTTCGTTGTAGGCAGGAATGAGGATTGAAACGAGTGTCATGTTACCTGTCCTGTGACTTTGACGCCGGGAGTATGCCGCTTGGCCCAATCTACCGTGGTCTTCAAACCTTCTTCTAAGGCCACTATTGGCGCCCAGTCATAGCAGGATTTCATCAATCCCGGATGGTTTATCAAGTCGATTGCCGGGCCGCTTGCCGCGCCAAATTGCAGCAGTGCTGCGGGTGTTTCGGTCAATCGCTGCAAGATCAATGCAACTTCGCGGACCTTGGTTGGGATGCCAGTGCTGATGTTTACGACTGGTCCTGCTGCCAATGGGTCAGAACCCAGCAGAAGCAAACCACGCACAACGTCATCCACATGGATCAGATCCCGTGCATCTTCCGGTCTGTCAATTTGCGCGGTACGATGGTTCAGCAGGTTGTCGATGAGATAGGGAACAAGCTGCTGCCCCGTCTGTCCCGGCCCATAGGTCAAGGACAGGCGCGCGGTGACTGCCGGGAACGGCAACCGAGGTTGGAGCATCTCGAGGTACTTGGTGCCAGTCAGCATTGACGTACCGTAGCTGTCTCGCGGCTTTTCACACTGCGTTTCGACGTATGGAACAGGGTTTTCACCGTATTCCGCAATCGTTCCCAGCCGGACAAACGCACCCGGAGGTGCTGCGCAACTCGCCGACGCGTGCAAAACGTTCAAAAGGCTCTGGACGTTTTCATGTAAGCTTTCGGCAGCGTCAGACAGATCTGCGACAGCCGGAATGCGGGTTCTGGCTGCAGCGTGAAACACCAAATCGGGCCGACAATCATCGAACACGTTCCGGATGTCTGTACTGGTGGTCAGGTCTACTCGACGCAAATCAACGGCTGACGACATTTCACCCAGTCGGTCCGTAGACGCTGTCGGCCGCACAAGTGCTGTCACATGATCCCCACGGGCAGCGCATGCGCGAACCAGATGAGAGCCGATGAAACCGTTTGCGCCAGTAACCAGAACACGCATCATAACGTCTTGTCCGGGCGCCAATAATGCCCCAAATGTCTAAACATACCCATCTCTGCCTGCACGTCGTCGCAATCCTATTGTGCGCCTTGATAGTGCGTAACGGCCTCTTTTGGTTTCAACACAATGTCGGACTTCCGGCCCAGGAAAAACACCCCACTAGCGCCATCAACCCGATAAGGTTCCGGGATCAGACGGTCGAGGTACTGCGCCCAGAAAACGCAAAGCTTAGCCACTTTTCCTGCCGTGCGCGACCGGAACAACCCCCGAAACAGATAGTCCACGGACCACATGAATTGCACGCCCGGCCCGGCACTGGCCCCCGAGTCGATGCGTTCGAACGCGCGGAACAGATAGCGGTGCCCGCTTTCGGTGAACCGCGTGAAATCATAAGGGCCTTCGTGTACCTGCTGGAGAAAAGGCGTTTCCGCATAGATCAGACCACCTGGTTTCAGCACCCGGTGAATCTCGGACGCCACCTGGCGCGGGTCAAGCACATGTTCCAGCACAGCCTGAACGACCACACCGTCAAAGACATCATCCTGCATCGGAATGTCATGAGCATCCGCCACGAACTGAATATTCGGCGACTGATAGATGTCAAAGGCAAAGATCTGGACGTTGGGATCGTCATACAGTTTTCCCATCCCCTGCCCAACGCTGCCGCCGCCCACGATCAAAACACGAGGGTTTGGGTTTAGTGCCTTCATCTCGGACACAAACCGATCCACGTTACGCAAAGTGACCTGCTTGATCGGCGAAGCCAATCGTTTCAGGAATTTAATCGGGCCACGATACGCTGGTCGGTGGATCTGCGATTCAACCTCGATATCCGTTGGTTTAGGCGGCTCAATGACCGAGTCTTCATAGCGTACAAAAACCGGCACCCCGCCGTTGACGGCGCAAGGGCCAGACCCCTGCTTGAAGTCGTCCCGGATCAGATCCTTGATCGCCTCGGTCGGGGCCAGTGGCATCAGGATGCCTCCCGCGAGAGTCCGGCAGCATGAGGTGTCAGGAATTCAGTCACCTTTTCATGCATATAGTCGATCTGAGGCTGGGTCAGGCCATGGTGACACGCCAACAGGATACCGCCTCGCATAACCGAATCCGATACCGGGTAGCCCGCTGGATCGCTGCGATACTCCAAACCTTTCATAGCTGGTTGGCGCAGAATGTTGCCGGTAAAGACCGGGCGGGTCTGGATGTCGGATGTTTCCAGGAAAATCTGCAACTGGCGCCGGGTGAATGGTGCGTTCTCGCGGATGGTCAGCGGGAAGGCCAACCAACCTGTACGAGAGCCCGGTAGTTGTTCCGGCAGAATGAACCACTCTTCGTACTGCGCAAAGAACGCACGGTGGGCATCATATGCCTCTTCGCGAACCTTGATGTTGTTGTCCAGCTTGCCCAGCTGCACCAACCCGAACGCCGCACTCACTTCCGAGGGTTCCAGGTTATATCCTAGCGCTTCGAACAGGAATTTCGCATCATATTCAATGCCATCCAACTGTACGTTAAAGCGGTTTTCAATAGCCTCGGATTCCACAAACAGCGATGAGCTGCGCCCCCAGGACCGCATTAGCAGCGCTTTGCGAGCAAGCTCGTCATCATTCACACACAGCATACCGCCGTTGCCTGCGCCGTTGATGACGTGGCTGCCATAAAAGCTAGTGGTCGAAATGTCAGAGTATTTACCGGTACTGACGCCTTCCATCGTGGCGCCCAGCGTATCGGCGCTGTCCTCGATCACTTTCAATCCATGTGCATCCGCCAACTCGCGTATCTTGCGCCAATCAGGCAGGTTACCGATCAGCGATGGGATCATAACGGCAGACGTATTCGACGTGATCATCCGTTCGATTTGATCCACGTCGATGTTGTAGGTGCCTTCTGCGGCATCCACAAAAGCGGGCACCAGACCCTGACGCACCAAAGGCGCAACGGTTGTGGCAAAGGTCAGCGCGGGCGTGATAACCTCACTGCCTTTGGGCAGGTCCAGAATTTCGACCGCCAAATAGTTCGCTGATGAACCCGAATTGGTCATAATTCCGTGCGATTTGGCGAATAGAGTAGATACTTTCTCCTGCATTTCGCGCACTTTGGGGCCCATCTGGGTAGATGTCTTCAAAACCTCAACAACGGCATCAATCTCTTCCTGGCCGTGTACAGTCTGCCCGTAATTCACTCTCATTAATCTTACTCCTAAAAATACCGTTTACTGCGCTGCGACCGTCGGGCGGTCTGGTTCTACTGATGATATCAGGTGTTCAAAATGGTCGATCTGCGCATTTGTGATCTGCGCCATGTTCCCACCTGTGGCATGTGCCTTGTACCAATCTGCGGTCAGATTGATTGCGTCCTGTAATGTCAAGCGCGGGCGCCAGCCCAACCGGGTCTGCGCCTTTGTGCTGTCCAGCCGAAGAATGCCGGCCTCGTGTGGCGCGTCGGAGATCTGGTCTGCGAAGTCGAACACCGGCGCGCCTGCCCCCCAGGCGCGCTGGATCATGTCGGCCAACTGCCTAACATCAACGGTGCTGGAGACATCGGGGCCAAAATTCCAAGCCCCGGCATAGTTTTCCCCACCCGTCAGCATTTTCTCGGCAACCTGCAGATAGCCAGAGACCGGCTCCAGCACATGTTGCCAAGGTCGAACGCTGGCCGGGTTGCGGATCACAACCGGGTCGCCCTTAGACCATGCCCGAATGATATCCGGAACCAAACGGTCTTCACCCCAATCACCGCCGCCAAACACGTTCCCGGCACGCACAGTTGCCAGCCTGGGGCCGTTGGGGTCGGAAAAGAACGAATGCGCATACGACTGTGCAACAAGTTCGGTTGCAGCTTTCGAGGCGCTATAGGGGTCTTTGCCACCCAACGGATCGCTTTCGCGATAGCCCCAAACCCACTCGCGATTGTCATAACATTTGTCGCTGGTGATCACGATCACTGCCTTTAGCGACGGCATCTTACGGCCGATTTCCAGGACGTTGGCCGTACCTTGAACATTCGTTGCAAATGTTTCAGCCGGTTCGCGATACGATTTCCGAACAAGCGGTTGGGCCGCCATGTGAAACAGGATTTCGGCATCCACCGCTGCTAGTGTTTCCGATAGTTGGGCTGGGTCCCGGATATCGGCGAAACGACTATCGGTCGCTGCGCCGATGTCGCAGGCTTCGTACAAGGACGGTCCCGGCTCTGGCGGCAGCGACAGACCGGTAACACTGGCCCCTAGGCGCTGCAGCCAAAGCGACATCCAGCCGCCTTTAAAGCCACTATGCCCCGTCACAAGGACGCGGCGGCCATTAAACTGGCCGCCGAACATCTGAGTCTCATGAGCCGTCATTTTGCCCTCAAATTGCAACCGGGTATTCAGCCGAGGCTTGCTCACCAAATTGCATCCAGGGAGGCGTTTCTTCCTCGCTCAGTGCGTTCAGGGCGTTGCGGTCACGGATTGTGTCCATCGGATGCCAGAACCCGTCATGGCGGTATGCCATCAGCTCTCCGTCGCGGGCCATCTGAGACAGCGGCGACTGTTCCAATGGTTCTGTATCATCAACCATGTAGTCCATGACGCCCGGTTCAAACACGAAGTACCCGCCGTTAATCCAGGTCTCGCGCCGGCGTACTTTTTCAGTAAACGCATCCACACGATCGCCCTTCAATTCGATATTCCCGAACCGAGCAGGCGGTTGTACGGCGGTCACCGTTGCCAGTTTGCCGTGGGATTTGTGGAAATCGAGCAGCGCGTTGATGTCGATGTTACCCAAACCGTCAGAATAGGTGCACATGAAAGTCTCGCCCGGGTTCATCCACTCTTTCAAACGTCTGATGCGCCCGCTGGTCATGGTATGGGCCCCGGTGTCGACCACGGACACATTCCAGCCACCCGGTGCAGATGGCACCAGCTTCAACTCTCCGGTATCGAGAGCCACTGAGATGTTGTTCGCAATCAGGTGGTAATTGGCAAAGAACTGCTTCAGCAGCAGCGCCTTGTATCCGGCGGCCACGACGAAGTCGCGATGCCCGAAATGGCTGTAAATATCCATAACGCGCGCGATGATGGGTCTGCCGCCAACCTCGACCATTGGTTTTGGAATCGCGACTGTTTCTTCGGCGAGCCGTGAACCCAGCCCTCCTGCCAGAAGAATTGTTTTCATTCGTGCTACTCCCTCAAATAAACCTTTTCAAAAATCTACACTTTCACGTTGGAGCTCGGGGTGTTTCCGCCAACGAGTCATGAGCGGGTTTGGTGCTGCTCCGTCGTCATTCTGCCGCATCTGCGCGTCTTAAGTATATCACACCTTCGCCATAGCGGTTGTTTAACCCGTCTTTTTGCACTGCAGCGTAGCCATTTTCGTTCGCATATCGCAACAATGGGGCCTCAAGATCAGAATCATATCCTAATAGGAATGCTGAAGGTGGATTGGAATCAAACAGTGCCGGCAGGTCTTTTTCACCGGCCATAACGTATTGCTGAGCCAATTCAGGGTCGGTGTAAGGCGCGATGCGATAGGCAAATGGCCCGGTCGCCAATTCAGCGTAGACAGGCAGGTGTGCTTCCAGCGGGTAAAGCGGCATAAATGTTGCGACCGGCCCGTCAGGAGTTGCGCTTTCGGCGACAGCGTCGCGCAGGGCGGCCCCGCCTTTTGCGATCCGAGCCGACGTAAAGCTATCCGGCTTCGCCAGACTAAGGAGCCCGGGGGCAAGCCGGGGGGCACCCAGCAGGAACAACAATGCAAATCCTGCAAAACAAAGCGGAACCACTTGCGCTCGTTTTTCGTGAGGCAAGAGGCGATAGATCAAAGCGGCAAGCAAAGGCACCGCGATCAAAGGCTGGATGTAATACTGTGGGAAGCCCGGTGTCGGCACAAAGCTGAACAGTGCGGTCATGCCAAGCACCGCCAAAACCACAAGGATCTGACCCAGTCCGTTACGCTTTTGTGTCGATTTGGCTGCGCTGAGCACGCCAAGAAAGAACAAGATCATCAGGCCGATCAGGGCTGCACCGCTGAACCATGTCGCATACGCAAGCTGGATCTTTTTGCCCAAGCCCATGGCCAGACCGGGTTCTAAGGCTGCATTGGCCTGCCAATAAGCAATATGTGGCCCGGTATGAAACTTCAAAACATGTGCCAAAAACCCGGAAGGGTCCGCGGCAAGATACCAAAACAATGGCAAAGCGCCGACCAAACCACCGACCAGCACCGGCAGAACGACGGAACGCAACCGTTCAGAAAAAGGCAGATGCCACGGCAGCAGGAAAGCGGCGACCGCGACGGGTGGGATGAAAATCACCGCGCTGACTTTCAGGCCTGCTGCAATAGACAAAAGCAGACCAGATATCAGCAACTGAGCAAAGCGGGGTCGGTCCCGTAGTGTTTCGACAATAAACAGCCCTAGGCCCCATGCCGCAAATGGCAAAGGCAACAGGTTGTTACTGGCGGCCATACCGGCCTGGGTTTGAAGTGTTTCGTTAACGACCAAAACCACAACAAAGAACACTGACAACAGCGCTGAACCTGATATCCGCCACGTTGCCCAGCCGACGCCCGAGGCCAGCAAAAGCCAGGCGCAGAACTGGCCAAAGCGCGCGGATGCCAAAAGGCCCTCACCTCCGAATATCAGATAAAAACCCCGATAGAACCAAGCTGAGTTTGGGACGTGATTATAGAAGAAGTCTCCGTAAAGGCTTGCGTACCCCAGTAATTCCGCTGGCGGCACAAACATCAACTCGTCCCGGCGCAAGCCATACCCCATGATGCGCCCGTAAAGTGCTGCAAACAAAATGACCAGAACACCCGCAATCAGAACGCGCGTGAATACGCTGCCAAAAACCGCTCGGGCTGAAGTGCCTGATGTGTCGTTGTGGTGATCGGCATCCAGCATGGAATCTGCGGACTGCGTCATTGCGTTATCTCCTGCAGGCTTGGGCGCAGAGCGCGGGAGATTAGTATGTATGACAAGACAACCGTTGGCCCCAAGGCAATGGCCTGAGCCAGATAGGGATCAAGACCCACTTGCAACAGAGCCCATAAAAGAAAGGCGTTAAAGGCGTAAATCACAACATAAGACACGGCATAATGTGGCAGACGACCATAGCCTTGCACATAGAACACATAGCGACCATGCACCTGAAAATTCCAAAGCACGCCAACAACAAACTGTATCACCAATGCCAACTGAGGGTGCGCACCAGACCATACAAGGCCCGCAAATACGGTGTAGCCAAACATCGTGTTTACGACACCGGCACCCAAGAATCGCAGGATTTGGTGCCACCTCTGCTGGGTGGGGCGATATGCGCCAGAGTGACTTAGTCCTGACATTCCAATAACTCGCTCAAAAGAGCCCTTATTCACTCGTACTACACACAGCGGCGGGGTCGGGCCGCCAGAAAAAAAACATTAGACTATAATTTTAGCAATTGCCGACGGTTTCCAACGACTCTCGGGTTTGAAAGCCGTTCACCACATTCTTGGACGAGATCGCTGGAACTGCAGGCTTTGCCCGACGGTTCGTCAGATCCTTCGCTTCGATTGGGCGCAGTCCGTTGGCACCATAACCCGGCACCAGCTCTTTCAGCAATTTCTTGACGGCGAGGTCGTTTCCTTCATGCGCGGCCTGTTCCAACTTGAGGATCATGGCGCGCAGGCGCGCAGCTGACACACCTTCGGGAATTGCCGAAGACACGCCTGGAATACCACTGTCACGGTGTTCTTCGGTGACGTCGAACAACTCTTCATAAAGCTTTTCACCCTTACGGATGCCGATGAACTTGATGTCGACATCTTTGTACGGGACCAGACCGGCAAGGCGTATCATACGCTCTGCCAGATCGACAATCTTCACAGGGCGTCCCATATCCAGAACAAAGATCTCACCATGGCTGTCTTCAAGATTTAGACCTTTGGCTGCAGCAACCAGGGTCAACTGGACCGCTTCACGGATCGTCATGAAGTACCGTTCCATCTTCGGATCGGTAACTGTCAGCGGACCACCTTCGGAGATCTGACGCTGGAACAACGGGATAAGCGAACCAGAAGAACCCAGTACGTTACCAAACCGAACCGAGAAGAAGCGGGTTTCTTCGTCAGTCTCGTTGGTCACGCGGTCCTGTGCTTGCGAGTAGAACTCGGCAACACGCTTGGTTGCGCCCATAACACTGGTGCTGTTCACGGCCTTGTCGGTCGAAACCTGAACCATCGCAATTGCGCCCACGTTGCGGGCGGCATCGGCGACATTCCGTGTGCCAATCACATTGGTCAAAACACCCTCACACGGGTTCAGTTCCACCATCGGCACATGCTTCAGAGCAGCGGCGTTAAACACCAGCTCGGGACGATGACGTCCAAAGATCGAGTTTACACGGTCGGCGCTGCGAATATCGGCAACATAGATACGGCGCTTCACTTCAGGGAAGTTCTGGCCCAGATCCATATCGATCGAGTAGGCATTGTATTCGCAATTCTCGATCATGACGATTTCAGCCGGTTCAAATGAGGCGATCTGACGGGTCAGCTCGCTTCCAATCGAGCCACCTGCACCGGTGATCAGAACCCGACGTCCCTCGAACATCTCACGCAGCATCGAGCGTTCAACCGCCTTTTGCGGGCGATCCAGAATATCTTCGGGGTTTACGGTACGGATGCCCGAGCTTTCGGTACCCAACTCTTCCAAACCGGTCAGACGAGACACAGTGATGCTGTTGGCTTCGGCCCAGCGGGTCAGCTTGCGGATGCCATCACTCTCAAAGTGAGTCACGGGCTCCGTCAGCAGCAGGCGCTGGGGCAATGTTTCGCTGAACTTTAGACGCTCGATAACGACATCCGCATCCAGCAACGAACCGATGATCTTCACATCATGGAAGTAAAGGCCCTGGGTGTTGCGGGCGTCATCGATGATGCCAACAGGTTCGTACTTCGAGTCCGTATTGCTCAGCGAGCGAACAAACAGATCGCAGCTGGCACCGGTACCCACAAGGATCACCGGGATTTTGCCATCTGCACGTGTCGAACACCCTTGCACTTTGCGCTTGAACTCGGTGCTACGCGCCAGAATGCGCAGGCTTCCCAAGGCCGGAACGATCAAGAAAAATTGGATGACATACACAGCCAGTGGCACCTGAGCCGTAATCTGAACCGCCAGACCCAGCAAGGCCAGCGTCCCAACACACAGTGCGGATGCACGAACAATCAAGGAAACATCGCGCAAAGACGTCGAGCGTGTGTGGCGCTTGTAAATCCCGGACAGTGGCAAAATCGCCAACGCGACAAGGCACGACATAAGCACCAAGGGCACCAATACGGCCGCTGGCTGGGCAGGCAGCACGCCGCCATTTGCGAGCACCACCGCCACGACAACGGAAATCGCCGAAGCAAGCACATCGCCAATCACCAGACGGCGGTTCGCTCTCAGCTCATTAAGTTTTTGCTTTATTATGGACCCCAGGTCACCCAGCTTCAGCTCGGCCTCGGCCGCGCTATCACTAGCGGATCCATTTTTGAGCTTAACCAACTCACGCTCATACATACTCTGAACTCCGGCGTACAAATTGCCCAACTACCAATCGACTCAAATTGACGGACCGATAAACAGCCGTTCCGCCTCAAAGCCGCACTCATTCGCCAACACCCACATGGCGCCAGCAAGTTTGACTTATTTCGGTAAAAGTCCCCCACAACGGTCCAAGTACAAGAAATAACAGTACCCGAAACCAAGACCCCCTTCTCACTCATACAAACCAAACTAATATTCAAACCAACCGAATACATCGGCCAATATCGTCTAAATATAGCGTTAGCGTATCACAGCGATAGCCGGATCAAAACGCTTTTTTAACATTCTGGACATCATTTGACCAAAGAAATGTCCAATTTCCCAGTGTTCGCTTGCTGTTCACTCTGTTTATGAACACCGGAACCAAAGCTCGCTAGTCAGATACGAGAGTGCCAACACTGGGCCTTTGTTTCCACTTCGGAAACTTAGCGGACACATGATCATGAGAAGCACTCAGTTGATTCGCTCCGGCTGGTGGTTTTGAGCCCCGGCCCACGCATGGCTGACACCCGGATCATGCTTTTCGATCCGGGCAATGTCGTCGGCATAAAAGTCGCCCATGCGCTTAGCTAAATCGTCAGTCAGAGCAGGATATTCCACTTGCCGAGCGACAGCGTTGCGCAAGGATCGAACCGGCCAAGTGTTGCGCACAGGGTCCAACACGAAGCGAACAGGCGCTAACGCTTTGCGCAGAGGCAGCGGAACCATTGCTTCGTTCTTGTCTTTCACCTTCTTTTTTACAGGCGGCTCCAACATGTCCTTGAGGTTTAGGTGCGCCCTGACTTTCTCTAGGTTACCCGTTGGGTTTGCGCGGACGTCTTCGAACGCCAGCAACAAAACCTGATCGGCCGGGAACAGATCATAGAAACGGTCGAGGTGATGGGCATAGCGACCGTCCGATAGAAACCGACCATTCGCAGCCCGGGCCGGATCAAGGTAGTCTTCAATTCGGCCGGTGACTTCGCCACGACGAAACAGCATGCAATAGTCGGAATAGGCCCTTTGCACCGGGTCACGCATCTGCAGGACCAATCGGGCATTGGGGGCAAAATCACGGATGCGCTGAGCGGCCTCGGGCACAGTCAGGTAGGAGTTTGATTTCTCGCCGATCAAGCCCGAAGTATCACACCCTTCAAACTGCTTCCGATACCAGCCGACCCCCCTATCATATTCGCGGGAAAAAAAGTGCAACTCAGGACCCGGCATGTAAATGGCCGGCGTTTGCATCAGCGACTGCTGCAACCACGTCGTGGCGCATTTTGCGGCACCAATAATCAGAAAATCGACAGGGCGGTCATCGGGCAACGTCATGATAAAAACTCGTAAACTAGAACTTTGGGGGCCATCCCCCGGCAAACTAAAATCATCAATTTGAGGTCAGAACAGTTCGTCTGACAACTTCGATTGTATCACCTGGCCGGACAAGATCAGTGCCCGTGACGCGCTGTGTTTGACCATCAACGCCACGTGTCACAACAAATTCTATGATCGTTTCGCTTGCTACATCATCTTCACTTAGCAAGCCCGCCGCCGCCAGCTCACCGTGCAGGGTTGTTGCTGTCTCTAACCTTGTCTTCAGTGACGCCAGTTCGCTTTCCACGCTGTTCAACTGAACCAGCGTGTCCGAGCGCGCGTTATCGTCCAGCTCCAGCGCGTCTCGTTCCGCACGGTTCAAATCCTGCCGAGCGACCAACAGCGCAACTTCCTGATCCAGTCTTTTTGATTCAAGATCATTCAGCTGATTGGTCATGGTTGTGACCCTGTTTGAAACTGTCAGACCCTTTTCCTTAAGCGAGTTCAGGTTTTCGAGTTCTTTGCTGACATTTGCGATTTGGATGTTGCGTAGTTCCAGCTGGGTCGTCAGGCTGGAAATCTGCTCTTTCAGAAGGTTTTGTAGATCTTGTATGCGTTCGCCTACACCTTCGCGTGCGGACATGGTTGCCTTCAGTATCTCGCCTTCAAGCCCCGTCGGAGGTTCAGGCAGCTCTCCACTATTCTCGTCGCTTTCCAAAATTGCCAGATCCGCAACCAACCGTTGCTTTTCCTGCTCCAGCTCTCCGATCTGCGTCGACAGCAAGCGAATTTCGCCACCCATGCGCAGAATCTGGAAATCATTGCTTGACGAAAATTCAATCGGTGGCCGGATAGTGCCGCCTGCCAAGGCCAGCACCTGCTGCGCGGTAATCCCGAAATGAAAGTCATACGCGCCCGGCGAGTTTACGTCGCCAAGTACGTAAATGGGCAGGTGGCCCACAACTTCCAACGCGATCCTGGGCGGCTCTGCCATGCCGATCTGACGGCGGAACTTCAGTTCCAGCAGCGCGGCCAGTTCCGCCGGGGTGTGCCCTTCGGCTTCAACCTGACCCACAAGCGGGACCATCAAAGTCCCGTCTCCGGTGATCGAGTACTCGCCAGTCACACCATCCCAAGTCACATATGTCGTAGAGGCTGAATCCCAGCGCATCGCCTTGAGAGACACCCGGTCCTGCGGCAACAAGCGATAGCCTTCGGCCAAGACCGAGCTGGCCGCCATCGCAAAAATCAAAAGGAATATTCTGAAACAGCTGTTCAAAATCTTGTCTCCCAACTCACTAACGCTGCAGGGCGTGCGACCATTTCCAGATGATCAGACAAAACTCTGCGGTACCAATTCTTACACAATGATCAAAACCGATCGACCAATCACGCGCTGAAAAAACTCTGGGTCATCGCCTATGTCAAGAAAGCTAGTGTCTGCCGACCTGACTGACAAGGGCAACAAGCTTTCTCGTCACGAGTAACCCGCCTTGCTGTAGTCACTATAATACGAATAAGTCCCGTAGCCGTATTTGCGCTGCTTGTCTAAATCCACATCATTGATAAGCGTCGCCGTGGCCTCGATCCCGTGCATATCCAGCTTTTCGAATGCGTCCTGCAATTCTTCAAGCCGCGTACGCCCCCAACGAACGACAAACAGTGTCCCATCGATCAGCGACCCGACCCTGCAGGCATCGTTGACCACAAGGATTGGCGGCGTATCCACCAGAACCAGATCATAGCTGGGGTCAATGCGTGACTTAAGCTCACTCAGGAGCGCGCTTTCGTCTTTGACTGATGCGTCCGAGCGGACGGCAACGTTGAGAAGCGAAATAGAGTCTTTTGGCAGTCCTTCTATTTCCAACGCCTTTGGTCTTACTTTCCCAGACGCCGCGTCCTCTAGCGAATTTATCGAATGCACGGCGCCGAGCGTGCGGCTGGCGCCTAACCTGTAGGAATCCAGATCGAGAACCAGAACTTTCAAACCTTCACGGGCAGCCGCCAACGCAATAGAGACGGCGACGGTTGATTTTCCTTCGCTCGGAAGGCCAGACGTCACCAAGACAACCCGCCCCAGACCTTCGCGATTGAACCAAAGCGTCAAAAAGTTTCGCAATGCTTCGGCATACGGTGAGCGCGGGTTATCCACAAAAAACGGGACAAGTTCCTGTTTTTTATCCCATAGTTTGCGTCTCTTGATTTTAGGCAAAAAGCCGTAATTCACAGCGCCCACAGACGCACTGATTTGCCCGTCGCTCCAGATCCGGGTGTTCATCGCTTCAAGCAGAGCGACAAGAAGCACGGACAAAAATGCACCGGCAAAAATGCCGCCGCCCAAAATCACGACCGGGTTAGGCCAGAAAGGTCGGGACGGGATACGGGCAATTGTGACTTGACGCGCGCCTTCCGAAACAAACTGCAGCTGGGTTTCAAGTTCATTCAATCGTTCAATTGAACTTTGGTACCGCGACCGCAGAAGCTCGAGCGATCGTTCCATGCCGATCAGTCGCAGCTCGGCCCGGGAACGGATCAGAAGATCCGAACGTGCAAGATCCAGTTCGCCCTTTAACTCTTCTGCTTCGGTCGATGTGGGATCGTCACCTGACACCACATCATATATCGCCTGTAGCCTTTCAATATCAGCGCGTTGGCGGTTGGGCAGTGTCTCGTCATCAAGACTGTTTTCCCGAACAAACGCCGCCAACGCAATTTCGTCAGCGGATAGCTCTTCATTCAGCTGTGTGACACGGGTGCGCAGGAAGTCGATGGACCGGGTGATGCCAGCCTGACGATCCCGGTCGCTTTCGGCAATGTAGGTTTCGGCGACAGTGTTGGCGATATCCGCGGCCAGTCGTGCATCATGGGATTCCGCATCGATCTTGATCGCCAAGCTCTCTCCCTGCCGTGCGATACTGTAGGACCCCAACAACTTGTCCACGACCTGCTCGCGCCGCAATTCTGGCGGCACCGGTTGATCCGGCGGCGGGGCCGGCATGAACTCGGTATTGGTGTATAGATCCATGTTCTGCGCTACATCTGCGGCAAACTCGCGGGATCTGAGGATATCAAGTTGGGTTTCGATCGCCACGCGCGACAACTCGAACGTTTCCAGCTGAACGTCGGTTGTGCGAACGCGGGTATCCAGCTGAGCCATCACAACAGTGGATTGAGCGCTATAGCTCGGCTCCAACCGTTTAAGCACGTAATAAGCCACCACAAAAAACAGGATGCAAATCCCGATCATGAGCACCGCATGCCGCCGCAACACGGTCCAGATCATCGGCCGCGCAAATCGTTCGAATTGATTGGCCTGATAGGGTCGTTCAAGATTATCTGGCACTGCTCTTTCCAGTTAGTAAAACGTTGTTCCGACCTTGATCTGGGCGGCACATTTACGCGACCTTGGCCCAAAGAATCGGTTTCGTGTCATCCGGGAGTTAACCCACCTCGCCTCTTGCGATTGAACCGGTATCTGGTGACAATCGCAAGACACTGTTGGTGCTCTTAGTGTATTTGTCGGGACAATCCTAGAAAACAGAGGGCATTCGCACAAAACTGGGCAATTTGGTCCCGGTTTCCACTCTCTTACCCTCAGAAGCTGATGTCGGAAACAATTTCATTAAAACCAGTCGAATCGTTTATGATTTCTTGCAGGTCAAAGCGTCTCTCTCGGGGAACGACGCCCTGTATCACTTGATTCGCCGGACCCGGTTCAGCACTTCTTGCAAATCATATCCAATTCGAACACAGTGGGGTGCGCGTATCTTTTTCTTCACCCCTGCGTGCAGTTTTATCGTCAGCAAAGCTTGACGAATTTTTTTTGATTTTGATGTGTTGTGGCCCGCCGCGTGGTACTGAGTTGGATTGAAGTGTGAATAGAGTGCCCGAAATTCTGCTGTGCGTAGTCTTGGGTGTGGTGGCCCTGCCCTTTTTCCTGATCGCTTGCCTGATCGTGGTTGTTTCTGTAGGCACGCCGCTGATGTTTTCCCAGCCGCGCTGCGGGCGCGGAGGACAAATCTTCCGGTTGTTCAAACTGCGCAGTATGTCCGCGGCCCGTGGGTCCGACGGCGCATTGCTGCCCGATGATCAGCGTCAAACCAAGGCGACAGCGCTTATCCGGCGGCTACGGCTGGACGAAATCCCACAGCTGCTGCTGATTTTACGTGGTCATATGGCTCTGGTCGGACCCCGCCCCTTATTGCCCGAAACCATCGAAAGCTTTGGAACCGAAGGCCAGTATCGCTGCTCCGTTCGGCCCGGCTTGACAGGATGGGCACAGGTCAGTGGAAACACCAACCTCAGCAATACAGAAAAACTGGGTTTGGATCTTTGGTATGTGGCGCATCGATCAACCATGTTGGATCTGCGGATCATGGCTGAAACCATTGGTGTTGCCATTTGGGGCGAACACCGACGGATCGATCGTATTGAGGCAGCCGCCCGATGGCTGCAGGACCACCCCCCCCCAAAGACCAGTCTACAGGGGTCACCGGCATGAAAACCATTCTAGTTGGTGCCGTTGAAACGTCGCATGCCGCTCTGGTGTCGATCTGCGCCGCGGGCCATGCGCCGGATCTGGTTATGACGCTGCCCCCTCATCTTTCGCATCGTCATTCCGATTTTGTAGATCTAAGCGGTGTGGCCAATCGTTATGGGGTGCCGATTGAATACATCGAGAAAACCAACGCCCCTGAAACGCTTGAAAAAATCGAGACGGTGCAGCCTGACCTGGTTCTGGTCATTGGATGGTCGCAAATTTGCGATGCAGCCTTTCGCGCCATTCCTCGGATAGGTTGCATTGGCTTTCACCCTTCGGCCTTGCCGCGCCTGAGGGGTCGCGGTGTGATCCCCTGGACCGTTCTTATGCAGGAACGCAATGTCGGATCATCGCTGTTCTGGCTGGGCGAAGGGGCAGATGACGGGCCAATCGCGGCCCAGGCCCGCTATGCGGTTGATCCTGACAAAGTCACCGCCCGAGATTTGTATGATCGGTCGCTGCGCGCGATCTCCGGCCTATTGCCACCCTTGCTGGAACAGATCGCCGTCGGCGATATCCCACGAGAGCCACAGCCACAGACTGGCATCAGCGTATGCGCGCGCCGCCGCCCCGAAGATGGGCTGATCGACTGGTCTCGCCCCGCGACCGAAATTGACCGGTTGATCCGTGCGTCTGGCCCACCTTACCCAGGTGCCTTCACTCATGGGCCTGATGGCCGCCAACTGGTGATAACGCAATCCGCACCTACCGAACCCGATGGCTACTACATCGGGCTGCCTGGTCAGGTGCAGGCCATCAATGGCCAAGGCTTTACCGTAGCCTGCGGCGACGGCCGGTGTCTGGACATTCTGGAATGGTCTGGGGCTGATATTCCGCCAGCCATACATTCGAAATTGGGAAAGACAACATGATTACCACTGACTTACTCAGTGCTGGAGCCGGCCCCGCGCTGGTCATCGCCCCTCATCCAGATGATGAGGTACTTGGCGCAGGTGGCACGATAGCGCGGCTGGTCGATGCGGGCCGTGAGGTACACGTGGTTGTCGTCACCCGCGCAAAACCACCAAAATTTGAGGACGCTCAGACCGAAATCACACGGGCTGAAGCACGCCGGTCGCATGAGTTTCTGGGCGTGACCAAAACGCATTGGTTGGATTTCACGGCCGCCGAGCTGTCCGAGCAGCCACATTCCGACCTGAACGCAGCCCTTGGCACATTGGTGCGCGACCTTGGCGCCGATCTGATCCTGGCTCCGCACCCTGGCGATATTCATATGGATCACCAGCTGACATTCCTGTCCAGCCTTGTGGCCAGTCGTCCACACCAGGATGATTATCCAGCGACCATTGCCGCCTACGAAACATTATCGGAAACAAACTGGAACGCCCCATATCTGACGCCGCCTTTCATACCCAATGTCTTTGTCGACATCTCGGATACGCTGGAACGCAAGCTAAAGGCGTTTGCCATGTTTGAAAGCCAGGCGAAGCTTCCACCGCATGAACGCTCGGTCGAAAGCATAAGGGCGCTGGCAACCTTGCGCGGCGCGACCGTGCATCGACATGCAGCCGAAGGGTTCGTGCTGGTGCGGACCGTCGTCTAACAGGAGGATTGAACATGCCTTCATGGCCCATCTACGATCAGGAACAGATAGACGCGGTCAGCCAGGTTCTGGCCTCGGGTAAGGTCAATGCGTGGACCGGTCCTGATGTGCGCGCGTTCGAAGAAGAATACCGCGCCTATACCGGGTCCTCTCATGCAATCGCCATGGCCAACGGCACCCTGACACTGGACGCCGCGATGCATGTGTTGAATCTGAACCCCGGGGATGAGGTGATTGTGACGCCGCGCAGTTTCATCGCATCCGCCAGTTCCGTAATGCTGGCCGGAGGCACGCCCGTTTTTGCCGATGTCGACCCGGTCACACAAAACCTGACAGTTGAAACGATTGCCCCGCTGATCACACCGCGCACGCGCGGGATCATTCCAGTGCATCTGGGCGGTTGGCCATGTGACATGGACGCAATCATGGATCTGGCGCGCGCTCATGATTTATGGGTGATCGAGGATTGTGCACAGGCCCATGGTGCGATGATTGATGACCGGCATGTTGGTACCATCGGAACCTTTGGATCGTACTCGTTCTGTCAGGACAAGATCATGACAACGGGTGGTGAGGGTGGCTTGCTGCTGACCAATAACGACGCTCTCTGGTCGAAGGTCTGGAGCTACAAGGACCACGGAAAAGGATATGACACCGTATTCAACACATCACATCCGCCGGGTTTTCGCTGGTTGCACGATTCAGGTCCGGGTACAAACCTGCGCATGACCGGCCCCTCCGCAGCGCTGGGTCGCGTGCAGTTGAAGCGGCTCAATGATTGGCGCGCCCACCGGACTGCAAACGCTGAACTGTTGGCCGACGCATTGGCCTCTTGCCCGGCATTCCGCGTGCCAGTTCCGCCCCAAGGGCTAACCCACGCTTACTATCGTTTCTATGCGTTTGTACGTCCGGAAGCATTGGCAACAGGTTGGTCCCGCGACCGGATAATTGCCGAGATTACCGATGCCGGGTTCCCTGCATTCTCGGGCAGTTGTTCCGAGATTTATCTGGAAGAAACGTTCACTAAGAATGGATTAGGTCCAGCCGATTATCTGCCCGTCGCGCGGGAGCTGGGCGAAACAAGCTTGGCCTTCCTTGTCGATCCGACCTGGTCTCAGGACGACGCCGCACGCCTTGCTCAGTGCATTGTAGACATCGGCAATCGCGCATTGGCTGTGCAGAAGGCTGGCTAGATGATCCTTCACGTGGTCACAGATTTCTCGACACAGGGCGGAGCGCAGGCCATGTTGGCGCGCTTACTTGCGCACTCGGGTGAGCGTGCAGTCGTTGTGGCCCTGACGGAAGTGTCTGACCGCTGCCGTGCAATGGCCGGGAATGATAACGTTGAATACATCTCTCTCCATGCCAGATCCCCACTGTCTTTTCCGCACGCCATATGGCGGATCGCACGGCTGATCCGGGTTCACAAACCTGACGTCGTCTTGTGCTGGATGTATCACGCGATGGTCGTCGGATTGATTGCAAAGCTGATATCGATGCGACGGGTACCTGTGATCTGGACCGTACGTCAGGCATTGGATGATCCGGCCGCCTTTACCCGCAGCACCCGGGTTGCGGTTGGTCTGTCGCAGAAACTCTCGCGGTTCAGTGATGGGATCATCTACAACTCGACCCGGGCATTGCAACAGCACGCCAAATACGGGTTTTCAGAAGCCAACGCGAGCGTCGTGCCGAACGGGTTTCTGCTGCCCAAAAATGTACAATCGCGAAAAGGCCCGGCACGGGTTTTTGGGCTGGCCGCACGGTTTCATCCGCAAAAGGACTTTGAGACCTTCTTTCGAGCCTTTGCCATCGCGCGGCGTTCGGTACCCGACCTGACGGCCCGACTGGCAGGGGACGGTGTTACCGCCGACAACGCCGCGCTGCGCGATTTGCTGACCGAAAACAACCTTTCGGAGGACAGCGTGGTGCTGTGTGGCGACTTGCATGACATGTCGAACTTCTACGACAGTATCGATATGTTGGTTTTGTCCTCGCGCACAGAAGGTTTTCCAAATGTCATTGCAGAAGCCATGAGCTATGGTCGACCTGTTGTTACAACCGACGTTGGTGATGCGGCCAAAATCGTTGGCGAAAGCGGGTATGTTGTACCCGCGCGCGATGCACAGGCGCTTGGGCAATCTCTGACTGACGCAGCAAATTGGTCGTCCGAGGAATATGGCGGGCGCAGCCAAGCCGCCCGTGATTGCATTGCGGACAGCTATTCATTGGCCGCGATCGCCGAAGCCTATGATTCAGTGCTGCGCGGTGTTGGAACGCAGGCGCGGGCATCCACCGCCCCGCATGCCGGATAGGAAGACGAGGTCATGTGCGGAATAGCCGGATATCTTGCATTCAAACCCGTCGGCCTTGAAAACGGGACCACGAGCCTCAAGGCGATGTGCGACAGTATCCAGCATCGCGGGCCGGACGCTGACGGCATGTTTGTCGATCAGGACACTGGCATTGCGTTGGGGCAACGACGGTTGGCGATTGTGGATTTAACGGAAACTGGCGAACAACCGATGACATCGCCCAGTGGCCGCTATTGCATTGTCTACAACGGCGAAATCTATGGTTTTCTGGAGCTGCGCCAACAGCTGATTGACCATGGGGTCACATTCCGCGGGACATCCGATACCGAGGTTCTGTTGGCGTCGATGGATCTGTGGGGTATTCGCAAGACCCTGGACCTAGTGCATGGAATGTTTGCCTTTGCAGTATTCGATCGGCAAAGCAACAGAGTTGTATTTGCCCGGGACCGGCTAGGCAAAAAACCTTTGTATCTGGGCATCAAAGGCGGTCACCTGCTATTTGGATCGGAGTTGAAAGCCCTGCGCGCCCACCCCGCGTTTGGCACACCCGAGGTCGATAGGCGCGCGCAAGCGCAGTACGCGCGCTATGCGTTTATCCCGGCACCACTGACCATCTATCAGGGTGTGATGAAGCTCCCGGCGGGGACGATGGTTGAGGTGCAGTTGGACGCCCCGCCTGTGTCGTCAGATGATCTGGTCGATAGCTTGCGAACGTTTTGGGATTTGCGTGACAGGGTTGAGGCGTGCCGGGCTGATCCTTACGGCGATGAAACGCAGGCACTTGGTGGGATCGAAGACGCTTTGCACGCCGCAGTTGGCGAGCGCATGGTAGCGGATGTCCCTGTTGGCACCTTTTTGTCGGGCGGGATCGATTCCAGCCTGATCACCGCGATGATGCAGGAACAAGCTGCTGGAAAAGTCATCAGCTTTACCGTCCGGTTCGATCACGATGCGACAAACGAGGCCGATCACGCGGCCGCGATCGCCAAGCATTTGGGGACAGATCACCACGAGGTTACGGCGACGCCTGAAATGGCATTTGATTTGCTGCAAAAGCTTCCGCAGGTCTACGATGAACCATTTGCCGACCCGTCAGCCTTTCCGACATTGCTGGTGTCAGAATTGGCACGCGCACAGCTTAAGGTCGTCATGTCTGGTGATGGTGGGGACGAGTCTTTTGGGGGCTATGAACGCTATGTTCGCATGATGGCGATGGAGCGCATTGGGGCGAAGTTACCCGGTCCTGCTGTTTCTGCACTGGCGGCGTCCCCAGCTTTTGTCACAAGCGCTGCCGCAAAAGTATTACGACCGCTCGCCCCAGCATCGATGCGTGATCAGATTACCCCGGATCGACTGTCCAAAGTGGCCTCGATCGCACGTCACCCTGATTTCCGCAGCCGATATGACGCGCTGTTCACGTTATGGAACCCGCCTGCTGCCAGCTGTCAGGGTGTGTTTCATTCGCACCAGATACCGGACGGGCTGAGTTCCGTAGATAAGATGATGCTGCTGGATTCCGAATTGTACCTGCCAGAGAGTATTCTGGTCAAAGCGGATCGAGCGTCGATGTCTACTGGGTTGGAAATTCGCGCGCCGCTGCTGGACTACCGCGTTGTTGAGGCCGCGTGGCGGTCGCCGGATTCACTGCGCTACGACGGGAAGTCCGGCAAGGTTGCCTTGCGTCGGCTGCTGGACAAGCGCGTGCCCAAATCACTGTATGATCGCCCCAAGCAAGGCTTTGGCATTCCTTTGAACGATTGGCTACGAGGGCCACTCAAATCCATCGCCAATGAGGTTTTTGCCTCCGACAACCTGGTCGGAGACGTATTTGATCGGACACAACTGAACAAGCGCTGGACCGAGCATTTGTCAGGCGCCCGCAACTGGGGCCCACATCTTTGGGTCGTTCTGATGTACCACTTCTGGCAGGAAGAGTGGCTTCGCTGAAGCAGGTAACTCTCCAACCCCACTTAAGGTCCTGGATCGCCTGCCAGAAAACTCAGATACTCCTCAAGGTTCGACCATCCGTCGCCATCGCGGTCTTTCCAGGTGTCTTCGCGATCATTCGGGTCAAGCCCCTCATGCGTTTCTTCCCATTCATCGGGCAAGCCGTCCAGGTCCCTGTCGTCCAACACATTGACCTCGGGCAAATCCGGCCAACCACCCACTTCGTCCGGGTGATCGATCCTATGCCCATCACATCCAAGCATGTTTTCGACGATAGACGCGTCCAGACTGTCCAATTGTCGATCGGGCCCGAACCGTGCGCCAACATGCGCCGCGACATGATCCAAGACGCCGCCAACCGGTTGCGGCGTGACCGAGAGTGGGAACGCGGGCTGTTCCACGACATTTGGAACAGCCGCCTCATCTACGATCCGACCCTGTTTCGATCGGTCACATAAAACATCCAGCCGGTTGTCCATGTACAGGTTGTCTTCCTCAAACACTTCCAGCTTGTTGTCGGGCTCGACTGGGAAAACCTCGATCGCTGCAGGGCGATTGCGGTCCCGCGTGCTAGGTCCGGGCAGAATCACATTGCCCACATAGTTGATCCAGGTGTCACCATAGAGGTTTCGGAACTCACCAAATTGCGAAGTTGCGTCGTAGAACACGTTATTGACGATATCGACCGGCCCCAAAGGGGATGATGAGATATCCGGGTTTCTGTCCCGATTATGCGCGAACAGATTGCCAAACAGCGTGATCCGCCCACAATCGGAAACTGCCCCATCCTTGGCGCAGATCAACGCGCCTTTCGAGTGGCGTCGTTCGTTGTGCGAAGATTTGTCCAAACCATAAGCCGCAATGGTGTTGGCGATGGTGATGTCGTGGCTGGCTTTTCGTTCGGTACCGATGCTGAGATTTTCGTCGACACCAAATGCAATTGAAACATGGTCAATATAAATGTTCGAGCTGCTTTCGATAATCAACCCATCGACGCTCGGGGATTTTTCCTTGCTGGGGCCGGGTCGGAACTTGAGATAGCGCAACAGAATGTCACTAGATTCGTAGATCATCAGCGGCGATTTCTGAACATTCCCAACCCGCAACTGAATGCCCTGCCCCGGCGCGGTTTGCCCCGCAATATAGGTGTTGGGAGATACGCGAAGTTGCTTGTCGACGACAATCGTGCCCGAAACAGCAAACAGGCACACCCGACCGACACCCGGGTGCTGCAGGCATTCGCGCAAGCTGCCACGTCCAGAGTCCGCAAGGGTGGTAACGTAAAACACACTGCCGCCACGCCACCCGGTCGCGTGTTTGCCGTACCCCTCCGCGCCCGGAAAAGCGACATTCGCGCTATTCGCGCCATCAGTGAGACCACCTGTTGCAAGCGAAAACGTCAATGCAGCGGATTGAATAAGAGTCAGACAAAGAGAACTTGAAAAGCGCATGTTGGAACCAAGTGTTGCCGAAACCAAAAAACGAAACTCCGGAGATTGTCTCAATCCCCGGAACAGAGCCTAGCTGATGCAATCAGGTTTGACACCCCAAACGATAAGCAGAGTCAAAATCTGGCAAAGTTTTGATTGCGCACATAAAGTTGGGCGCCGGTGACCTTTGTCAGATCACAAACACGCTTCCAACAGCGCGTTTGCCGATATCCGGGCTTCCCCTTCGGAGAGGGATCGTTGCATGGTGCAATCGTGAAAACGCAGGAGCCTTTGAGTGCTTTCAAATGAAACATATCGGAACGTGCTGGCATTCGCTGTCGTCGGATCACTAGCATTCTTCGTGGACGCCGGGGTTTTTACAACGTTGAACACACTTGGTGCGGGAACGTTGGCATCACGGTGCGTTTCGATTTTGGCTTCGTTCACATTCACTTGGTACCTGAACCGCACCTTCACCTTTCGAACCACCAAACCGGCGAGCTTCGTTGAGTTTCTCAGCTACGTGGGTGGCATGCAGATCGGATTGCTGACCAATTTCAGCACGTTCTTTGTTGTGCTTTATCTATCAGATATTGCCAAAGCCTATCCTGTTATCGCCTTGGCGATCGCAACGCTTGCCGGGATGGTCATCAACTTTATGGTTTCGCGACGGATATTAAAGAAATAGGAATACTTATTAAGCGAAACTCAATTATTGCTTCAAAGAAGTGCTGTAAGTACTCTGAGGGCATTGTTCGATTTAAGACGATGTTAACTAGTTGGGGAAAACCCTTTCGTGTTTAAGAACTTTTTTTTGATAGCCATCAGTGCACTAGTCAGTTTGGGGGTCGTAGAGATTGGACTACGATTGTTTGACCCTCTGAATTTCGAGCCACATATCAGCCGAAAACAAGCAAATGTGCCTTTGGTTAACAGTGAAAATTTCTTCTGCGTGGGTGGACCAAACCGACGCTCCCCCCATGACATCGTGTATTCACGGGAAACCCCCAACCAATCCTATTTCGAGTTTCGCAACGCGACCGTCACATTTATTGAAATCAACGAACATGGATTCCGTGGGGATTTTTCGTCAGATGACGACAAAGCCCAGATTATCGTTCTGGGCGACTCGTTCACCCGCGGAACGCTTGCGGATGAGACCGAAACCATTCCAGCCCTTTTGTCCATGTGGTCTGACGATTCCCATTTTGTGAATCTGGGAACCGGCGGTCATGGGACGCTGCAGCACGCCCTTACCTATGAAGAATTCAAAGATCAGATTCCACACGACATAGTTCTGATGTTCGTCTTCAACCGAAACGATCTGGTCGACAATGTCAGGTTTCGCAAATGGCAGGACAACCCCAGCACACGATCACAAAACCCAACCTTCGTTCAACGGGTCAAGCGCGCGGTCGGAAAACTGTATGTTGGCAAGCTGATTCTGCAGTTCAAACAAGCGCTGTTTGATCGAGAACTCTATCCGTCGGTTCCCACGGAAACAGAACAGGCACTGTTCTTTGAATCGCTTCGCGACCTGACGCAATCGATCAAAGATCAGGGTGCCCGTCTGATTGTGTTGTCCCTGCCTGATATCTCCGAATTCATTGGGGAAGATACAGTGACATTTCGGGACGACCCGATTGGCTACGCCGATGCGACGCGTGCCCTCATCGCGCAAGGGGCCGACGAGTACGGCTACACCTACGTGAACCTGAAGCCCGTTCTCGTACAGTTCTCAGAGGATTTGGGTATTCCCACCAGCAGTCTTTTCGGCAGCCCCGACCATCACCTGCAGGAGCTTGGCAACTTCGCTGTGGCGTCTACAGTCGCTCAGCTGTTGCAAGACGAAGGTGTTTCCGTTTTCGACCCGGACGTTGAATTTGTTGATCGGACGCGGTTCGATCCCTCTAATGTCGCCTGCCCCTAAGGTTGGCAATCAGTCCTCGTCTGCTTCACCCAAAAGAACAAATTTGCGCCCATGCAATGAGATATGCAGCGGATACTCTGGCAGATGCATCGAATGCAGGCGCTTGTGGAACTCGGTTACATCGATATCCAACGGCAGTTTCTGCAAGGTGGACAGCTCTTTCATCCGGCGTGCTTCGCCGCGCCAGGCTTCGGCGGATGAGGTCGCAACCTGATGGTTCAGATAGTTCTCGCCACCGGTTGCGATGCCGCCAACAACCTCCTGAAGCAGATGAAACAAGTACAGATGCGTTCGCGCGAGCACCGAGCGTAGACCATCGTGTTTTAGGATTGGAAAGCGGAGCGCCTTGATGATGGTGCCATTGTCGACCTTGGCATTTATGATATGCGCGGTCACGCCGTAGGTTTCGGCCCCTTCATAGAGCGCAAAGTTAATGCACCCGCTGCCTGGATACTCTGGCGGGCCCGGGTGAAAATTGATCGCCGCAATGGATGCCGCATCGATCAAGCCCTGATCCAAAATGAAGTAGCTGCGAAAACAAAAAATGTAGTCCCCGCGCCAGTTGCGCACCCAATCCGGCAGCGCCTGGCCCAGCCCCTGAGATTCGACGTAACTGACATCAAAGCCCGCAAAATTCAGAAACTGTAGCGCCTTTTGCGTTCCATCACAGTTTTCCCGACCAAAAAATAGTACGGTCGGACGGTCTTCCTGTTTCGCCGGATCAATGCCATTTGTCATCAAGATCACTCGTTCAAATCATCGGTGCATGCACTTAGGATTAAAGCGCATTCAACAGACTATGGCACACAAGAAATTTGTGCTCTAGCGTTTCCATCGGGGCATAAAGGACCTGCGCCTTAACGCAGGCCCTGAGGACTTAGTCGATGATCGAGTTTAGCGTAGAGCTGGGGCGCATCACGGCCGCTGCTTTGGAAGGATCGGTATGATAGTACCCGCCCAGATCAGCGGCGGCGCCTTGTGCTGCAGCCATCTCCGACAAGATTTGGTCTTCATGGTCGGCCAACTGTTTCGCGACAGGTGCGAATTCGGCTGCCATATCAGCATCATCAGACTGGGCTGCCAACGCATCGGCCCAGTACCGTGCAAACCAATAGTGGCTGTCACGGTTATCGGGCTGACCAACTTTACGGCTTGGTGACTTGTTGTTGTCCAGAATGCCCTGCGTGGCCGTTTCGGCTGCGGCCCCAAGAACACCCGCCTTGGCGTTACCTTTGCTGTCAGCGAGGAAATTCAACGATTCCCCGAGCGCACAGAACTCACCCATCGAATCCCAACGCAGGTGGTTTTCCTCGACCAATTGCTGCACGTGTTTCGGTGCCGAACCACCCGCACCTGTTTCGAACAGGCCCCCGCCATTCATCAGTTTGACGATGGACAACATCTTGGCCGAGGTGCCCAATTCAAGGATTGGGAATAGATCAGTCAGGTAGTCCCGCAGAACGTTGCCGGTAATGGCAATCGAGTCTTTGCCCGCGGTTATCGTCTCCAACGATTGCCGCGTTGCTTCACGCGGCGCCATAATCATGAATTTGTCAGCAACGCCAGCAGCTTCAAGTGCAGGCTTAACGTACTTGATTAACTCGGCGTCGTGGGCGCGGTTTGCGTCCAGCCAGAAGATCGCTTCGGACCCGGTCAGGCGCTGACGGTCTAGGGCCAGCTGGATCCAGTTTTCAATCGGCGCTTTCTTAACGGTGCAGGCGCGCCAGATGTCGCCCTTCTCCACATTGTGCGAATACAGCGTTTCGCCACTGGCCAGAACGATACGAATGATACCGTTTGCAGGCGCTTCAAACGTTGTTGGATGCGAACCGTATTCCTCTGCCTTCTGCGCCATCAACCCCACGTTGGCGACCGCACCTGCAGTGGCAGGGTTCAACGCGCCATTGGCTTTGAAGAAGTTGATCGACTCGTCATAAACGGTGGCATAGCAGCGGTCGGGGATCACACAATTGGTGTCGCCCTTTGCGCCTGCCTCATCCCAGCCTTTGCCGCCAGCGCGAATTACAGCGGGCATCGAGGCGTCGATGATTACGTCTGACGGCACGTGCAGGTTGGTAATGCCTTTGTCACTGTCCACCATATACATGGACGGCCGGTCAGTCTTGATCGCGTCGATGGCGGCCATGATGTCGGCATTGCCTTGAACCCGCTCCAATAAATCTCCCAGACCCGAGTTCGGATTCACACCCAGCGCGTCCAGTTCCGCGCTGAATTTGTCGAACACCGGGGCCAGCCACGCTTTAACGGCATAGCCAAAGATGATCGGGTCACTGACCTTCATCATCGTGGCCTTCATGTGCAGTGAGAACATGGTGCCGTCTTTCTTGGTGTCCTCGATGGCACCTGCCAGAAATGCTGACAAGGCTTTGACCGACATGAAGGTCGCATCGGCAACGGTACCTTCTGCCAGCGGCCAGCCGTCCTTAAGCACGGTTACGCCGCCGTCATTCCCAACAAATTCAATCTTTGCATCACCAGCCTGAGCGGCGGTGATAGTGGCCGACTTTTCATTCGCATAGAAGTCGTTGCCGGGCATCGAAGACACTTTGGTTTTGCTGTCGGACGCCCATTCCCCCATCGAATGCGGGTTTTTCTGCGCATAATTCTTGACCGCACGTGCCGCGCGACGATCACTGTTGCCCTCACGCAGTACCGGGTTCACAGCCGACCCCTTGATGGCGTCATAAAGCGCGCGAATTGCCTTTTCTTCGTTGGTCGACGGCTCTTCAGGGTAGGTCGGGATGTCGTAGCCCTGCGCCTGCAGCTCTTCAACAGCCGCAACCAGTTGCGGGACCGAGGCCGAAATGTTGGGCAGTTTGATGACGTTGGCATCAGGCGTTTTCACCAGCTCGCCCAAGGCGGCCAGATCATCGGTGATGCGCTGGTGTTCGCTCAGGTTCTCCGGGAACGTGGCCAGGATGCGCCCGGCCAGTGAAATGTCCTTGGTCCCAACACTGACACCCGCGGCCGATGCGAACTTGCGAATGATGGGCAGGAACGAGGCGCTGGCCAGTTCGGGCGCTTCGTCTACAATGGTATACAATATGTCGAAGTGTGAGTTATCTGCCATATTCTTTTACCTTTTTTAGCCTTCAGGGGCGTGCGATCCAAGAGTTTGTGCCACATCTGCGCGGCGCGGGAGGGGCGCGTTGTTGGTACTGCCCCTGGGTGACTCTGTTTTGACAGGGCCTCCCTTAAATCACGTTTGTCTTGGAATCAATCGCAACTGGGCGCGCGTTTTGCCACGGGTTGGCTAAAAAAGACCACCGGTATGAAATTGAACGTTTGCAGGTAGCAGAATGTAGTTGCGACCTGCTGGCTAGCCAGCTGCCTTGCCTGCAACCTACCTAAAACGCTGCCCTGTTTCAGGATCGAACACCATTGCGCGTTCGGGTTGGACCAAAATGCCGATACGCTCACCGGTTGCGCTGCGTTGGTCGTCACGTTCCTCAATGATCAGCTTATCGCCACTCGGCGTCAGCAGGTATGTATAAGACACGCCGCCGAGCGCTTCGGTCAGATCCACCGTGCAGGAATCAGCCGAGCGGTCGATGTGGATATGTTCAGGCCGCATGCCCAGCGTCACTTTGTTCAGGCCCACGGGCACGTTTGCCGAAATGGGCAGCGGTTGGCTGAGCGCAGGGTGAGTCACCTGGCCATCTGCAAAGTCGCATTCCAGGAAGTTCATCGCGGGGGAGCCGATGAAACCGGCGACAAACCGATTGTCCGGATCACGATACAGATCCATGGGCGCACCCACCTGTTCAATGCGACCATCGCGCAGCACAACGATCTTGTCAGCCATGGTCATCGCCTCGACCTGATCATGGGTCACATAGATCATGGTCGCCCCGATTTCCTGATGCAGGCGCGCGATTTCAACACGCATCTCGACCCGCAGTTCTGCGTCCAGATTGGAAAGCGGTTCGTCGAACAAAAACACTTCGGGACCGCGGACAATGGCCCGACCGATGGCAACACGCTGCCTCTGTCCGCCGGACAGTGCCTTGGGCTTGCGTTTAAGATATTGATCCAACTTCAGAATGCCCGAGGCTTCCTGAACTTTCTGTTCGATCTGGGCTTTGTCGACGCCGTTCATACGCAGGCCAAACCCCATATTCTCGGCAACCGTCATGTGCGGATAAAGCGCGTAGGTCTGAAAAACCATCGCTACCCCGCGTTTGGCGGGGTCGACATGGGTAACCTCGCGCGCGCCGATGTGAATTTCCCCCTCCGAGGTCTCTTCGAGCCCCGCAATCATCCTGAGAAGAGTGGACTTGCCACAGCCCGAAGGGCCAACAAAGACGCAAAACTCTCCGTCTTCGATCTGCAGATCAATTCCGTGAATGACCTGTGTCTGGCCATAGCGCTTGATCGCTCCGTTCAGAGTTACTCCGGTCATGTTGCTTGCATCCTGTCATTGCTTACGTTCTGGCGCGTGTCGGGAAACCGCCACGCCTGAGCTTCGGTTCCGATTTGGTCGGCCACACGGCGAACACGGGGAACCCAGGCCTCGAGTTGATTGAAATCCATCCGGTTTGTTGAACCCGTTACCGAGATTGCACCCAGCAATCGGCCACCCGAGGTCAGAATTGGGCAGGCGATGCAGATGATGCCGGGCTCATGCTCTTCATCATCAATCGCGTAACCGCGTTGTCGAATCCGGATGAGATCGGCCCGAAGCGCTTGTTCTGAGGTCAGGGTCTTGTCGGTGAACCGGTGGTAGCTTTGCTGAGATACCGCTTTGTTCAGCGCATCATCGTCAAGATATGCCATCATCGCCTTGCCGACGCCCGTGCAATAGGCTGGCCCCACCTTACCTGCCTGCGAAAACATCTCAACCGGCTTCGCCGCGTTGCGTTTATCGACATACAGAACTTGGCTGGAATCGAGCTGCGCCAGATGCACCGTTTCGCCGGTTTCCCGGCTGAGGGCATCCAGAAATGGCCGAGCGATTGGCGCCAGTGAGCTTTGGGTCCACGCCGCGTGTGCCAGCCTGACCAACCGCATCCCCGGCGTGTAAGTCTGACGGTCCGGATCGTAAGACAACATGCCCTGATTGGTTAGCGATTGCAGGAACCGATACAGAGTCGCCTTTGGGAAATCACTATTGTCCAGCAATTCAGCGAATCGGACCGGCCGTTCAAAAGCCGCCACCTGATCAAGCACATCACATGCTTTACCTATTGTTCCGTCACCAGCCACGGGTGCCTTATCTCCTCCACTTACCCGCGGGCCACTGGCACGAGGGTCTTGACAAGACTAACCGATTTGATGTGTAGTTTTCAATATATAAAACTAAGTTCCACTATATGGAACATGATGGAAGCTAAGGGAGGAAACCATGCATTCCATTTTCAAGCGCACGGCCGCGGCGTTGGCGACCAGTGTGGCAATAGCCGCTCCGGCATCAGCTGAACTGACAGGCGAGCTGCGAATCTTCTTGGACACATCGAACCCCGCGCCCCGCGCGACGATGGAAGCGATGATCGAGCGATTCGCGGCGCAACACCCCGGGCTGGAGATCGAAACCACGGTCATCGACCGTGAGGCGTATAAAACTCAGATCCGCAACTTCCTGACGGCGGACACGCCGGACGTTGCCACATGGTACGCGGCGAACCGGATGAAGCCTTATGTTGAGGCCGGACTTTTTGAAGACGTGTCGGACTTGTGGGCCGAACCTGCAATTGCCGACAACCTGGCGTCGACCAAAGGCGCGATGACCATTGATGGCAAGCAATGGGGCGTGCCCTATACCTACTACCAGTGGGGTGTTTACTATCGCAAAGACATCTTTGATGAGCTGGGGCTGAGCGAACCGACCACTTGGGAAGAAGAACTGGCCAACTGTCAGAAAATCGTGGAGTCGGGCCGCGCCTGTTACACAATCGGCACCAAGTTCCTTTGGACCGCCGGGGGCTGGTTCGACTATCTGAACATGCGTACCAACGGGTTCGACTTCCACCAGCAATTGGCCAATGGCGAAATCAGCTGGGAAGACGACCGGGTCAAGCAGACCTTTGCCAACTGGAAACAGCTGATCGACATGGGTGCGTTCATCGACAACCACCAGACCTACAGCTGGCAGGAAGCCCTGCCCTTCATGGTCAAAGGCGATGCGACCGCATACCTGATGGGCAACTTTGCTGTGGCACCGCTGCGCGAAGCGGGTCTGACCGATGATCAACTGGACTTCTATCAGTTCGTTGCCATCAATCCGGATGTTGAACTGGCCGAAGACGCGCCAACCGATACGTTCCACATCCCGGCCAACGCTGCCAACAAGGAAGCCGCGCGCGAGTTCCTGCGCTTTGCCGTATCTCCTGACGAACAGACCGAGATTAACAATGGCGCAAACCTCGGCCAGCTTCCGGTCAATGCACAATCGTCAGTTGATGAGGACAAGTTCCTGCAGCAAGGATTCCAGATGTTGTCGGCGAACAGCCCCGGTGGCGTAGCCCAGTTCTGGGACCGTGATGCGCCGGCTGAAATGGCCAAAGCGTCGATGGAAGGTTTCCAGGAATTCATGGTCAAGCCTGACAACGCAGACAAGATCCTGTCCAAGCTGGAACGCGCACGCCAGCGGATCTACGACAACTAAGAAATTGGATAGGCCGGGCTCAGGCCCGGCCTATGCCGACACCAGATTTAGGGTGGGTTTCAGCCCACCGCCACAATCGGGAAAATCGCCATGACCACTGCAGCCGACGTCCCTGAACAAGAAAGCTGGTTCCACAGGAATCAACAGCGTATCGCGCCCTGGCTTTTTTTGGCCCCGGGCCTGCTGTTTTTTATGGTCTATGTGATCATCCCGGTGTTCCAGTCATTCAACCTGTCACTGTATGAATGGGACGGGCTCGGGGCTGCTGAATATGTCGGGTTTCGCAACTATGAAGATCTGTATTGGGAGTGGTCCGACCGAGATGCCTTCTACATCTCGCTCAAGAACAACCTGATCTGGCTTCTACTGTATCTTCTGGCAATTCCCGCAGGACTGTTCATCGCACTGTTCCTTAACCAGACGGTCTGGGGCATACGCCTGTATAAATCGCTGTTTTTCTTTCCATTCGTTATCTCTCAGGTGGTGGTGGGCCTTGTTTTCACATGGTTTTACGACCCGACATTCGGCCTGCTAAACGAATTCCTCGGCATGTTTGGTATGGGTCCGTTGAACGTGCTGGGCGACGAACGGTTCGTGACGTATGGCATCATCTTTGCGGGTCTCTGGCCGCAGACGGCCTATTGCATGATCCTTTATCTAACTGGCCTGAACGCTGTGGACCCGGAACAGATCGAAGCCGGACGTCTGGACGGAGCAAAAGGTGGGCGGATGTTGTGGCACATCATTCTGCCACAGCTGCGCCCTGCCACGTTCATCGCCTTTGTCGTCACCATCATCGGCGCGCTGCGATCCTTTGACCTGATCTCGATCATGACGCAGGGCGGGCCGTTTGGGTCGTCCCGCGTGCTGGCCTACTACATGTTCGAAGTCGCCCTGTCTGAATATGGATTCCGTATGGGATACGGTGCCGCCATCGCGGTGATCCTGTTCCTTATCATGCTGTGTTTCATCGCCTATTTCCTTTGGTCGATGTACCGCGAAGAAAAGGGGTACTGAGATGTTTCCGAAACCTATCGAAAAACAACCCCGCGCGACGCAGATTACCTATCAGGCAATGTTGCCGCTGGCGTTGCTGCTTTGGCTTGGACCCCTGTTGGCCGTCGCCCTGTTCTCGGTCAAACCCGAGGCGGATTTCACCAACGCCAACTATTGGGGCATGCCGTCCAGCTTTGAGGGCGCGTTCAACTACGGCCAGGTGTTCTTCAACTCGGACATGCCGCGCTATTTGATGAACTCGTTTCTGATCACGGTCCCCACCGTCATCGGATGTGTCGCACTCAGCAGCATGACCGGGTTCGCGTTGGGTATTTACAAGTTCAAATCGAACCTGTGGATCTTTTTCATGTTTGTGGCGGGTAACTTCGTGCCCTTCCAGATCCTGATGGTGCCCGTGCGCGATTTGACGCTGGAGCTGGGCCTTTACAATACCAAAACCGGCCTGGTCCTGTTTCATATCGCCTTCCAAACCGGGTTCTGCACGCTGTTCATGCGAAACTTCATCCGCGCACTTCCATTTGAACTGATCGAGGCCGCCCGGGTCGAAGGGATTAGCGAATGGCGTATCTTCTGGTACGTGGTCCTGCCGCTGATGAAGCCCGCGATTGCCGCACTTAGTGTGCTGATTTTTACCTTCATCTGGAACGACTATTTCTGGGCCGTTGTTTTGACCCAAGGCGCTGAAAGTCAGCCGGTGACGGCAGGGATTACCAGCTTTAACGCGCAATTCAGGGCGGCTTATCAATTAATGAGTGCCGGTTCCATCGTTGCGGCATTGCCGCCGGTGGCCATGTTCTTCCTGATGCAGAAACACTTCATCGCGGGTTTGACCCTCGGTGCCGTAAAATAACTTCGAACCGGAGTTCGCTACATGACCAGAATCACCTTTATTGGTGCGGGTTCCACGATTTTCATGCAAAACATCGTGGGCGACGCACTGCTGACCCCTGCGCTAGCTGACAGTCATTTTGCACTGATGGATATTGATCCGGTGCGCCTCGCCGAAAGCGAGACCGTGGCCCAGGCCATGATCCGCTCGGTTGGGACCGGCGCGACCGTCTCAACGCACGCCGACCGACGTGCTGCGCTCGACGGCGCGGATTTCGTCATCACCGCGTTTCAGATCGGCGGATACCAGCCCTGCACGGTGACGGATTTCGAGATCCCCAAGCAGTATGGCCTGCGTCAGACGATTGCCGACACGATGGGCGTAGGCGGGATCATGCGGGGTCTGCGCACGGTTCCCGTTCTGTGGGACGTCGCGCAGGACATGATGCAGCTCTGTCCGAATGCCACGTTGCTGCAATACGTAAACCCGATGGCAATCAACACATGGGCGCTGGCCGAGCGTTTCCCTAGCTTGAATCATGTGGGCCTGTGCCATTCGGTGCAAAACACAGTTGAAGAACTGGCCCACGATCTGGATCTGCCCAAGGACGAGTTTCGTTACAAGGTTGCCGGTATCAATCACGTCGCCTTTTTCTTGAAATTGGAACATGACGGTCGCGATCTCTACCCGACCTTGCGTCAGGGCTATCAAAGCGGTCGCCTGCCGAAGCCGCCGCTGTTGATGCCCCGCTGCCCGAACAAGGTACGGTACGAGGTGATGAATCATCTGGGCTATTTCTGTACCGAAAGCTCTGAGCATTTCGCGGAATATGTTCCGTGGTTCATCAAAAATGGTCGCAAGGACCTGATCGAACAGTTCGGCATTCCACTCGATGAGTACCCGACGCGCTGTGTCGAGCAGGTCGCCAACTGGAAGGAACAAGCCAAGACCTTGACGGATGGCCGCGACATTGAAGTCACCCGCAGTCACGAATTTGCGGCAGACCTGATGAACGCAATCGTCACTAACACCGCTTACGCCACGTATGGCAACCTGCCCAATACCGGCCAGATCCCGCAACTGCCCTTGGGTGCAGTCGTTGAAACGCCGTGCCTCGTGGATGCAAATGGCGTTCAGCCCTCAGTCGTCACGGATATCCCACCGCAGTTGGTTGCTCTGATGCGCACGCAGATCAATGTGCAGGAACTGACCGTGCGGGCATTGGTTGAGCAGAACCCCGAACACATCTATCACGCGGCCATGCTGGACCCACATACCGCAGCTGAGCTGGACTTGCGCCAGATTCGCAATCTGGTGAGTGATCTTCTCGCTGCGCACGCCGATTGGCTGCCAGAGTGGTGCAAACCCGCCAAGGCTGCCTGACCCTATTTTCGCAAGGCTGAAAAACAATGACAAAAAAACGCCGTTCACAGCACTGGTATGGCAAGCTGGACAAGGATGGATTCATCCACCGGTCGTGGATGAAGAACCAAGGCTTTCCCGATCATGCCTTTGATGGGCGGCCTATCATCGGCATCTGTAACACATGGTCCGAACTGACCCCGTGCAACTCAGGTCTGCGCGATCTGGCCGAAGGCGTAAAACGCGGCGTATGGGAAGCCGGTGGTTTTCCGGTCGAGTTTCCGGTGATGTCGCTTGGCGAGACCCAGATGAAGCCGACGGCCATGCTGTTCCGCAACCTGCTGGCGATGGATGTCGAGGAATCGATCCGCGCCTATGGCATCGACGGCGTTGTCCTGCTGGGCGGATGTGACAAGACCACACCCGGTCAGTTGATGGGCGCGGCGTCTGTAGATCTCCCCTCCATCGTTGTCAGCTCCGGACCGATGCTGAATGGTAAGTATCGCGGGCAGGACATTGGATCCGGTACAGATGTCTGGAAATTCTCCGAGGCCGTACGCGCCGGAGAAATGACCCTGAAAGACTTCATGAACGCCGAATCCGGTATGTCGCGCAGCGCCGGGGTCTGCATGACCATGGGTACTGCCTCAACCATGGCGTCGCTGGTCGAGGCAATGGGCATGAGCCTACCCACCAACGCCGCACTGCCCGCCGTTGACGCCCGTCGAATGGCGCTGGCACATCTGACCGGCAAGCGGATAGTCGAGATGGTGGACGAAGATCTGAAGCCATCCGACATCCTGACCAAAGAGGCGTTTGAAAACGCCATTCTGGCCAATGCCGCTGTTGGTGGCTCAACAAATGCGGTTGTGCACCTGCTTGCTTTGGCCGGTCGTGTTGGTATTGATCTGACCCTGAAAGACTTCGAACTCGGGTCCGAAATTCCCTTGTTGGTCAATTGCATGCCTTCGGGCAAGTATCTTATGGAAGATTTCTGCTATGCTGGCGGTGTGCCGGTGGTTCTGTCAGAACTCAAACCCTTTCTACGCCCAGCCAGGACGGTTCTGAATAAAGATATTTCTGCCCATTACGAAGGCGCGGAATGCTTTAACCGCGATGTGATCCAAACCTTTGATGATCCGGTGAAACCCGCCGCGGGCTTGCGTGTTCTGCGTGGCAATCTGGCGCCAAATGGAGCAATTGTGAAACCTTCGGCCGCAACGGATGAACTGCTCGAAACCGAGGCCGAGGCCTATGTTTTTGAAAGCATCGAAGACCTGAAAACCAACATTGACCGCGACGACCTGCCGGTCACACCCGAGACTATTCTGGTTCTCAAAGGCTGCGGCCCCAAGGGCTATCCGGGCATGCCCGAGGTCGGCAATATGCCGATCCCCGCCAAGCTGGTGAAGGAGGGTGTACGCGACATGATCCGCATCTCGGATGCGCGCATGTCCGGCACCGCATTCGGTACCGTGATCCTGCATGTCAGCCCCGAAGCGCAGGCCGGAGGTCCTTTGGCGCTGGTCAAAACCGGCGACCGCATTCGCGTTTCTGCCAGCAAAGGCGAGTTAGAGTTGCTTGTAGATGAAAAAGAGCTGGACGCCCGACGGGCCTCATGGCAACCGGACGCGCCGCATTACACACGCGGCTATGCGAAACTGTATGTAGATCACGTCCTACAAGCCGATCAGGGCGCGGACCTTGATTTCCTTGTCGGCAAAGATACCCGTCTCGTGACGAGAGAGAGCCACTAATGGATCAATCAACCACATTCCACGACCTCAATGGTGCATCCGTATACATCACCGGGGGCGGATCCGGTGTTGGTGCCGCGTTGACGGATGGGTTCCTTGCGCAGGGTGCAAACGTCGCCTTTATTGGTCGCTCGGATGCGACTGCCTTTGTGGATGAAATGCGCGACAAGCACGGCCGTGCGCCCTTGTTCATGCAGGGCGACATGACGGATACCGAGTTGTTACACGCAACGATGACCAAGGCTTCCGAGGCACATGGGCCGCTGAGTGTTTTGGTGAACAACGCCGCAAATGACAAACGTCATTCGCTCGACGAAACCACGCCTGAGTTTTGGGACTGGATGATCGAGGTCAATCTCAAGGCCTACTACTTCGCTTGCCAGGAGGCCGCACGTCAGATGCAGGACAAGGGCGGATCGATCATCAATTTCAGCTCGATCAGTTATATGATGGGCAATTCCGGCTATCCTATCTACACGACCTCGAACGCCGGGATCACCGGCATGACCCGATCGTTGGCGCGGGAATTGGGTCCACACAAAATCCGCGTGAATGCCTTGGCACCCGGATGGGTGTTGACGCAGAAACAATTGGATATGTGGGCCACGCCTAAGGATCTGGCGGCACATTTGGATCGTCAATGCTTGAAAGAGCACCTGACGCCCGAGGACATGATAGCCCCGACCTTGTTCTTGGCCTCCGAGGCTAGCCGCGCGATGACAGGTCAATGCATGGCGGTTGACGGCGGCGTGGTAGTGTCTGGATGATGTCATGAACACAGAATGGATCGCCGCCGATTGGGGAACGTCGCACCTACGGGTCTGGGCCATGCAGGGCGAAGCCGTATTGGATCAGGCGAAATCAGACCGCGGTATGGCACGATTGGCCGGAGGGGATTTCCAAACGGCCCTGTTGGACCTCATAGGTGGCTGGTTGGGTTCTGGCCCCGTTGACGTGATGGCATGCGGGATGGTTGGCGCGCGGCAGGGATGGGTCGAAGCACCCTACTCTGCCGTTCCTTCGACCCCGGTTCCAACAGTCCCCATCCGCGTTCCCAATACGGACTCGCGCATTCGTGCGTTTGTTGTGCCCGGCCTCAAACAGAACAACCCGCCCGATGTCATGCGTGGTGAAGAAACCCAGATTGCGGGTTTTTTGGCCACGCGGCCGAACTGGGATGGCGTTCTCTGCCTGCCGGGAACGCATACCAAATGGGTGCAGATCAGCGCTGGAGAAGTCATAAGTTTCCGCACCTTCATGACAGGTGAATTGTTCGAACTGTTGCGCGGTCAGTCCGTCCTGAAGCATTCGGTCGCAGACGGCTGGGACGAGGACGCTTTTGCAGATGCAGTTGCGAACACCTTATCCAAGCCCGAACAACTGGCTGCCCGGTTATTTGGCTTACGCGCCGCCGATCTGTTGCAGGGTCAGGACGCAGGCGTCGCACGCGCAAAGCTGTCTGGCCTGTTGATCGGTGCGGAGCTGGCCGCCACCCGACCCTATTGGCTGGGACAGCAACTGGCCACAATTGGCGCGGACGAGGTGTCACACATCTATGCGAAGGCCCTGCAACAACAAGGCGCTGTTGTCGAAACCGCGAACGCCACACAAACCACTCTGGCAGGCCTCTCACTGGCCCGGAACCTGACGAGGCAAACCGCATGAGCCGTCCTATCATCGCCATCCTGCGCGGATTGCAACCATCCGAAGCCGAAGCTGTTGGACGCGCCGTGATTGACGCCGGAATCGACCGGATCGAAGTACCCTTGAACTCACCCGACCCGCTGACAAGTATTGGTTTGCTGGCAGAGGCGTTTGGAGATCGTTCACTGATCGGCGCGGGCACTGTGCTGATACCCGAACAGGTCGAGGCCGTTTCGAGTGTTGGCGGCAAGCTGATCGTCTCACCAAACTATGATGCGGATGTGATCGGCCGTACCGTCGCGCTGAACATGCAAAGTTGGCCGGGTATCTACACACCCACCGAAGCGCTTGCCGCGCTGAAAGCTGGTGCCACAGGATTGAAACTGTTCCCTGGTGTTATGGCTGGCCCTTCGGGCTTGGCGGCGCTGCGCCCGGTATTGCCGACTGGTGCGCTTGTGTTTGCCGTGGGTGGCGCCGGACCAGAGAACTTTGGTCAATGGATCAAGGCTGGTGCCGATGGCTTTGGTATTGGATCCGCGCTTTATAAACCAGGCATGCAGGTCGCTGAGATCGCAGACCGGGCTGCAAAGATTGTAGCGGCCTATGATGAGGCCGCAAAATGAGCACGGTCTTTGACGACCGCCCCTGTCAGTTGGGCGAAGGGCCGCTATGGCACCCCGAAAGGCAGCAGCTGTTCTGGTTCGACATTGTTGGCAAGCGCCTGATGACCCGCACGAGCGACGAGCAACAAAGCTGGGACTTTCCTGAACATGTCTCAGCCGCAGGTTGGATTGATCGCGACACGCTTCTGGTCGCCTCGGAAACCGGGCTTTGGCAGTTTGAACTGCCAACGGGAAAGAAGGTATCGGTTACCCCGCTTGAGGCTGATAACCCGGTGACCCGGTCCAATGACGGGCGCGCTGATCCGTGGGGGGGGTTCTGGATTGGAACCATGGGCAAACAGGCAGAACCCGGCGCTGGCTCAATTTATCGGTACTGGCGGGGTGAGTTGCGTCGTCTGGTACCCGATGTGACTATCTCAAATGCAATTTGCTTCGCGCCGGATCGTTCTTGCGCCTATTTCTGTGATACGCGCACCCGGTTAGTCATGCGCTGGGATTTGAACGCGGAAACAGGATGGCCTGACGGGGACAGCACCGTCTTTCTCGACTTACGTGATGAAGGCCTGAATCCCGATGGCGCTGTGATCGACGCACAGGGCAACATCTGGATCGCGCAATGGGGCGTGGGGCGGGTTGCGATCTACAGCCCCGAAGGGTACTTCCTTCGCGCTGTTACCTTTGAAGCATCCCATACTTCGTGCCCGGCATTTGGCGGCGCAGATTTGACAACACTCTTTTGTACGACCGCGCGTGAAGGGCTAAGTGCAAATGAGATTGAAACACAACCTACCAACGGAATGACCTTTGCCCACGAAAATGCAGGGCGGGGTCGGGCAGAACACAGAGTCATCTTATGAAGCCAGAACTTGGCGTTTGCTACTACCCCGAACATTGGCCAGAGGCGATGTGGTCGGAAGATGCCGCACGCATGGTCGAAACCGGCCTGTCATGGGTCCGGATTGGTGAATTCAGCTGGAGCCGGATGGAACCGCGCCCCGGCGATCTGCAATTTGACTGGCTGGACCGCGCCATCGAAACGCTTGGCGCAGCTGGATTGAAGGTTGTGCTGGGCACACCCACGGCGACGCCACCCAGATGGGTTCTGGACAAGCATCCGGATATGTTGGCGGTGGATGAACAGGGGAACGCGCGTAAATTTGGATCGCGACGCCACTATTGCTTTAGCCATCAGGGTTACATCGATGAATGCGCGCGGATTGCGCGGATCATGGGCGAACGCTATGGGCGAAATCCGCATGTTGCCGCCTGGCAGATTGACAACGAATATGGCTGCCACGACACCACCATCAGTTACAGCCCCTCAGCCCTGCAGGCGTTTCAAAGCTGGTTGGCAACTCAATACCAAACCATTGCAGCCCTGAACGAAGCATGGGGCAATGTCTTCTGGTCGATGGAGTACAACAGTTTCGATCAGATTGATCTTCCCAACTTCACTGTGACCGATCCCAACCCGGCACATGTGCTGGCCTTCCGCCGCTTTAGCTCGGATCAGGTGGTGGCGTTTAACAAGGCGCAGGTGGATGTTCTGCGCCCTTTGACAGATGCCCCGCTACTACACAACTACATGGGTCGTACGCTGGAATTCGACCATTTCGAGGTTGGCGCCGATCTGGATATCGCCACATGGGACAGCTATCCGATTGGGTTCCTGTCTGATCGACTGCAGGCAGATGAGGCGCATAAAACAGCGTTTCTACAACAGGGTGACCCGGACATGCAGGCGTTTCACCATGATCTGTACCGCGCTGTCGGGCGTGGCCGTTGGTGGGTGATGGAACAGCAACCCGGGCCGGTTAACTGGGCCCCTTACAACCCTGCGCCCCTGCCTGGGATAGTACGCCTTTGGTCACTTGAAGCGGTTGCGCACGGGGCTGAAGTGGTCAGCTATTTTCGCTGGCGGCAGGCGCCATTTGCACAAGAGCAGATGCATGCGGGACTGTTGGCGCCAGACAACCGCCCTGCCCCAGCGCTGGCCGAAGCACGCCAGACCGCTGATGACTTGGCGAAACTTGGCACCGTCGAGCAGGCACGGGCAAAGGTGGCAATCGTGTTCGACTATGCCTCGGACTGGGCCTGGGCAACCCAACCGCAAGGGGCCGGCTTCGACTATTTCGAACTGGTTCTCTCGACCTACCGAGCGCTGCGGCGCGCTGGGTTCTCAGTGGACTTCCTTTCGACCACGGACATTCCCAAAAGCGGTTACGCCGTGATCTTTGCACCCGGCCTGGCGACGGTGGACCGCGATTTCGAGCAGAGGCTGATGGAAGGCTGCGACCTGGCAATTCTCGGGCCAAGAGCCGGAGCAATAACCCATGACTTTCAAATTCCCGAACCGGGACGCCCCGGCCTGTCGGGGTTGGATTGCCATGTTGATCTGGTAGAAACTCTACCGCCAAATGTAACGCGCCCGGTCGATGGCGGTGGTGCGGCCGAGCACTGGATTGACCGGCTGTCAGGCGATGCCCCAAACCTGCTGTCCTTCGCAGATTCAACCGCCGCACTGAAAGGCACGGATGGTATCTGGTATCTGGCGGGGTCCCCGAACGAGGCGCTTTGGGATCGTATTATTGCCATGGCCGCAAAGGCAACCGAATTGACCGTTAATGCGATGCCAGCGGGTCTGCGTCGACGCGAAACTGCGGACCATGACTTTCTGATCAATTACAATGCGCATCCCGTCGATTGGAACGGGCGCGTGATCCAAGGCTGTGATGTCGCTATCTTACAGCGCAATCTGCCCGGTAAAACCTGAGTTCTTACCGGGCAGACGCAGAAGCTTGAGTAGCTAAAAGCTACTGATCACTTTGCAGGCTGTTGGGGTCAAAGACCCCTCCGAAACCGCCGTTGTTAGAGGGTTCGCTTTCACTATCGGATGCACCGTCGTCGCCATCACCACCCAACGAATTCGGTGCAAACACGTTGCCAAAGCCGCTATTGTTGGATGGTTTCGGAGCAGATTGCGCCTCGCCCTGTTCAGCTTCCTGGGCCTCTTGCTGCTTGCGCCGTTCTTCGCGCTGCTTGCGCAGCTCCTGAATGCGCTGTTCAGCTTCAAGCTGCTTTTGCTCGCGCACATCTGCGATACACTGCGCCGGGTTGTATGCGGTTGCCGTACCAACCACTGTGATCGTCGCCACAGCAAACACAACCAACAGAACTGCGGCCATGTTCCCCGCGAAAAAGCTGGGCAGTCTGATCTTTCCAGCGAGTTCTTCGACCGTAGCCTCTTTGCGCGCCGCGGCGACCAGTTCCTGACGTTTCAACTTGGCTTCGTTCAGCAAGGCAAAGAATACCGTCAATGCCACAATGATGAAAGCCAGCGCTGAAATCGCAGGCGTGATGCCATAGCGAACCTTCTGCGCCAGTTCGATCGTCAGCGTCGGGTATTCCCCAAAGGTGAAGGTGGTGGTGTTGTAGTTCTCAAACGATGCGAGAAATGCCAGCACTGCGGCTGACGCGATGGCAGGGCGCATAAACGGCAGCATGATCTTGCGGAACGCTTGCGCATGGGTCGCGCCAAGGTCCAATGCGGCCTCGGTCAGCGCCATGTCATACCGCTGCAAACGGGCCACCAACACCAGCATGCAATAGCTGGCGATAAAGGTGGACTGGCCAATCACCGTCAGAAAGATGCCGTTTGACAGGAAACTGTCAGCACCCAGCCCGAGCATCCGATTGATCCGATCCCAAAAGACCAGGGTCGAGATACCCAGAACAACACCCGGGATCAGGATCGGCGCGATGATGATTGTGTAGTACGTGGCACGCAGCTTCGGCCATATCTGCGTCAGCATCAGAGCCCCGGCCAGGCCCATCGCGACGGACAGAACCACCGTACCAGCCCCAATAATCAGCGAGTTCTTGATGCCGTTCAAAATACGCTGATCCTGAAACAACTCTCCGAACCACTGGAAGGTCAGACATTCCCAGGGGCTCATCCTTGGGAAGCCCGAAGAGTTGAAGGCCGTGACCGACATGATGACCAGCGGGCCCAGCAGGTAGGCGAAGAAGATCGCCAGATAGACCCATATGCTTATACGGAGGAAGGAATTATTCATTTCCCGATATCCCCCATGTTCACCTTGAACAGGCGCATGACGGCCAGCACGAACAGGATACAGGTCACCAGCAGCACGATGGCGTAGGCGGCGCCTTGTGGCCAATCATTGTTGTCGTTGAACTGTTGATAGATCAGTTGTGTGAACCACAGACTTGAGGGCCCGCCCAGAATTTGGGGGGCAGCAAGCGCACCCGCGCTGAGCATGAAGACCATCGTACAGCCCGAACTGATGCCCGGTTTGGCATAAGGAATGACCACGCGCCAATGGATCCGCCACCATGGTGCACCCAAATCCCGTGCGGCTTCGATCTGGTTTCTATCCAGACTTTCAATCACGTTATACATCGGGAAAATCATCAGCAGGATGTAGGCATAGCCCAACCCCGCATATAGCGCGATGTCGTTGCGGATGAAATCAAACGGCACATCCCAGACCCCAAGCCCCACAAACAGCGTGTTGAGAACACCCGTTTCGCCAAAGATGATCCGCAAGGCAAAGGCACGCAGGATCTCGTTGATCCAATACGGGATGATCAGCATGATCGCAAAAATGCGGATATGGCTGCCTTCGGTCTGACCAAGATAATAGGCGATCGGATAACAGATGATCAGGTTGAAGATCGTGACGCAGACCGCAGCAACCAATGTACGGAAAAACACTCGAAGATCGACGGTGTTGTAGTCCTGACTACCGCCTTCAGGGCCAAAGACCAGATACTTGTAGTTTTCGAGCGTATAGACGTCCTTCGGCCCGCCAATCTCAGGGGGCGGCAAGTTTGGGCGGAAAGAAAAGTCGAGCATCGACAGCTGTGGCAGGATGATCAGGCCAATCGTCCAGAACAGGACGAAACCCAGGATCGCCGCCCCCATACCAATGCCGTTGCGGTTGAAAAACTCCTTTAGGAAGCCGGGCATATCTTTGGCCTCCCTATTCTGCTGCCAGCTCACCCGCAGGAACGGCCACCGCATTGCGGGTTTCGTATTCCAGCGTGATGTTCTGACCGGTGTGATCTTCAAAGGATTGACCGTGGTTCGGGATCGAGACCTTGATCTCTTTGCCGCCTTCACCTTCGGTGAAAATATTGAAGGCGTTGCCTTCGAATTCTTCATGGTTGACGCGGGCGGTGACGAAATGGTCGCCGGCTGCTCCGGTCGGCGCGATTGTGAACGCCTCGGGGCGGATAAACATCATGGCGGCGTCGCCTTCGCTCATCTTGCCCTGATTGGCGGTGGACACCCGAGCCACCAAATCGCCAGAGCGGTTGGTCGAAATCAGGACCTCGTTGTCCATGACCTTTTTGACCTTACCTCGGAAGACGTTGTTTTCGCCCACAAATGAAGCCGCAAATGCAGTGTTGGGGTCGTTGTATATCGTTTTTCCGTCGGCGATCTGGTCGATCACCCCCGCCCGCATGACCGCAATACTGTCGGACATGGTCAGGGCCTCACCCTGATCGTGCGTGATGTAAATGAACGTAATGCCGACCCGCTGTTGGATTTCGCGCAGTTCGGTCCGCATATGCTGACGCAGCTTCAGATCCAGTGCCGACAGCGGCTCATCCAGCAGCAAAACATCAGGTTCGGCGCAAAGCGCACGCGCAATTGCGACCCGCTGACGTTGACCGCCTGACAATTCGCTGGGCAACTTGTCACCCTGCCCCGGCAGCGCAATCATATCCAACAACTCATCCGCACGTTTTCGACGTTGCGCGGCGCTGGCCCCGTTGATTTCCATCGAGAAGGTAATGTTTTCCCAGATTTTCATCAGCGGGAACAAAGCAAGGTTCTGGAAGATCAGCGCTGTCGGACGTTTGTTTGGTCCAATCCCTTTCATGTTCTTGCCGCCGATCAGGACGTTGCCCTCACTGGGATCAAGAAAGCCGGACACTGCGCGCAGGATCGTTGTCTTACCGCAGCCCGAAGGACCAAGGAACGAAAAGAACTCGCCACCGTTTACGTTCACATTTGCATCGCGCACAGCGACAAAGTCACCGAAACGGATCCAAAGGTTTTCCAGATCTACGCCGACCCCTGCACTCATTTTGGCATCCCCCTGAGGCACGGTTCTAGGCCGCACCATAACATTTGCCGTCACGCCTGGGCGGCGTGCGGGTGAATTGCCCCTCGCGCCATGGCGAGGGGCTTAGGTTCTAAGCGATCAGGCGCTTTTGAACTTGTTGACGAACTCGGTCCGGGTTTCAGCGTACCAAGGCGCCTCGGCGGGCCATGGGTTCAGGTTCGCCAGCGAGTCGCCCGGATAGGCTTCGGCAAAGTTCTTCTTGTAGGTATCGCCGGAATACTGATCGGCACCCAGAACAGGTGAGTTGTAGCCGTGGCTGTCGATCGCGACACCGGCCGGTTTGGCCTGATAGGCAAAGTCGATAAAGGCATAGACCTGATCGATATTGGTCGCGCCGGTGGGCATCGAAATACCGTCAACCCAAGCCATCGCACCTTCGACCGGGGCCTGATAGTGCACCGGCTCACCAGCAGATTTCAGAGCCAGCGGTGGGCCATCCCATGTCTGGCCGACAATCACGCCCTCGTTCAGCAAGCCGTTTTTCTGTGTGTCAGCATCATTCCAGATCAACTTGATCCGGTTTTTGCGCTCAACACACCAGTCAGTGATCTGACCCCAGACCTTACGCATGGTGTCTTCGTCACCGTAGGCCGCCCAGACAGAACCAGGCTCCATCTCGCCCGCGCTTTCCATGTACAGACCCGCGCCCAGCATCATCGAATGCGCGCGACCCATGGTTTTTCCTGCGTTCGCTTCGGCCCAAACGTCGCCATAAGACGGCGCGTCGCCTTCCGGCAGCCACAGGTCGGTGCGGTATGCGATGCCTTCGGTTCCCCAGATATGCGGCAACCAATGTGCGCCGCTATCGCCAAAGTTCCAAGCATCCGTACCGATTTTGGCCATCGCCGGGTTCACCAGATCGATCGGAACCTTGTTCATGTCGAATGGCTGGAGCAGCTCCAACGGCCCCCACTGAAGCGAGCGGTTGTTGGTGGGCGAGACAATGTCAAAGCCCTGGCCCTTGGTGGCCTTCATCTTGTTGATGATTTCTTCGTTCGAACCGATACCGGTGTAGTTCACCTTGATTCCGGTCAGGGTTTCAAACTCTTGGATGAACGCGGGCGGAAGATAATCCGACCACATCAAGATGTTGATTTCACCCGACGATGCCAAAGCGCTCTTGCTGTAGAGCGGTGCTGCCAAGGCGGCGGCACCTGCACTTTTTAGGACAGATCGTCTGGAAAGTGTTTTTCTGTCAGCCATTTGTTTTCTCCCGATATTGGACTGAAGTTTTTTGTTATGTTTTGATTGTAGGACTTTCTGCACGAGTTCGTCAGCCCGAAAGTGACAGATTGTAGAATTCTTAGGTCCAGTTTTTGTTTTGCGTTTATTTTGCAGCGGTTTGATCCGGCCTTACATCTTCTTTCCAGACCGTTACATCCCGGGGCATAACAGGGTCTGATCCAACCAATATCTTGCGCCCGCCATTGCTCGGAAGGAGCAGGGCACTTGTCCCAAAATTGAAGGCGAAACCTAAGCCACCACGCCGCGTAATACGCAGATCGGGCCCATGGTCCGCAGGGCTGATACCCGCCCATTCCAATGCGTTTCGTAGCACCTGTCGCAACAGGTCCTGCCCCGGCACCATGGCCAGATACGTTGCCTTTTTGGAACGGATCACAGCAGGGCTGCCATCGCAATAATCACTGATGAAACGGCCGATTACGTCCTGATCCGTGTCTACAACTTCGCGCCAGCCTGTGAACCCAAGTGGCGTGTTCCCCAAAAAAAGCACAGTTTCATTCGCCAGTTCGGGCAGTGATTCGACCCGTAACACGCGAACTCCGGTCAGATCCGCTAACGTGCCCGGTGCCAGATTGGGAGGCGTGTGCATGTCGGATGTCATACTGCCGGATCGCGCACCAATCAGAAGTTTCGCCTGCGTCGCAGTCAAACGAGAAGCGAGTTGCTGCGTGACAATCATGCTTTGAGGTAGAACGATCAGAGCATACCCGCTCAAGTCATCCTCGGGACCAACAAAATCCAGATCGACACCCATCTCGCGCAGCGCCGCATACCAGTCACGAACGATCTGAGCATTTGGAAAACTGTCATCATGCGGCAGGACGTCCGCCGCCCAGATAGAAGCATAGTCCAGCAGCATTGCGACTGCCGCTTTGCCCCGCTTGGTCGGCGGCAAAGCAGCCCGGTCTAGCACAATCTGCTTCAGTTCTGTGGCCGCCTGATCCGGGCTATCGTCTGAGCGGAACAATGCGGTGTGAAATTGCTCTTGCGCAGATTTTGCCTGCCGCCAGCGGAAGAACATCACCGCCTCTGCGCCATGCGCATAGGCCGCCCAGGTCCAAAGCCGCACCATACCTTCTGCCGGTGATGGGTTTTTCTCGGCCCAATCCACCGGCCCCGGCTGCTGTTCCAGAACCCACATACGCCCGCGCCCTTGTGACCGATAAAGATCACAGTGAAACCCCTGATAATCCGGTGCGCCTGTTCGCAGATAGCGGTGTTTTTTCTGATCACTCAACCCAGAGCCCAGCAGATTTCCCAACGGGTAGCTATCAAACCCCACAACATCCAGATCGGTGGCGACATCATGGTGATCAAACTCGAAACTGCCCGCCATGAAGTTATGAGTGATATCGCGACCCGGCGAGTGGTCACGCAGGATATCAGCCTGCGCTTTACTGAACAGTCGGACCCGGTCCGAAGAATATCGCCTGAAATCGAGCGATTGGGTCGGGTTCGGCGACGCAACCAATCCATTGGGCAACTCAATTTGATCGAAGCCTGAATAGCTCGAGCCCCAGAACACTGTTCCCCACGTCTCGTTCAGAACATCGATCGAGCGGTAGCGATCAGCCAGCCAGCGGCGAAAACCCTGCCTTGCCACATCGGAATAACTGAGCACCGTTTCGTGATCGTTGTATTCGTTGTCGATCTGCCAAGCTTTCACATATGGGTTTTGACCGTAGCGACGGGCATATTCAGTAGCTATCCGGCACGCCTCGGCCAGATAGACGTCACTTGAAAAACAATAATGCCGGCGAGAGCCAAACCCCCGCACCTGCCCGTCCGGACCAACGGGCAGAATTTCGGGATGTTCATCGACCAGCCATTTGGGCGGCGCGGCCGTTGGGGTCGACATCATGACCCGCAGACCAGCCTCACCCAGGATCCCGATCACCTTATCCAGCCATCCCCATTCAAAACGCCCGCGTTCAGGTTCGATCAGACCCCAGGTGAATTCGGCAATCCGTACCCAATCCAGACCCATGTCCACCATCCGCGCAGCGTCGTCCCTCCACCGCGATGGGTCCCATTGTTCGGGGTAGTAGCAAACCCCCAGCTCAAGCTTGCTCATCGGTCGTCCTTTGCCGCGCGCCGTTCGATCCATTTCAGAAAGCTGGCACAGGCGAGTGTGATCACGACATACAAGATCGCCGCGGTATTGAAGGGCGCGAAAGGCAGAAAGCTAGCGGCCTGAAATTCGCGCATTCGTTGGGTCATGTCGCGCACCGACAGGATGGACAACAGCGAGGTGTCTTTGATCATCGCAATGAATTCATTGCCCAAGGGTGGCGTAACAATCCGCAGCGCTTGCGGCAGCACAATCAGACGCGCAGTTTGCCAGCGGGATAGACCCAGCGAACTGCCCGCCTCAAGCTGGCCTTTTGGGATGGCCTCGATACCGGATCGAAAGATCTCGGCCATATAAGCCGAATAGCCCACGGAGATGGCGATGATCCCACGGGTCATGTTGGTCATGTCGATGCCGCCACCGGTCGCATCCTTGACCGCACCCGCCAGCGGCAAACCGATATAGAGGATAATCACCAGCATCGGAATGCCGCGTATCGTGTCCACGAAAAACTCGGCCCCAACGGCCAAGGGGTGCAATTTGTGCTGAGCACCCCCGATGGTCAAAGTGAGCAGGAGAAATCCAAAGACAGCAAATGCTAAAGCAGGATTGCGATACTTGTCCGGCAGAAAGCTTGTTTGCCACAGAACCGGATACCCCTGGGTATTGGCTTCGACCGGGACAAAGGCACCCGACACGCTGTCAACGGTCTCGATCTGTTCTAGAGCGCTTGCCGCATCGGTCGCGCTGCGGATTTTGTATTGTCGTTCACCGCCGCCGTCGAATTCGCCGAAGCGGATCAAATCCGCTTGCGCTTGCGGAGTGCCCCGCACAATGGCAATACGCGCTTCAGTGCTGCCGACCAGCGCGTAGTTAACCTGAGGCTGCATGAAAAAAAACGCTGAGATCGCCAACAAAGCCAGACTAATCGAGCCATAAGTGACTGTCGTCCGCGCCTTAGGCTTGAAGGATTGTAGCCCGACCCAGATCAGACCAAGGATGGCCGCAAAGATGTAGGCGAAAATCGCCGCGCGGAATGTGATTGCGACGCCAGTGGCAAATTGCCAATGGGCCATGAACATTAAATAGAATAAAAGCCCGCCGGTCAAAACTTCGAACCCTAGCCGTATGTATCCGCGAAACGGGACCATCAGGCGCGCTGAAACCAGACAAAGTGCAATGACCACTGCATACGCCGCCAATAGAATCTGCAAACCGGTTTGCACCTGTGCGACCACGTCAGGCAACAGAACCCAGGTCTGATTGGACCGATCAATCAAGGTTGACGTGTTCTCGCTGAGTGAATGGAAAAACACTGACTCAGCAAAGGGCATCAGCACCTGCGGTTGGACAAAACCCAATATCGACAATGCGACCGCTGCAGGAAATGCGGCCAGCGCAGACAGGCGTAACCAAGCAGGCGCATGTGTTTGAAACCGCGCGTACCGGGCACAGAGATAGCCCAGGATAGCGGCTGCCAGAATCAACAAGAAACCGATAAAGATAGGCCCAGCGTTGTTGCCGATACCGAGTATGGCAATCAGAGACCGCAAATATTTGGACGACGTGGCAAACAGGTAAATGATGAACGGGGCAGCAGCGAGCAACACAAGGTTGCTCGGGCGGATCGAGCTTAGGCGCGACATGGGGATCTCCGCTGGGACAAGACCCCGGCAGTATCTACCGCCGAGGCCAGTAAGTGCATCAAAGGATCAGTTGGTGCCCCAGTATTTGGCTTTCAGCGCATCCAGAGTGCCGTCTTCCTGGATCGCCGCCAGGCCAGCGTTGATAGCATCAACGGTCGCGTCACCTTCCTGAAAAACGATGCCAAGCGGATCGGATTGAAGGCCAGTGATCCCGACCGTCAACTCCCCTGCGAATTCCTGTTCATAGGCAGCGGCGGACGTACCATCGATGATCACACCCTGTACGTCCGCGTTCTGAAGCGCCAGAATGGCCGCCGAGAAGTTGTCGTACAGGCTTACGTTCTCGCGACCGACCACTTCCTCTGCCAGCTGCGCGTTGGTGGTGCCAGTTTGGGCAGCCAGCTTTTGGCCACCAGCTTTGAAGTCATCCAGCGTCATGTCGCCGTTATCGACCTGCAGTAGGATCGCCTGGCTGACGATGATATAGGGTTCCGAGAAATCCATGGTCTCTTCGCGTTCCGACGTGATCGACACGCCCGAGATCACCAGATCAAACTCGCCCTGCTGAAGGGCTGCAAATATCCCATCCCAGGCGGTGTTTACGAAGTTCGGAACGCAATTCACCTTCTCGCAGATGGCGTTCATCACATCCACGTCGAAGCCCACGATCTCTCCAGTGGTTTCATCGACAGTTTCCATCGGGGGATAAGTCGCATCTGTGCCAATCTTCAGCACGCGCCCTTCCAGATCGGCGGCATATGCCACGGGAGCCGTCATCGCGGCCAGTGTTGCGGCGGCTAGCAGTTTCTTGAACATATTCGGTTTCTCCTTTGTTGGATCAGTTGGCTCGCGCCATTTGCGGCGCAGGCGTGTCAGGTTGACGCTCGATAAAGGTGGCCCTGATCTTTTTCTGGGTCTCGGACGGATCCGCCCCGTCCAAGGATTTCAACATAAACTCTCCCAGCAAACGACTGGTTTCGACAATCGGCAGGTAGTACGTGCTGGGCGGAGGCACAAAATACTGACTGAGGTGCAGGTCGTCAGTCGAGATAACAACGACATCACGCCCGACCTGAACACCTGTTTCAGCTGCAGCTGAAAGCACGCCCAATGTCATTGCTTCGTTTGCACAAATGATGGCACTTGCACGGTTTGGTGCCTGCATCAGCGCTTGAAAAGCCTGTCGCCCGAAAAGCGCAGTGGTCGGGCCATTGCAGATCAATTCAGAATCAAAGCTGACGCCACCTACGGCCAGCGCATCTAAATAGCCTTTCTCTCGTTGCGCTGCATAAATCAGATCGCCCGGCGGGTTGATCAGTGCAATACGACGGTGCCCCAGATCGATCAGTCGTGTGGTGGCATCATATGCCGCTGCCTGACTGTCAAAATCCACAAAGGGATGGGGTTTGGGGCTATCGCTCATCCCGTAAGTAACAAAGGGGAAACCATGCTTCTGCAGATACGCGATCCGAGGATCGTTTCGCCGGGTGCCTGAAAAAATGACACCATCCGCCAACCCTTCGTGAACAATGCTCTGTAGGGTCACAATCGCGCTTTCTATATCCGACACAGAAAACACGCTTAGCTGGTATCGTGACCCTTGCAGTGCGATGGAGATCCCGGATAGAATTCGGGTAAACTCCACGCCTTCCCATTCTTCGGACGCATCCATCGAAACGCCAACCAGAACAGCGATGTGATAAGATTTATTGGTGCGGAGCTTCAACCCGTCCAGATTAACCCGGTATCCAAGTTCGTTAGCGACTTTCTGTATTTTCTCACGAGTCTCTCGCCTGACGGATTTGGCCCCGCGCAGCGCGCTGGAAACGGTACCAACAGAATAACCCGTACGGGCGGCAATCGATTTGATTGTCGCCCGCGCCATCAAGCGGCTCTAACCAATTGAGATTCCAGAAACCACTTGCCTGTTTCCAGCGTTCGCCGGTGATCGGGTGTTTCGTCATGTTCCACGAATAAATCGGAACAATTTGTCTCGTCCAACGCCGCCAGAACCTCGGCCCATTCCACCACACCATCGCCTAGGTCACGCCATCGTTCATCACCCACACGAGTCGGATCAACATCCTTGGCGTGGACCGACAAAATAAGGTCGGAATAGCATTGAATGAAACTGACAGGGTCGAACCCGGCCGCCACAAGCCAGCCTATGTCGGGCTGCAAATAAATGTTTCCCTGCGCCAAAATCAGATCCAATGGAGAATGGCCGGGGCACCCGACCAGATCGAAATCGTGATTGTGGTAGGCCAACTTGACGTCGTGAACCGCCAACTGATCCGCCCATTCGGACAACTGGCCGGACACCGCGCTCCATCCTTCGACGGTGCTGGGCCGCGCCTCAGGCGCAAGCCAGGGCATTACGGCAACCTCGCAATTCAGAAGGTTCATTACCTCGATGATATCGTCGAAACGGTCTTCTAATTCTTCCCAATCAAAATGCGCGGAACGGACGCGAAGACCAGACTTTTGGACAATGTCAGCCATATGAGGTGGCGACAAACGATGCAGTCCCGTGGTTTCGACATCGGTAAACCCGGCATCGGCTACCATTTTCAACTGCTGCGCAAGATCACCGCATTGCCGAACTGTATAAAGCTGCGCTGAAACTCGCATTATTCACCATTGAAACGTTTCAAATATGGTGAAACACCAAGGGCGGCGCTGTCAAGCACCACGTGAAATCTGCGAATTCCTACTTCCGCATCGACAAGCCATCGTGAAACAGATGGACTTTTTCTGGCGCAGCCGTGACCGAAACAGTCTGCCCGCGCAGGTCCCTTTGCACCCCTGGCAACTTGGCGATGACAGATTCTGCACCTTCGGTTTTGTCGAAATACAACAAGGTGACCTCTCCCAGGGCTTCGGTAAAATCTACCATCCCAGAAAGAATCGCACTGTTGTCTGTCATAACGAGATCTTCGGGCCGGACACCGATATTGACATGTTTGCCTTGATCATTCGCCTCAGTCGGGACCGCGGAAACCGCAACCCCACCGCTCTCCAGCGCCACCGTTGTCAATTGCCCTGTCTCAGTGATCTGACCCGGCAACAGGTTCATGGAAGGCGACCCGATGAACTGCGCAACAAATTCGTTGTCTGGCGTCTCGTACAGTTCCAACGGCGTACCCACCTGAGCGATGCCCTTGTTGGCGAGCACGACAATGCGGCTGGCCAGCGTCATCGCCTCGACCTGATCGTGGGTCACGTAGATCATGGTGCTGTCAGGCATTGCTTCCTTCAGGCGCGCAATCTCGATCCGCGTTGCCACGCGCAAGGCTGCGTCGAGGTTTGATAGCGGCTCGTCAAAAAGATAAACTTTCGGGTCCCTCACGATAGCGCGTCCGATGGCAACGCGTTGCCGCTGTCCGCCCGACAGTGCTTTGGGCAGGCGATCCAGAAACGGTTCAAGTTGCAAAATGCGGGCGGCGCGATCAACGCCTGCATCAATTTCGGACGTAGGCATGTTGGCTATCTTCAGTGCAAACGCCATGTTTTCCCGGACGGTCATGTGCGGGTACAAGGCATAGCTTTGAAACACCATCGCGATGCCCCGCTGTGCGGGCGGGACATCGTTCATGACCTGACCTTCGATTTCCAGCGATCCGCCGGTAATCTTTTCCAATCCTGCGATCATCCGCAACAATGTGGACTTGCCACAGCCGGATGGTCCCACAAAGACGATCAATTCGCCCTGATCAATATCGAGGTTGATGTGTTTCAGAACATCGACCGGGCCATAGGACTTGGCGACATCTGTGAGTTTGAGTTCAGACATTCTTTACCCCTTATCCCTGACCATCAGGCAAAACTGCGATGCATTCAGCATCACGTTGCTGGCGCCCTCGACGGAACCCAAATCCCGGCCTATGGCGCGCCATTTGCCATCGGGCAGCTCCACGTTTGTTAGATCACCGCCCAGGTTGAATGCGCAAAAGATCTGCTCGAATGCGTCCTCGCGCAAGAAGGTTAGAACAGGCCCGTTCTGGGCCATTTCCTTCTGCGCTCCGGACGCCAACGCAGAATGCGCGTGGCGCAGTGCAATCGCGCGCCGATAGTGGTGCAACATCGAGTGTGGATTTGTTTCCAACCGATCCACCGCATTCTCGGCTTGTACAGCGCTGACTGGCAGCCAGGGCTCTGCGACGCTGAACCCGGATTGCTCGTCTTGCGCAGCCCAAACCATAGGAGTACGACAACCATCGCGGCCTTTATACTCGGGCCAGAATTCTATTCCGTAGGGATCCTGCAGTTTTTCGAAGGGAACGTCTGCTTCGCCCAACCCAAGCTCCTCACCTTGATAGAGGCATGCGGACCCGCGCAGGCACATCATCAAAACTGGGTATTGACGGGTGGCTGCATCATCCAGGTTCCACCGCGAGGCGTGGCGCTGCACATCGTGGTTAGAGAAGGCCCAGCATGGCCATGCATCACCAGCTTTGGCCTCAAGCTGATCAAAAACCTGCTTTGCGTAGCTTGCGGTTAGTGCCCGTTTTTCAAGAAATTCAAAGGCATAGCACATATGCATGCGCTTGTCGCCGGTGGTGTATTCCCCCATGATCTCAAGACCACGCTGTGCGTCCCCGACCTCACCCAGACAGGCCCGGCCTTCGTATTCATCCGTCAATGCGCGCAACCGCTCGAGAAAGGCAATATTCTCAGGTTGGCTCTTTGAGAACAAGTGATCCTGATGGTTGTATGGGTTCACGGCGGGGGCAATCGACGCATTGCGCTGATCCAAAGGCAGCGCTGGATTGTCGCGCAACGACTTGTCGTGAAAATAGAAATTGATGGTATCCAGTCGGAACCCATCCACACCCATATCAAGCCAAAACCGAGCGACATCCAGCAATGCATCCTGCACGTCTGTGCAGTGAAAATTCAAATCAGGCTGCGAGGCCAGAAAGTTGTGAAGGTAATACTGCAGTCTGCGGGAATCCCATTGCCAGGCCGAACCGCCAAAGATGGACAGCCAGTTGTTCGGCGGCGTACCATCTGGTTTGGGATCAGCCCAGACAAACCAGTCAGATTTTGGATTTTCTCGACTGCTGCGGCTTTCGCTAAACCAAGGGTGTTGATCCGACGTGTGTGACAGCACCAGATCGGTCATAACCTTCAAACCCTGCGCGTGCGCCTTGTCCAGAAGATCGCGAAAATCATCAAGGGTTCCGAACATCGGGTCAACATCGCGGTAATCGCTGACATCGTATCCGAAATCCTTCATCGGAGACTTGAAAAAGGGTGAAATCCAGATCGCATCGACGCCCAGTGACGCGATGTAGCCTAGCCTTTCAGTGATGCCTTTCAGGTCTCCAATCCCGTCGCCATTACTGTCCTGAAAGCTGCGCGGATAGATCTGATAGATCACCCCGCCATGCCACCAATCAGAGGACAGTTTGGTCGCTTTGGTTTGACTCAGGTTGTTCTGCACGTTCATCAGACGCCTCTACTTTACAGATCCGGCCAACAGGCCTCGGACCAGGTATTTTTGCATTGCGAAAAAGACCACCAGCGGCACAAAGATCGACACAAAGGCCGCCGTCGCCAGAATTTCCCAATTCCCGCCTCGTGTGCCCAACAGCTCGACAATGCGGTTCGTCATAACTGTGGTCTGGCCCGTCGCATCGATCAGGAACACTTTGGCCACCAGCAGGTCATTCCAAGTCCACAGGAACTGGAAGATCGCGAATGAAGCGAGCGCTGGAAAGCTAAGGGGCAGGATGAGTTTGGTGAAAATCTGAAACTCGGTTGCACCGTCGACGCGGGCGTTTTCGATCAGATCACGCGGCAATCCAGCCATGTAATTGCGTAACAGATAGATCGCCAAGGGCATTCCAAACCCGGTATGGGCAAGCCAGACACCAAGATAGCCTTTGCCAATGCCGATATTCAGGTGGAATTTCAGCAAAGGGATAAGCGCCAGTTGAAGTGGGACGACCAACAATCCGACGACCGCTGCGATCAGCAAGGCCCGACCAGGGAAATCCATCCAGGCAAGCGCATAGGCGGCAAACGCCGCGACGAGGATTGGGATAATCGTCGCCGGGATCGTCACCGTCAGCGTATTGAAGAACGCCTTGCCCATACTGTCCGTACTGCTCTGATCCAGAAGAACCTTTTGGTAGTTATCGAAGGTAAATTCGGGTGGCAGTTCAGCGGTAACGAAAATCCGCGGACCGCGATTGCCCGTGAACTCCTCAGTGTTTTCCATGCGGTATTCACCGTCGGCAGACACGGTGATGGTCCCACCCCGGCGCAGCTCGGCCGTTTGGCCCGGCTCAAAAGCGCCAACATCGCGCGAGCTGATACCCCATTTCGAGATTGTGGCCTGCTGGTCGTCTCCAAACAGCTGGCCTTCAATCAAATAAACCCCGTTTTCCAGCACCTGCGTTTCCGGCGCGGCACTGCGTAGGGTCAGGTTTTGCTCGGACGGAAATAGCGAGCGCCACCAACCACTGGTTGCGATCTGATCCGCTGTTCGGAAGGATGAGATCAACAGCCCCAATGTTGGCACGACCCACAGCACCACCAAAAAGATGACCGAGACGTGGACAACCCACCTGAGCGCCGGTTTGGTTCCTGCAATATCGCTCATGCCCCTACTCCATTTCCTTGCGCGCATTGCGCACGTTCCAGACAAGGATTGGGGCCACCAGCAACATGATCACCATGGCCGAGGCCGAACCCACACCCCAATCGTTGGCCCGGAACAATTTGTCATACATGTAGTTGGCCAGCACCTGCGTCTCCCACTGACCATTGGTCATGGCAAAGACGATGTCGAAAACCTTGAGAACGGTGATCGTGATCGTCGTCCAGACCACCAGAATGGTCGTCTTGATCTGCGGCACCTTGATCTTGAAGAAGATCTGAAACGGGTTGGCGCCATCCAGGATCGCGGCTTCAATCGTTTCCTCAGGGATACCGCGCAATGCCGCCGACAGGATAACCATGGCAAACCCGGTTTGAATCCAGATCAAAACAACCATCAGAAACAAGCTGTTCCAGAACGGTACGGTCAACCACGTCTGCGGGTCGGTTCCACCGAAAAAGATGTAGAGCGCGTTCAAAATCCCAATCTGGTCCTGCTCAGCAGGTCGCGAGTCATAAACCAGTTTCCAGATTACTGATGCTCCGACAAAAGAGATCGCCATCGGCATAAAGATCAGCGATTTTGCAAAATTGCCCCACCTGATCCGGTCGGTCAGCTGCGCCACCAGCAATCCGAATGCTGTCGACATCGCGGGCACCACGATCAGCCACAACATATTGTTGCGCATCGCTTCCCAAAACTTCGGCTCAGCTGCCATTTGAACATAGTTGTCCAGGCCGACCCAGCGATAGCTGCCACCCGGAACACGCTCGGTCAGGGACAAGCGCAATGTCTCGACCACCGGGTAGGCCAGATAGAGGCCAAGGGCCGCCATCGCGGGGAACAGGAACAGCCAGGGGCGGATAATGTTCGCGCGATTGATATTGCGACCTGCGTTAGGACCGTGTGGCGGAAACAAGACTTTGTCTATGAACTGATTGGATAGGTAGAAGTAGCCCACGCAACCCGACACGCCAATGGCGATGGTCAGCAGGCCCTGAAGTGCCGGTGTCATGACGCTCTCATCCGTTTTGAGGTGAAGGGCAGCCCAACGGCTGCCCCCAAACTGCGCTTACTTCGCCGCGTCCCAGGAAGACTGGATTTCGCCGGCTACGGTTGCCGCATCTTTGGCACCCGAGGAGTAGTCGACCATTCCTGTCCAGAACGTACCTGCACCCACGGCGCCCGGCATCAGGTCAGAGCCGTCAAACCGGAACGTCGTCGCGTTGGTCAGGATTTCCCCCTGCCCGCGCTGCGTGTCGTTCGAATAGTTATCTGGATTTGCACCGAGATGTGGTGTCAGGAAACCATCCTGCGCCATCATGATTTCATGCGCGAAGGGGGTTTTCAGGAATTCCATGAACGCCTCGGCCGCTGGATTGGGGTTTGTGACCGTAAACAACGTCCCCGCCCCCAGAACCGGTGTTCCCAGATCCTTTTCGGCAAATGCCGGGAAATAGAAGAAATCGGCATCCGCACCCAATTCCGTCCCTTCTGGGAAGTATGCCGGAATGAACGATGCCTGACGGTGCATCATACATGCCGGCGGGCTGTCGAACAGACCTTTGGGGCTGTCACGGAAGTCGATGGCCGCAGTATCATCCGCATCGCCAACAACGTAATCATCGTTGCGTGTGAAGGTGCCATATTCCTCGATCACAGCGATCACACGCGGATCGTCGAACTTCATCTCATTCGACACCCAATCGTCGTAAACTTCTGGTGGCTGTGTGCGCAGCATCAGGTCCTCGACCCAGTCAGTTGCTGGCCACCCAGTCGCGCCGCCCGAAGCAAGACCAACACACAAAGGCGTTTCGCCGTCCGCAACCATCTGATCCATCAGCGCTTTGAATTCTTCCATCGTTTCGGGCACTTCATACCCAAAATCTTCAAAATTCTCGGGGCTGTACCAGACCAGAGATTTGACGTTCACATTGAAGAAAAACCCATAGAAGCCATCCGCTCCTTCGGCATTTTCAAAAGTACCCAGGTCGACCCAGGATTGGCCGGCAGCAAAATTGTCTTTGATCCAATCAGCCGAACCATCCGCCAGTGGCGTCAGATAACCGTTCCTCGCCATGTTCGCAGCCAGACCAGGCTGTGGAAACACCGTGAGGTTCGGCGCGGAACCGGCAGCAGCATCAATCAGGATCTGCTGCTCCAGTGAGTCCGAGCCGACATAGCTGGAGTTCGAGCCGGTCGCTTCGTCGAAATAGGCCACCAGGTTCTCAAAGGACTTGCCTTCACCCGCCAGCCATGGCCCGAAAATGGTCAGACTTTCGCCGGACAGATCATTTGCCTCGGCAAACGCACTGTATCCATCCCAATCAAAGTTGCCTTCGCCGACGGCATGAAGCAGTTCGCCTTCTGCCTGAGCCGCCCCAGCCATCAAGGCGAGCGTCGCCGCACCTGCGTAAAGCGCGTGTTTCATAAATCTTCCTCCCAACGTTACCCTGCGCTTGATGAGACTCAATATTCAAAGCGCTTTGGATTGGCGATTTTATCCGCTAACATTTTGCTCCTGTCAACAATCTGTTTGAAAAACTCATAACTATTAATAATTCAGGATAAGGTGGCAAAACAGGTTGACGCACGACAGAATTGCTCACAAAACAGAATTGAACCCTATTTGAAGGCGCTTTGAATACTAAGATGAACCTAAAGCAGCTGTCTGAAATTCTTGGCCTCTCGCAGACAACGGTCAGCCGCGCGCTGAACGGGTACCCTGAGGTTAGTGAGGATACCCGGGTGCGGGTTCAGGCTGCAGCGCAAAAACACGGTTATCGCCCAAACAGCCGCGCCAAGGGTTTGGCGACTGGCCGATCCATGGTGATCGGTCATGTGATTCCCAGCTCGTCCAGGCACGAAATGGTTAACCCGATCTTCGGAGATTTTGTCGCCGGCGCCGTAAAAAAATACTCAGAGCATGGGTATGACATGATGTTTACCAATGCCGATGATACGTCGATTGAAGAAGCGTATCGCAGCCTGTTCCAGCGCGGCGCGGTAGACGGCGTTGTTCTGCAGGGCCCAAAGGTAGATGAACCCCGGATCGAGGTTCTGACGCGTATGGCAGTGCCCTTCATTGTCCATGGCCGCTCGACCGGAGTAGTCGGCCAGTATGACTGGATCGATGTGAACAACAAAAGCTCGTTTTTGCGTGCGACCCGGTTCCTGATCGATCTTGGCCATCGCCGGATTGCTCTGATCAACGGGCTTGAAGACATGGATTTTGCACAACGTCGCCGCGATGGGTTTCTCGAAGCTTTGCGTCAGGCCGGATTGTCGCCCAACCCTGAACTGATGCGCAGCGCCGAGATGACAGAGGTTTATGGCCACCATGAAACCCGGGACATGCTTGGGCTGGATAACCCGCCCACGGCTATTTTGTGTTCTTCAATGATTTCAGCCATCGGCGTCCGGAGGGCACTAGATGAAAGTGGGCTGGAAATGGGTAAGGATGTGTCGGTGATCGCCCATGACGATGACCTGTCTTATCTCAAGAATGGACAGGATGTTCCGATCTTTACAGCAACGCGCTCATCCGTGCGCAATGCAGGTGAAATGGCCGCCGAAATGTTGATAGAGCGCATCCAATCTCCGGACGACCCTACGAAAACTAGATTGCTGGAAGCCGAACTGGTAGTTGGCAGATCAACTGGCCCCGCGCCCAACAGGATCTGAACATGAAATACTCACGCGCTGACTTTCCCAAAGATTTCCTCTTTGGCGTGGCAACTTCTGCGTACCAGATTGAAGGGCATGCCCAAGGCGGTGCCGGACAGACCCATTGGGACACGTTTGCAGCATCGCCCGGCAACGTGGTGCGAGGGGAAAACGGCGATCTGGCCTGCGACCACCTGAACCGGTTTGCCGAAGACTTTGATCTGGTGCGCGAGGCCGGGTTCGATTGTTATCGGTTTTCGACAAGTTGGGCGCGGGTGCTGCCCGAGGGGCGCGGTCAAGTCAATCAGGCCGGTCTGGACTATTATGATCGCCTGGCTGACGCGCTGTTAGAGCGCGGCATCCGCCCCTGTGCGACCCTCTACCACTGGGAACTCCCCTCTCCGCTCGCCGATCTTGGCGGTTGGCGCAATCGGGATATTGCAGGTTGGTTTGCCGATTTCACCGAAGTCATAATGGGCCGTATCGGCGATCGCATGTACAGCGTTGCCCCGATCAACGAGCCGTGGTGCGTCAGCTGGCTGAGCCATTTTGAAGGGCACCACGCCCCCGGCCTGCGCGATATCCGGGCCGCAGCCCGCGCGATGCACCATGTATTGCTCGCCCATGGCAGCGCTATTCAGGCAATGCGTGGTCTTGGGATGGGAAATCTGGGCGCCGTGTTCAATCTTGAATGGTCCGAACCTGCGGACAACAGCGCTGAGGCACGACGCGCCGCAGACCTCTACGACGGCATTTACAATCGATTCTTCCTTGGTGGCGTGTTCAACAAAGCCTATCCCGAAAATGTTCTGGAAGGTCTGGCGCCTTACCTGCCCTCTGGCTGGCAAAATGATTTTGAAACCATTGGTGCGCCCGTCGACTGGTGTGGGTTGAACTACTACACCCGCAAACTCATTGCCCCTGCAAACACGGCCTGGCCAAACTTGAAAGAGGTCCCGGGTCCGCTGCCTAAAACGCAAATGGGATGGGAAATCGACCCAGCCGCTCTGACCAGGTTCCTGACGCGGACGCAGAAGGAATACACGGGCGACCTGCCAATTTACGTTACCGAAAACGGTATGGCCAGCCCGGAACGTCGGCAGGATGATGACCGTATCGACTATCTAAACCAGCACTTTTCGGCCGTTCAGGACGCATTGGACCAGGGTGTCCCGATCGACGGTTATTTTATCTGGTCATTGCTCGACAACTACGAATGGGCCTACGGGTACGAAAAGCGTTTTGGGTTGGTGGATGTGGATTTTGAAACTCTTGAAAGAACACCCAAAGCGTCTTTCCAAGCGCTGAAGTCCGCACTCAAAACAACGGATCGCGTCGCGTTGGCTCTGGCACAACCTGCTGGTTCGGTTCATGAACACTGGAATCTGGTGGCGGATGTTGGTGGCACGAACACCCGCCTAGGTGTTGTCTCAAACGGTCTATTGACCGATCTTCGCAGACACCCCACCGGCACATTGCCGGATCTCCTGGATGCCCTGCACAGTTTGCGCGACGAGATTGGGACCGATCCTCAGGCCGTTGTCGCCGCCGGAGCAGGCCCGGTCAGGAGCGGAACTATTCGCCTGACCAACGCGAATCTGGATCTGTCCGAAGCAGAACTGCACGAAGCGACCGGCGCCAAACATACCTATGTGATCAACGATTTCACGGCGGCCGCATGGTCGGTCGCCGAAGTGACCAGCGCAGAGGTCGCCGTTTTGCAAGGGGAAGCCACCCCCCCGGCTGGCACACGACTGGTTGTCGGGCCCGGGACCGGGCTTGGCGTTGGGGCGCTGCTCTATTCAGAAGGTCATTATCATACCGTGTCCGGCGAAGGCGGGCATGTCGGTCTGTCGCCTCGTCATCGCGAAGAAGTTGAAATTTTTGATGCAGCCCGTTGCATCGCGCCAAATAGCTTTTTTGGTGACAGTCTGGCGCTGGAAGCCGAGATGTTTCTAAGTGGCACTGGGTTGCCGATCTTATACCAGGCCACAGGTATGGCGGCCGGTCAATGCGATACACCGCTCAGGTCCGCAAAAGAAATCTTGCAAGATGCGCGCAGCGGGGCTGATGCAGTGGCGGTGCAAGCGGCCCAGATCTTCACGACGCATCTTGGTGCTTTGATGGGTGACATGGCTGTCACTCTGATGCCTACAGGGGGCGTATTTCTGGTCGGTGGCGTCGCGGAAAAAAACCGCTGGTTGTTTGGCCGTGAGTTTCGCGAGGCGTTTAACGGCGGTGGCCGTTTTAGTGAGCTGCGTCAGTCAATGAACCTTTATGTTTCAGAGCAACCTGAATTTGGCATTGTTGGCGCTAACAACTTCTGCAAAAATGCGCTTATGCGGTAAGCTTGCCGCCTCATACATATTTCAGAAGAGGACCCCGGGATGATCCTGTGCTGCGGTGAAGCCCTGATCGACATGATCGCCGAACCAACGGTTTCGGGCGCAAACGGTTTTGTTCCGCATTCCGGTGGGGCGATCTTCAATACGGCCATTGCGTTGGGACGGTTGGGTGCGCCGGTGGGAATGCTGACGGGGCTGTCTTCGGACATGTTCGGACAACAATTGGCAGATTCGTTACAGGCCAGCCACGTGGATGCATCGCATGTCATCACCTCAGACCGCCCCACAACCCTGGCCTTTGTCCAACTGCAGGACGGGCAAGCCTCGTACAATTTTGTTGACGAAAACACCGCAGGTCGGATGCTGCAAGCCGAAGATATGCCGACCCAGCTTTCGTCTGTGTCCGCGCTATATTTCGGCGGAATCAGCCTGGCTTGCGAGCCTTGCGCCGACGCCTATGCTGCCCTGTTGCATCGCCATGGATCAGAAAGTGCGGTTATGCTGGACCCGAATATTCGGCCTGGGTTCATCAAGGACCAGACCCGGTATCGCACGCGCCTGAACCGCATGGTGGCGCAGGCCGACATGATCAAAGTATCTGACGAGGATTTGGACTGGATTATCCCAGGCCCCGAAAGCCACGCTGAAAAGGTACCACTGTTGCTTCAGGCTGGGCCTTCGGTGGTCATTGTCACACGGGGCGGCGACGGGGCAACGGGTTATCTGGCGGATGGCACTGAGACCTCTGTTCCAGTCAAACCCGTGCAGGTCGTGGACACAGTTGGCGCAGGCGATACGTTCAATGCTGGGGTTGTTGCAGAACTACACCGATCGGGCCACCTGAGCAAATCCGGCTTACTTGGTCTGACCGCCGACAGTTTGCGCGCAGCCCTTGCGTTGGGCACCAAAATTGCCGGGGTAACCGTATCCCGTGCCGGGGCAAACCCACCGTGGGCTCATGAGCTTTGATCTGGTGAGGCAAGCACAATGAAAAGATCCGACATCAACCGCATCAAAGCTGAGGCCCATAGCTTCATCCAGTCTTTTGGTTTTGCTCTACCACCGTTCGCGGACTGGTCTCCGAAACAAATGCGCGGCCCCAAGGCGGAAAATATCCGCGAACGCGGGTTGGGCTGGGACATCACCGACTATGGTCAGGGAAAATTTGATGACCTCGGTCTATTCCTGTTCACCCTGCGCAACGGAGACGTTGGCGACCTGAACCAAGGTCGTGGTATGCTATACGCTGAAAAGCTTTTGATTTCACGTGATAAACAGCTGTCACCGATGCACCGTCATGTCATCAAGGCCGAGGATATTATCAATCGCGGTGGCGGTGATCTGGTCATGGAAGTCTATCCATCGAACCCAGATGGGGGTGTCGATCGTGACAACCCCGTGACCGTCCCAAGCGATGGCTGCCCGGTGACAATTCAGCCGGGCGAACTCCTGCGTTTGAAACCCGGCGCAAGCGTGACGCTGATGCCCGGCATTTGGCATGCTTTCTGGGCGGAACACGGCGATTGCCTCATCGGAGAGGTTTCTACCGTTAACGATGATCGCACGGACAACGTTTTCGAAGAGCCAATCCCCCGCTTTGCGACGATCGAGGAAGATACTGATCCCGATTTCCTGCTGGTCGCCGACTACTGACCCAAGCCTGAAGCTGGGTAAATTTGCGACGCAACTCCTCTTGTCATTTCCGACTCTTTTTGTCAGATAACGTGTGACCCAGTCAGATCCCTCGGAATCACGCCCGGTCAAGGACCAGAGACCGAGAGACGATAATGACAAAAACACTCACCGACCTATTGGCCATGGATACTATCGCCAGCCGCCACGGATGTGCGCTGAAGCCAAAGTTGCCGCAGGCAATTGAGGCCGCCCTCAGATTCCCAGCCCACGCAGCATCACCGCGGCGGGAAACCCCAATCGCCGAATGCGATCTGCCCGAAAACGTTCAAAGCCTGTCCAACCATTCAGTAAAAACGGAAAGGCGGCGCGCATGAGTTTCTCCACCTCCGGACAAAGCGAAGCGCGCGCACCCAATGCATCGCGGGATTTCGATGATTTCGAACGGGGCCTTCTTCCCGTCATGCGGCATTTCATCCTCAGCTTTTCGGAGCCCACAACCCAAGCCTGGCAACATGCATACTCGGTCGCAATCGAAAAGTGGGGGCACGATCAGGGCCTCAATCTTGCGCACCTTGTTTTCAAAGTCATCAAGGCCGCCTTGCATTGCCGAACTGACGGGCTGGCTTTCAAAGATCCTCTGAGCCTGGAAGACCGGCGGGAAGTCACTTGTGATGAGAGAGCGTTGCTGAAAATGCTACATCACATGCGACGCGATGAAACACCCGCTGCGCGAGACGCCGTTGGTCAGGTTACCGGTGGGTATCCCGATGCACATCTGCTTCAAGCCGGGCTGACATTGGCCAGCCGGTTTCCCATCAGCGGCGATCACCAAAGGCAATCGACACGACGCCCTTCTCTACGTGTGGTTCAGTGACGCCGCGCTGGCCATGACCTGACGCTTGACAATCGATGCGACACCAGACTAGCTGGCCGGGATGGTTCCCTTAGGTTTTCCTTGGGGATGAAAATGGGAATGCGGTGCGGCCCACGACAATCGGGCCAATTCCGTGACTGCCCCCGCAACTGTAGGCGGTGAGCGACGCCAAATCACCACTGGCCCAGAGGGTCGGGAAGGTTGGCCAAGCGACGACCCGCAAGTCAGGAGACCTGCCATCAGATGTTCAACCAACCCGGGGCGGGGCGTCCTGGAAGGAGGCTATGATGGCGCGTCTGCGTGTTCACAAGACTTGCACTTTCTGTCCGCATTTTTTGAGTGGCGGGGACTGCTATGTCCGATACTCCTGACCACTTTGTACTAATCTGCTCAACCTGCCAGGGACCAGTGGCGGCTGAAACAGCGCAAAAACTGCTGGATGAGCAGCTGCCAACCGGATTTGCGACGCGACTGATCGCATGCATGGCAGGGTGTGAACGGCCCATGACTGTTGGCCTACAGGCGAAGCAGAAAGCGCAGTATCTTTTCGGTGAAATCACAAGCCTAAAGGATCTGACCGCAGTGGCCGAGTTTGCCCATCAGTATCTCGACAGTGAGGACGGTTGGACCAGCGCGTCCGAGCGCCCGCCTGCCCTGCTCACCAAAACACTCTCGCGGTTGCCATGTTTGCCTGCCGAGAACGGGTCATGAGCTTTTTGACCGCCGAAGGCCTTGGATATTATGCATTGAATGGCGACGTCCTGCTTAAGGACGTGTCCTTCAATCTCGACGAGGGCGCGGTTCTGGCCATCGCCGGACCAAACGGTGCCGGGAAAACCACCCTCTTGAACCTGTTATGCGGTGTTGAACGGCTTGCCCTGGGCGATGTGCGTATCCGCAACCAAAGCCTACGTAGCTTGTCAGCGCAGCAAAGGGCGCGGACCATTGCCGTGGTCGGCCAACAGGAATTGCCGGACGGCCGCTTGAGGCTGCGGGACTACGTTGCACTGGGCCAAATACCCATTCAGGCTGACCGGTCAGCGGCTGACCACAAAGCAGATCTGGACCGGGTTCTTGCGATAACCGAGCTGACCCATTTGGCCGGTAAATCAATGCGGATGCTGTCAGGCGGCGAACGGCAGCGCGCGCATATTGCGCGTGCCCTGGCGCAAAACCCGTCGCTGCTGTTCCTGGACGAACCAACCAATCACCTGGATCCGGACGCCAAGGGGCATATGCTCTCATTGGTCGCAAATTTGGGTGTGACAGTGGTCATGATTGTCCACGATCTGGTCATGATCCCCGAGTTTGCCACCCATGTTGCGTTGATGAAAACCACCCGTCTGACAGGGTTCGGGCCTGTGACTGAAGTGCTGACCCCGGATCGCGTCCGGGACACCTTTGGAGTGGACTATTTGTGCTTCCAGCATGAAGGCCGCTTGATCCCGGCACTCGACATCCGAAAACGAAAACTGACATCATAACAGGAGTTTATCATGATGCAGAAACTCTGGCCTGTGGCGTTGATCACCGGCCTGGCCAACGGTGCAGCGGCGCACGAAATGTCCGTGGACAACTGCGGTGAGCCATTGGTGTTTGACACAATGCCCGAGCGGTTGGTTGTGCACGATATGAATATGACCGACATGGCCTTTGCGTTGGGTCTGCAAGACAAGATTGTTGGTCTGACCGGGATCACGGGTTGGTACAAAACCAGCCCAGATTTTGATGCGCTGCGTGGCGAAATCCCTGAACTTGCCCCAAAATACCCCACGATCGAGAATTTGGTGGCTGTCGAGCCGGATCTGTTCTTCGCCGGTTGGTACTATGGCATGAAGCCAGGTGGCGACGTGACGCCCGACACGTTGGCGCCCTTTGGCATCAAAACCATGATCCTGACAGAAAGCTGCGTGCATCTGGACAAGGATCGCCCCGACGCCAGCATGAACCTTCTGTTTGACGATGTATTGCGCCTGGGCAAGGTCATGCATGTTGAAGACAAGGCCGAAGCGCTGGTCACCGAATGGAAAGATCAGCTATCGGACATCGAAACACGGACCGCTGATCTGGCAAAGCCTCGCGTCTTCCTGTTGGACGGTCCGGCGGACGCGCCCTTTACGGCAGGCAAGTTTGCCATACCTGACGCGATGATCGCTGCCGCCGGTGGCGAAAACGTCACCCACGATCTGGACACCAGCTGGGGCCGCACCTCGTGGGAAGCTGTTGCCGCATCAAACCCCGAGTTTCTGGTGTTGTTGGACTACCAAACCGGCAATGGGGCGGCGGATACGTTCAAATTTCTTCAGGACCATCCAGTGATGTCGCAAACCGATGCGGTCAAGAACGAGCGCTGGATCGGGTTGCGATACGAAGAACTGACGCCCGGGCCGGCGAATATCGAAGCCATCGAGAAAATGGTGCGGGCGATGCACCCGGAAATCAACTGACATGGGCCATACAGGCCGGATAGTAGGGCTGGGGGCGGTCGTTCTGACCGCCCTTTTGCTGTTGTCCACTATCTATGGCACCACACCGATCCCAGTTTCGGACGTGTTGGCAGCTATTGGATTGGGAACCGGCCTGACCGAAGGTGAAATGTCGCCCCTGCACCGAATAGTCTTCGACCTGCGCTTGCCGCGCGCCTTGTTTGCGGCCGTGATTGGCGCAGGTTTGGGCGTTGTCGGCGTGGTGTTGCAAACCACGACACGCAATGATCTGGCGGACCCGTTCCTTTTTGGACTGTCTTCGGGCGCGGCGGCTGGGGCTGTTTTGGTCATCACCGTCACTGGTGATGTACTGGGCATCTGGACCTTGCCCCTTGCTGCATTTTGCGGCGGTTTGATTGCATCCGCTATCGTGCTTGCACTGGTTCAGGGGCTGCGCACCAGCGCGCCAGAAAAGCTGATCCTAGCTGGCCTGGCCGTTTCGTTCCTGTTTTCGGCAATCACAAACTACCTGATCTTTGCGGGCGACAGCCGCGCTGCACATTCGGTGATCTTCTGGATGCTTGGCGGACTGGGGTTGGCCCGGTGGGAGACGTTTCCGCTGGTACTCATCGGGCTTGGGCTGATCCTTGGCTACGCATTGTACCGCAGCCGCTGGCTGGATGCGCTGCTGACCGGAGATTTCACGGCCGCCACACTGGGCATTCCGGTTCAGGGTTTGCGCTTTCGCATGTTCTTCGTGGCGGCTTTGGCAACGGCAAGTTTCGTTTCGGTTGCCGGGGTAATCGGGTTCGTTGGCCTCATGGTGCCTCATATCGCACGTGGGATCGCCGGAACCCTGCACAGTAACCTTCTGATTGCATCCGCAATTGTTGGGGCGATCTTGCTTACCCTCTCCGATATTCTGTCGCGCCTTTTGCTGGCTCCACAGGAACTGCCCGTGGGGATCGTGACGACATCCATCGGATCGCTGTTTGTGTTTTTGTACTTGTTCAAATCAGCACGTACCGATTGAAGATCTCGGTTCGAACCCGGCCAGAAACAACTCGATCAGGACAAATTGTTGGCCAACAACAGCTGGATCAACGGGTTTGGAAAACGCCGCCGAAATGTCACCGCATGAAAGTTTTCTTTGATGCGCGGATGCTCTTGCGCCTCAACCAGCCGGCCCGAGGACAGCTCATCCTGAACCACAATCGGCGCGACCAGGGCCAGCCCGATATCTTCTCGGGCCAAAAGACGCATCATCGCCATGTCATCAACCTCGGCCGCGATCTGCGGGCGAACCGCAAGACGGCTGGCCATTGCGTCAAATGCCGTGCGGACACTGTTGTTGGTGGTCGGCAGAATGAAAGGGTGTTCCGCCAGCAAATCTTTGATCGCCCGCTTCGGGTCCAGCCGGGCCGGAGTACCCACAATACTTACGGGTTGTTCTGCTAGATGATGGGTTTCGAATTTGGTCAAGCTGTCGCTTGCGGGTTCATGATTCATCAAAACCAGATCGAAATTCAGCGTTTCCAACCCTTCGAGCAATTCGCTTGGGCTGCCTGACCGCAAGATGACCTCAACATCGGTTCGCCCTAAAATAGGCCGCAGAAACCCGATCTGAAAGTTCCGTGACAAGGTCGCCTGAGCCCCGACACGCAGCGCTTGCCTTGTGTTTCCTGCGTCTTGCAAAGTGGCCACAAGTTCTTGGCCGGTTGCGAAAATTGCGTCCGCATGGTCCAGCGCAATGCGGCCCGCTTCGGTCAGGTGCAGCTTGCGACCCCGGCGTTCGAACAGAGGGTGCCCCAGACGTTCTTCAAGATCCTTGATCTGAACTGACAAAGCAGATTGCGACAGGTTCAAACGTTGTGCTGTACGGGTCAGGTTCCCGTCATGTGCGACGGCCCAAAAATACCTCAGGTGATGATAATTCAGTGGCATATCGTTCCATCTAATAGAATGATATCAACCAAACAATGAATTTTTAATAATCATACTTACGAAATATGTCCTGCTAGGCGGGCTGATGCAGCCCGAAACCTTGAGGGACCTACATCATGAGCCACTTGTTTCTTCCATTGCTGAGCCCTTTGTTCTTACTGGCCTCAGCCTGGTATGCCAGCAAACATCCGGGTTTGCGCCCCGGCATAGTCCCAAAGCTGTCAGAATGGTCGGCCTTGGCAGCGTTTGCAGTGTCGGCCTTGGCGGCTTTGTTGTTGATCACCCAAGGCGCAGGGACATCCAGCTTGATCGGATTGTGGGGAATCGGCCTGTCTGTACGTCTGGACGCGGTCAGCGCCATAATGCTGGTTCTAGTCAGTTTCATCGGCTGGATTGTCCTTCGGTATTCCGCAACCTACATGGACGGAGAATCCCGTCAGGGCGCCTTTATGGGCTGGATGTCGGCCACGCTGGCAGCGGTTTTGCTGCTGGTGATGTCGGGCAATCTAAGCCAATTGCTAGCGACCTGGGTTGTGACAAGCCTGACGTTGCACAAGCTCTTGCTGTTCTATCCAGACCGCACCACGGCGCAACGCGCCGCCCGCAAAAAGGCAGTCGTCGCCCGGATCAGTGAACTCTCATTGGCGGGTGCTGTACTACTGCTGGTTTTGGTCTATGGCACCTCGGACATCACCACGATCTTGTCCTCGGCGCAGCCCACGGCACTGACCATAGCCGCCGCGCTGCTGATTGCCGTCGCGGCTGTCCTGGCGTCAGCGCAATTCCCAAGTCATGGCTGGTTAACGGAAGTTATGGAGGCCCCTACGCCGGTTTCCGCCCTGTTACACGCTGGCGTCATCAATGCTGGCGGGTTCCTGTTGATCCGGTTTGCCGATGTCATGCTGGTGGCGCCGGGGATCATGGCGTTATTGGTTATGTTAGGCGGGTTCACCGCGCTGTTCGGCGGTCTCGTGATGCTGACACAACCTGCCGTCAAAACATCACTAGCCTGGTCCACCATTGCGCAGATGGCGTTCATGATCATGCAATGCGGGTTGGCCCTGTTTCCACTGGCGCTGCTGCATATCGTGGCACATTCCCTCTACAAGGCGCACGCCTTCCTCAGCGCTGGTGAGGCTGTGCGCAATGTGGCCGCAACGCGCAAACCCGGCCCGGTTGCAGTGCCAAGCCCAAGAAATGTCCTGCAGGCATTTGTGATTGGAATTCTCATATACGGCGTGGTTGCCGCGATCTTTGGCATCGACGGAAAGTCAATTCAGGCGATCGCTCTGGGTGTGATCTTGATCTTTGGCGTCGCGTATTTGCTGGCGCAGGGCTTTGCCGATGCCGCACCTGGCGCACTGACGCGCCGCACTGTGATCTATGCAAGTGTCACCTCGGTTAGTTACTTCGTGCTCCAAATGGCCGCGCAACACCTGACTGCAGGAACTCTGCCAACAACCCCTGCCCCCGGTCCCTTGGAATGGGCCCTGATCATTCTCGCCTTGGTCAGCTTTGGCGCTGTTGCGCTAGCACAATCCACCTTCCCGCTTTGGGCATCGCATCCGGCTGCCGCCGGTTTACGGGTCCATCTTTCGAACGGGCTGTACGCAAACGCAATTTTTGATCGGCTGCTGGACGGATGGTCCAGGCACCGGGCCGCGTGAAAGGACCACTTGAGATGCATATGAAACACGAAAGCTATCCCGCCGCTCTTTTGGAACTGGTCGCAATTGCCAATGATGCTGTCCGGCAGGTACCGCCACTGTTCCCACTTGCGTCAAGCGTTGCCGTGAACCCGTTCCTTGGACACCAAGACGAGAGTTTCGCCGTGACCGCGGCCCGCCTTGAGCGGGTCGCTGGCACACGTATCACGCCAGATCGGTCAGTTTGGGCACAAAAGCTCAGGACAGGTGAACTGTTGGATGCTGATCTGGTCGAGGCGCGCACGGCCATCGACACTCCGTTTGATATTCCCAGCCTTGAGGACCTGAAGGCTGCATTGGGCGCAGAACCTGCACCTATGGCAGCGTTGCCTACAGTTGCTGAACTTGCCACCGAAGTATCGGGCGTCGATTGGTCGGGATTGATTGAGGAACGGATTGGCGCTTGGGCGGCCAGTCACTTTGATCAAGGGCAAGCGCTGTGGCAGCCCGCCCGGACAGGCTGGGCGTTCAGTGCGTGGCGTGACTTTGCCTCGCGTGATCTGACACTTGAAATTCATGGGCTAAAAGGATTCGGCGCCTTCGTGGCCGGGACCAACAGATCACAATGGCGCGCCATTGGCCGGGCCTGTGAAACCCTTGGTGTGACGCCGGGCTCGGCAGGCACAGCCTTTCATCGCTGGCTCATCACGCTGGGCGGTTGGGCGCAGTATGCGCGCCACCTCTTGTGGCAAGCCGAGCTTGCAGGGCAGACCGAAACGACAACGACGGAACTACTGGCCATTCGGCTGGTGTTTGAAGAGGCGTTGTTCAATCAATATCGGGATCAAATCTCGGCCCGTTGGGTCGAAACAATCGCTCAGCACGAAGCACCTATTACCCCGACCCGAGACTTGGCTGTCGACGCGATCTGGCAAGACGCTACAGAACGGGCGCAGCAAAGGAAGCTTAGCGAAGCTCTGACGGCGCATCACCCTCGCAAAACTGAAGGACGCCCATTGGTTCAGGCTGTGTTTTGTATCGACGTACGGTCTGAAGTGTTCCGCCGTGCGCTTGAAGCACAGGGCGCCGGTATTGAGACAATTGGCTTTGCCGGATTTTTTGGGCTGGCCAGTGCTCATAAGGCCGCCGGATCAGATGTGACCGAGCTGCGCGGACCGGTCCTGTTGAACCCAAATGTCACCTCAACTGCGGCGGAGGATCAGCACGCTGATCTCAAACGTCGGTACACTGCGCGGGCCAAGCGTGCTTGGGGTCGGTTCAAACTGGCAGCAGTATCATCGTTCGCCTTTGTCGAAGCCACCGGCCCCGTTTATGCTGGAAAACTATTGCGCGATGCGATGGGTCCGAAGAATGGGACTGGCCGGATCGATCCCGCCCCGCAATTGGACCCGTCAATTGATCTGGCAACGCGTGTTGATATGGCCAAATCCATACTGACAGCGATGTCACTGACCGATAATTTCGCGCCAATTGTCATGCTGACTGGCCATGGTGCGGATGTCACAAACAACCCGCACGAAAGTGCGTTGCAATGCGGCGCCTGCGGAGGGCATGCAGGGGATGTCAGTGCGCGCCTTTTGGCTGGCTTGTTAAATGACGGCGCGGTGCGTGACGGGTTGCGTGCGGCAGGCATCGATATTCCGACGGATACGCTGTTCCTGCCAGCGTTGCATCATACGACAACCGATGAGGTGACTCTATTCGATCAGGATATCGGTAAGGGTGCGCAGGCAGAGGAAATTCAAAATCTGAAAGGTTGGTTACAGTCAGCCGGACGTTTGGCGCGGGCCGAACGCGCCGACCGACTGCCGCGTGCGACCAAATCGGACGACATCGCGCGCCGCGCCGTGGATTGGGCCGAGTTGCGGCCGGAATGGGGATTGGCCGGATGCCGGGCCTTCATCGCGGCCCCGCGCAATCGGACCGACGGGGTCGGCCTCGCTGGGCAATCATTCCTTCATAGTTACGACTGGCGCGCAGACGAAGGTTTTGGAGTTTTGGAACTGATTATGACCGCGCCAGTCGTGGTCGCCAGCTGGATCAGCTTGCAATATTACGGTTCGACCGTCGCACCCAAACTGTCTGGTGGCGGCAACAAGCTGTTGCACAACGTTGTCGGTGGTATCGGCGTGGTTGAAGGAAATGGCGGGTCATTGCGGCCCGGGCTGCCATGGCAGTCGGTTCATGATGGCGAAAACCTGCAGCATGAGCCGCTGCGCCTGTCCGTTATCATCGAAGCCCCGATTGAAGCTATGAATGGCATCCTGGAACGGCATTCGGGTGTTAAGGCTCTGTTTGATAATCGCTGGCTACACTTGATTGCAATGGATGAGAACGGCGATCTGGCATGGCGCTATCATCGCGACCTGGAATGGGTCCCGATGACAAGCAGTGCTGAGGAACATCAAACTATAGCCGCAGAATAGTTGTGCCAGTTGGTTGGTCCCGACGCGTCCCCGGGCCAACTTCACACAGCGGAGCGCGAAAAAGTCAGAACAATGCCTTTTAGAAATCCAGGCCCAGATCGACTGTCCGCACAGAATGCGTCAGCGCACCGGATGAGATATAGTCCACCCCGGTCGCAGCAATGGATGCGATTCGGTCGAGTGTCACATTGCCGCTGGCCTCGGTCCTGATACGTCCGTCCACCATGGAAACCGCCTCGCGCAGCGTGTCATTGTCCATATTGTCCAGCAACACCACCGAGGCACCACCTACTTCAAGCACTTCTGCCAGTTGGTCCAGCCGGTCCACCTCGATCTCCACAGCCATCATGTGACTGGCTTGCGCCTTCGCGGCATCCAATACTTGGCGGATGCCACCCGCTGCGGCGATGTGGTTGTCCTTTATCAAAATTGCATCGGATAGCGAGTAGCGATGATTGAAGCCACCGCCATGCAGCACTGCCAGCTTTTCAACCATCCGAAGCCCCGGCGTTGTCTTGCGGGTGCAAGTCACGCGGGCCGAAGTACCTTTGGTTTGTTCAACGAATGCTGCCGTCTGCGTTGCAATTCCGGTCAGCCGACCGGCGAAGTTCAAGGCGACCCGCTCACCCGACAGGATGGACGCGGCAGATCCCGAGATAGTCATAAGGTTATCGCCTTTACGGCATGCAGCCCCATCCTGAGCATGTGCACTTACTTCAAGCGAAGGATCAACCAACCGAAAGGCAATCTCCGCCACTTGCATACCGGAAACAACCGCATCCTCGCGTGCGTTCAGCCGTGCTTGGTAGGTTACGCCATCGGGAATAACAGCGCGTGTCGTCACATCGCCATAGCTGCCGAGGTCTTCCATCAACGCAGCCTTGATCATCGGTTCGAGGACAAGATCAGGCAGGTTTGAGAAACTCATGTTAGCTCCTTGCAGGCCTGGGCCCGAATGGTGAGTGCATCGGACAGGTACATCCGAGACCGTTTGCCGGGCCCTTGGGTCGTTTCCGGAAAATCGGATCGCTCGTGGGCGCCGCGGCTTTCTTCGCGGACCAAGGCACCTGCGGCAATCAAGGTCGCGGTGGCGCACATATTGCGGAATTGCTGGCAATCGCCATGTTCCGCCTCAAGCGCTTCGATTACTTGCAACGCCCGCGTCAACCCTGCGCGGTCTCGGACCACCCCGACATCTTGCGTCATGGTCTTGCGCAGGTCTTCAACCGCTTTGGCCTTGTTGGGCGACTTACCGTCGGCAAATTGAATTTCGATTAAATCCGCATCTGCAACGGGTGGCAAAGTGTCCGCTATGCCGTCAGCACAGATGCGGGCGTAGACCAACGCTTCTAACAGGCCATTCGACGCTAATCTGTTTGCCCCGTGCAATCCCGTTGATGAGGCCTCGCCACACACCCACAAGCCACTAAGACTGGCCCGACCTTCAGTGTCGGTCGCAATCCCGCCCATGTGGTAATGCGCGGCCGGCGCTACAGGGATTGGGTCTGTTGCGGGGTCGATGTTATTGCGAGCACAGTAGCTAGCAACAGACGGAAACAGGTCTTTGACCCGCTCGCCCAAGGCTGCGCGCGTGTCAAGCATGGGCCGGTTCCCGGCCTGAACCTCCGCAAAGATGGCGCGGGCAACAACGTCCCGTGGGGCAAGTTCTGCGTCTGGGTGCATGGCCTGCATAAAACGCGCGCCGTGTTTGTTGATAAGAACAGCGCCTTCCCCGCGCAGAGCTTCGGTCGCCAAGGGTGCAGGATCTTCGCCCACGTCCATCGCGGTGGGGTGGAATTGGACAAATTCGGCGTCGGCAATCAACGCACCGGCCCGCGCGGCCATGCCAATAACCTGCCCGCGAATACGTGGGGGATTGGTTGTTAGTGCATAAAGACCACCGGATCCGCCGCCGGCCAACAACACCGCCGGGGCCCGCAATGTCACGGTCTGCGAACCATCCTCAGAAGCGTCCTGAACAGCGACGCCCGTCACATGCCCGTCCGACACGGCCAATCCAACGGCAATTGTGCCCTCGAGAACCTGAATAGACGGCGTTTCCCGGACACGATCAATCAAGGCAGCCATGATCTCACTGCCAGCTTGATCGCCCTTGACCCGCGCAACACGGGCGAAACTATGGGCGGCTTCACGGGACAGAACATAGCCGCCATCTTCCGAGCGATCGAAAGGTGTGCCCATCGTCGTCAAGTCGAGAATGTAGTCGCGTGCTTCGCGGGTCACCAGATCTGCAACATCGGGCACGACGGTTCCTGCCCCGGCTTTTACAGTGTCTTCTGCGTGGCTTTCCGGACTGTCCGCACTGTCCATAGCTGCGGCCACGCCACCTTGGGCCCATGCGGAACTGGCCCCTTCGCCCAACGGATCAGGTGAGATCACAGCAACGGGTCGCGGCGCCAGTTTCAGCGCGGCATAGAGCGCACCAAGCCCGGCCCCTACGATAACAACCCGGTCCGTCGTGATTTCGGTCATTTTCGATCAGAGACCAAGCTTGCGTGACAGATCAATCATCGCTTGCACCGACTTACGTGCCTTGTCAGCGACATCTTCATCGACCTCGACCTGACCTTCCATCGTGTGCAAAACGTAGAGAATCTTTTCCAGCGTGATCTTCTTCATGTAGGGGCACATGTTGCAGGGTCCGACAAATTCGACCTCTGGCAACTCATCGGCAATGTTCGACGCCATCGAACATTCTGTGATCAGCATCGCGCGCTCGGGCTTTTTGTCGTGAACGTACTTGATAATACCGCTGGTGGATCCCGAAAAATCGGCCTCGGCCACAACATCCGGCGTACATTCCGGGTGGGCAATCAATTGCGTGCCGGGGTTCCACTCTCTGAAATCGCGCAGATCTTTTGCCGTGTATTGCTCGTGCACAATGCAAGAGCCGGGCCAATATACAACGTTCTTGTGGCTTTCATTGGCGACGTTTTGCGCCAGATACTGGTCAGGCGTCATGATGACCGTATCGCTGTCCATCGCATTCACGATCTGAACTGCGTTGGACGACGTGCAACAGATGTCCGAGGCGGCTTTGACCTCGGCCGTAGTGTTTACATAAGAAACAACGGGTGCGCCTGGGTATTTGGCGCGCATCTCTTCAACCCCATCGGCCGTGATCGATTCTGCTAGCGAGCAACCGGCGGCCATGTCTGGCATCAGCACGGTCTTTTGCGGGCTCAGGATCTTCGACGTCTCAGCCATGAAATGCACACCGGCCTGAACGATCACGTCCTCTTTGACGTCGCTGGCTTTCATGGCCAGCTGCAGGCTATCGCCAACAAAGTCGGACACGCCGTGGAAGATCTCGGGTGTCATGTAATTATGCCCAAGGATCACTGCGTTACGCTCTTTCTTTAGCGTATTGATTGCACGGACATAGGGCGCATAGACTGCCCAATCCGGCGGGCTGATCACCCGGTCCATGCGCGTATAGATATCCTGCATCTCTGCGGCTAGCGTGGCCGAAGGGGCAAGATCATAGACGTCCGTCAGAACGGACCGAACATGTGTAATATCGAGCAACGGACGAACCACCTTTTAGTTGTCGTGTGCCTGGCGGGCTACATAAAAACATAGGCGTATCCGATAGAGTTTAAATCCGAAACCGGAAATTTCGACGTTAGCGCTAAGTTAAGCTGGCAAATCCATAGCTGGCAGGAAACGCCCGGGGTGCATCAGACATTCCAGGCGATTTGGTCACCCAAGGATGCCCGGCAGGCGCAAACCGTGTTCCCGGGCGCAGTCTTTGGCGATGTCGTAACCTGCGTCCGCATGGCGCCAAACACCTGAGGCGGGATCGTTCCACAAGACCCGCTCCAACCGTTTGGCGGCGGCGTCGGATCCGTCTGCACAGATCACCACGCCCGCATGTTGGCTGAACCCCATGCCAACGCCACCGCCATGATGCAGCGACACCCAGGTTGCGCCAGAGGCTGTATTGACCAAGGCGTTTAACAGCGGCCAGTCGGAAACAGCATCCGAGCCATCTTTCATCGCTTCGGTCTCGCGATTGGGCGAGGCGACCGAGCCACTGTCCAGATGATCCCGCCCGATGACAACGGGGGCTTTCAACTCGCCAGTGCGCACCATTTCATTGAACGCCAACCCCGCTTTGTGGCGGTCACCCAACCCGATCCAGCAGATCCGCGCGGGCAGACCCTGAAACGCGATGCGGTCCCGCGCCATGTCCAACCAGTTATGCAGGTGAGCGTTCTCGGGGAATAACACCTTCATTTTGGCGTCGGTCTTGTAGATATCTTCTGGGTCGCCTGAAAGGGCGCACCAGCGGAACGGGCCAACACCTCTACAAAACAGCGGGCGGATATAGGCGGGCACAAAGCCGGGGAAGGCAAAGGCATTCTCCAGTCCCTCATCCTGCGCCACCTGTCGGATATTGTTGCCATAATCCAACGTCGGCACACCCGCGTTCCAGAAGTCCACCATCGCAGAAACATGCTGTTTCATCGAGGCGCGCGCGGCTTTTTCAACCGATTTCGGATCGCTTTCGCGCTTGTCTTTCCATTGCGCCATGGTCCAACCCAACGGAAGATACCCGTTCACCGGATCATGGGCCGAGGTTTGGTCGGTAACGATATCGGGCCGCATCCCGCCCGCCTGCATCCGGTTATAGATTTCCGGGAAAATTTCAGCCGCGTTGCCCAGCAGACCCACCGACTTTGCCTCGCCCGCCTTGGTCCAACGGTCGATCAACTCAAGGGCTTCGTCCAGCGTTTCGGCTTTTTCATCAAGGTACTTGGTGCGCAGCCGGAAATCGATGCTGTCGGGGTTGCACTCAACAGCCAGACAGCAGGCCCCGGCGAATACGGCGGCCAGCGGTTGCGCGCCACCCATGCCGCCCAGGCCGCCGGTCAGGATCCATTTCCCAGTCAGGTCACCGTCATAATGCTGTCGTCCGGCTTCGGCAAAAGTCTCATAAGTGCCCTGCACGATGCCTTGCGTTCCGATATAGATCCAAGAACCCGCCGTCATCTGGCCGTACATCATCAGGCCCTTCTTATCGAGCTCATTGAAGTGGTCCCAGTTGGCCCAATGCGGCACAAGGTTGGAATTCGCAATCAGCACCCGGGGCGCGTCTGTGTGGGTTCGGACAATGGCGACGGGCTTGCCGGACTGAACCACCAGCGTTTCGTCGTCTTCCAACTCTTTCAAACTGGCGACAATCGTATCAAAATCCTTCCACGTCCGCGCAGCGCGACCAATGCCACCATAGACCACCAGCTCATGCGGGTTCTCGGCCACATCAGGATGAAGGTTGTTCATCAGCATCCGCATCGGCGCTTCGGTCATCCAGCTTTTGGCATTCAGTTCCGGTCCAGTGGGTGGATAAACGTCACGGGTGTTTTTGCGAGGATCGGTCATGGGGCAAGCTCCAATGCTGTATCTTGGATGGCGTCCAGAATGTCGGTGAGCCAGCGGCGCAGGCGGGTGGCTTTTTCGGGATCATAAGTCCATGGCGGGACCTCTGCGGTCAGATAAGTGGATTGGGCCAGCTCCATCTGAATAGCGTGGATACCCTCGGATGGGCGACCATAGTGTCGCGTGGTCCAGCCCCCTCGAAAACGCCCGTTCAAGACCGTGCTGTAGGGCGATGAGGCAGCAAATTCATGGGCAATGGTCTCGATGTCCGGCCCGCAAGTGGCACCGCCGTCTGTGCCAATATTCATATCTGGCAGTTTACCGTCGAACAGGAAGGGAATGCGGCTGCGGATTGAATGACAGTCATAAAGCACCGCAATCCCATGGATCGCTCTCACACGCGCGAGCTCTGCTTCAAGTGCTGTGTGATACGGGCTGTGGAACGTATCGCGCCGGTCCGAGATATCCTGCTCCGAAGGAGGAACATCCCAGATGTCCCGCCCGTCAAAATCGGTCAAGGGCACCAGCGTCGTCGTGTTCTGTCCCGGATAAAGCGACACACCCAAGGGGTCACGGTTCGCGTCGATCACATAGCGGTGGAACGTCGCCCTGACCGTCGTCATATCCGGCAAAAGCCCATCGTAAAGGCTGTGAATATGCCAATCCGTATCCGTCAGCTCCTTACCACGGGCGTTCATCCTAGCCTCGATCACAGACGGCACATATGTACCGGTGTGCGGCAGGCCAAGAACCACTGGGCCGGTGCCCCGTGTGATTTCGACGGGGTTCGTCATGCGCCAAGATCCGGCATGGTGATCCCCGTGCCTTGGGCAATCTCGCCGCTGCCAATCAGGGTCGCGGCGGCCTCGATATCCGGGGCGACATAACGGTCATCTTCCAGAACTGGAACAACCGCGCGCAGGCGAGCCATAACGCCCTGCAGCGCGTCGCTGGTTGGCAAAGGTGAGCGAAATTCGACACCTTGTGTGGCGCAAAGCAGCTCGACCCCCAGAATGCGTTCTAAATTGGTCACCATCTGCCCCAACCGGCGGGCACCATGGGCAGCCATGGAAACATGGTCCTCTTGATTGGCCGAGGTTGGCGTACTGTCAGTGACGCAGGGATTGGCCAGATGCTTGTTCTCGCTCATCAGCGCGGCAGTGGTCACCTCGGCGATCATATAGCCTGAATTCAACCCGGGGTTGGGGGTCAGGAAAGGCGGCAGATCAAAGCTCAGCACCGGATCAACGATCAGGGCAATGCGCCGCTGCGCAATAGCTCCGATTTCTGCCAGGGCCAGCGCGATCATATCGGCGGCAAAACCCACCGGCTCGGCGTGGAAGTTCCCGCCCGATACGATCAGCCCCGCTTTGGACAAGACCAGAGGATTGTCCGTGGCCGCATTGGCTTCAATCTCAAGCGTTGTCGCCGCTTGACGCAAAACATCCATCGCTGCACCGACGACCTGAGGCTGGCAGCGAATGCAATAGGGATCCTGCACGCGTGTATCGCCGTCCCGATGGCTTTCACGGATAACAGATCCGGCCAGGAGGGCACGCATGGTTGCCCCGGCTTCGATCTGACCGCGATGACCGCGCAAGCTGTGAATTTCGGGCTGCAGCGGAGCAGTTGAGCCCATAATCGCATCGGTGGTCAGGGCCGAGGTGACCAGAGCGCTTTGCGCCGCCTGCCAGGCTCCAAACAGACCGGCCAACGCAAAAGCAGTGGAGAACTGCGTACCATTGATCAGCGCCAGCCCTTCCTTGGGGCCCAGTTCAACCGGGTTCAAACCAGCTGCCGCCAGGGCCGCGTCGCCGGGCATCACGTTACCTTTGAATTCGGCCTCTCCAGCACCCATCATGACAGCAGCCATATGCGAAAGGGGCGCGAGATCACCCGAAGCCCCAACCGAGCCCTGCGCCGGGATCACGGGCGTAACGCCTTTGGCTAGCATTGCCTCTAGAAGGTCAATCAATTCCAACCGTACACCTGATGCACCACGCCCAAGGCTGAGCAGCTTTAACACCATCATCAATCGCGCATGTGCACGCGGGATCGCTGGCCCAACACCACAGCAATGGCTGAGGATCAGGTTGCGCTGCAGGGTCGCAGTATCCTCGGGTGCGATCTTGACGCTGGCCAGTTTGCCAAAGCCAGTATTGACACCGTAGACCGCCGCATCGCCAGCTGCGGCGGCGGCGATGCTTTGGTGCGCAGCCTCAATCGCAGGGCGGCAAGTCGCATCCAAACGCACGGCGCATTCTTTGCGGAACACCTGTTCAAGTTGCTGTAAAGAAACAGTGCCGGGGGTCAGCGTCAGCCTTTTCACAGATCACCTCCGGTAATTCGGGTATGCAACGGATTAAAGCTAATGCGATACGACAGTTCGGCCGGGTGGGTTACGTTCCAAACCGCCAGATCGGCGCGCAAACCCGGGGCGATCTGACCGCAATCTGACAGACCCAAGGCGCGAGCCGCGTGGGCCGTGACTCCTTGCAGGGCTTCTTCGGGCGTCATACGAAACAGCGTGCATCCCATATTCATAGCCAAAAGCAATGAGGTCATCGGAGCCGATCCCGGGTTGCAATCCGTGGCCAACGCCATGGGCACGCCTGCTGCTCGCAGCAGATCAATTGGCGGTGCCTGTGTTTCGCGCAACGTGTAGAAAGCACCCGGAAGGATCACGGCAACGGTGCCTGCTTTGGCCATGGCGTCAACGCCGTCCTGATCGAGGTATTCGATGTGATCCGCTGACAATGCGCCGTAGTTCGCTGCCAGTTTCGCCCCACCCAGGTTCGATAGTTGCTCGGCGTGCAGTTTGACAGGTAGTTCCAGTTCTTTGGCAACCTCGAACAGCGGCACCAATTGCTCGGGCAAGAACGCGATGCCTTCGCAGAACGCGTCCACGGCATCCACTAACCCCTGCGCATGAGCCTCTTTCAGTGTCGGGATGCACACCTCAGCGATATACGCCTCTGCCCTGCCATTGAATTCGTCGGGCACAGCATGCGCGCCAAGAAAGCTGGTCACGACACGGATGGGACGATGGCTCGGCAAGGCCCGTGCGGCGCGAAGCGTGTTCAACTCGGTATCCCGGTCCAAACCATAGCCGGATTTGACCTCTATGACCGACACACCTTCGGCCAGCATCGCATCGACGCGCGGCAGGGCCTGCGCGATCAGGTCGTCTACACTGGCTGCGCGCGTGGCTTTCACGGTCGAGATGATACCACCGCCAGCGCGCGCCACCTCTTCGTAACTGGCCCCGTTCAGGCGCATCTCGAACTCAACGGCGCGGTGGCCGCCGTGGACCACGTGTGTGTGACAGTCGATCAGCGCAGGCGTCACCAAACGCCCTTCCAGCGCGGTTCGGGGTCGATCCGCATATTTGTCCGGTAGGTCTTCTTGGGGCCCAACCCAGACGATACGCTCATTCTCAACCGCTATCGCCGCACGCTCAATCAGCCCGTAGGGCACCGACCCGCCGATCATCGTCGCGGCGTTCAGATCTGAAAATACGCGAACTTGCGTCTGCATTCGACTCAGAGCCCCTCTGCAATTCTCTCTTTTCTAGTACAAATCATTATGTAATATGTCTATGCATAAAATGAGGTAAAAATGTCTGCCATCTTCGCAAAGCACGCCCTGCTGGATACGGGCTGGGTGACCAACCTGCGGTTAGAAATCGATGCTGGGCACATTTCGTCCCTGCAAAAAGACAGCGTGGCGCAACCCGGCGATATCACGGCGGACACGTTGTTACCGGCAATGGCCAATCTTCATAGCCACGCGTTTCAACGGGCAATGGCCGGGATGACGGAACACCGCATGGTCGGGCGCGACAGTTTCTGGACCTGGCGAGAGCTGATGTATCGCTTTACCGCTCACCTGAACCCCGATCAGATCCAGACGATTGCGGCGCTGGTCTACATGGAAATGCAGGAGGCTGGGTTTGCATCGGTCGGCGAGTTTCACTACCTCCATCACCAACCCGACGGCACACCTTATGATCGGTTGGGCGAGTTGTCGGACCGGATCATGGCCGCCGCAGCCGAGACCGGGATTGGCCTGACTCATTTGCCCGTTCTCTACACCTATTCGGGCGCGCACGAAAAACCACTGGAAGCTGCTCAGAAACGCTTTGGCAACAACGTCACCCGTTTTTGTGTGCTGGTCGACCAGGCCAAAGATGCTCTCTCATCCCTGCCCAAGGATTGTCGGCTTGGGATTGCACCCCATTCCTTGCGAGCCACCTCGCCGCACGACCTGGCTGCCGTCTTAAAGACCCATTCGGCGGGGCCCATTCATATCCATATTGCTGAGCAACCTAAAGAAGTTGCGGAAATTGAAGCAGAGCTGGGTGCGCGACCCGTCGAATGGCTGCTGAGCAATGCCCCCGTCAATTCTAAGTGGTGCCTGATCCACGCTACCCACATGACCGACCGTGAAACTCAAAACATGGCTGCCAGCGGTGCGGTCGCCGGGTTGTGCCCGATCACCGAGGCAAATCTTGGCGACGGTCCCTTTAACGGTGCAAACTATCTTATGTCAGGCGGGGCGTTTGGCATCGGGTCTGATTCTAATGTTCTGATCTCATTGACCGAAGAACTGCGCATGCTTGAATATTCGCAGCGGCTGCGGGATCTGTCGCGAAACGTAATGGTTCGTGGCGAAGGATCTGTCGGGCACTCGCTCTATTGCGGGGCAGCTATTGGAGGCGCGCAGGCTTTGGGTCGGTCCGCAGGACAGATCGCAGAAGGCATGCTGGCTGATCTGGTTGCTATCGACAGTCGGGATCAATCCTTGTGTTGCCTAAAACCCGAACAGCTTCTGGATGGTTTTGTCTTTGCCGCAAGGGATCACGTGGTAACGGACCTGTGGTCGGCCGGCCGTCATCGTGTCAAAGAGGGCCGGCATGTTGACCGAGACAGGATCGTTGCCCGATACAGGACGGTGATGACCCATCTGATGGCTTGCCTCTAAATGGTGCAATCAATCCTTTGCATACGCCCTATTTCCCGACATATTAATAATATGTCTACTATTATAAGCAAGAGCCACACGTGACAGAGCCAAAGAGTATCGGATTCCAGGGTATCCGTGACGAAGTCATCGAGCGCATCCAGACACGGGTGTGGCCGCAAGGCAGCCTGCTTCCGACCGAGTTAGAACTGGCCGCCGAGTTTGGTTGTGCCAGGGCAACCGTAAACCGGGCGCTACGCGAACTGGCTGAACAAGGTATCGTGACCCGCAAACGCAAAGGCGGGACACGGGTTGTTACGACGCCGGTGAAACAGGCCAAGTTGCCCATCACTGTTGTGCGTCAAACCATCGAAGACATGAACGCGCAATACCGTTACGCTCTTGTGAGCCGGACGCTGATTGACTGCCCGGCCTGGTTGCAGGCAAAGCTTGGAATCCCCGAAGGGGCAAAGGTGCTGCGTCTGCAATGCATGCATCACGCCGACAACCGCCCTTTTCAGTTCGAAGAACGCTGGATCAACGTCAGCGCGGTTCCACATGTGGTGGCTGAGGATTTTCTGACCGTTGGTCCAAATGAATGGTTGTTGGCCGAAGTGCCCTTTTCAAACGCGGAAATCTCATTTTCCGCTGTTCCCGCCGAAGGGCAGCTGCAAGATTTTTTGTCGGTCCCATCAGGAACGCCTTTGTTTCAGTTGGAACGCACAACATGGTTCCGAAACGATCCCGTGACATTTGTGCGCATGACCTTTCACCAGGGATATCGGATGCGGACAACGTATTGATTTTGTCGAAGCGGCATCAACCTCACGGCATTTGATCTGGCCGGACCCGTAACCTTACTCTGGCCAGGGAAGTGAGTAGCATTTAACGTTGGTGAAGAACTTCATCGCCTCGACGACGCCTTCCTTGACACCATTGCCGCTGTCCTTGATGCCGCCGAACGGAGACATCTCGGTGCGGTATCCGGGTTGTTCCCAGATGTTGCAGGTGCCAACGTCGAGACCATTGATAAAAGCGATCGCGCGGTTCAGGTCGTTGGTACAAACGCCGGATGACAAGCCAAATGCCGTCCCGTTTGAAATCGCCATCACCTCCTGATCATTGTCGGGGACGCGGACAATCGGAATTACCGGACCAAATGTCTCTTCCATCACTAACTCACTGTCATGAGGAACTTTATCGACAACAACCGGGGGCAACAGCGCGCCCTGACGACCCGGATGGTACAGGATTTCAGCCCCCCGCGCAGCCGCATCAGTCACGCGCTTGTCGAACAACGCGGCAGCTTCGGCGTGGATCACACATCCCAGCTGAGTTTCGGGGTCTTGTGGATCGCCAAAACGGATGGCTTTGGCTTTCTCCAAAACCATCGGCGCAAACCTGTCAGCGACACTTTCCTGAACCAAAATACGTTTGATCGCGGTACAGCGTTGACCTGAGTTGCCGGTTGCCCCCGCCACTGCGATGGCAGCAGCCCGTTCCAAGTCTGCATCATCAAGATCATTCAGCACGATCAATGGATCGTTTCCGCCCAATTCCAGGGCCTGCCGCTTGTAGCCAGCTTTTGAAGCGATCAGTTTACCGACAGGAACACCGCCAGTGAAAGTGATGATATCGATGTAATCATTTGCAGTCATCTCGTCACCAATGTCATCTGGCCAACCAGTAACCACCTGGAACATCTCGGGCGGTAAGCCCGCCTCGTATAGGATATCGGCCAGTGCCAGCGCCGTCAGAGGCGTCAACTCGGTGGGCTTGCAGACCATACAATTGTTCGTGGCAATCGACGGCGCAATCTTATGGCTAACCATGTTCAATGGGTGATTGAAGGGGGTAATGGCGCTGATGGCCTTAACCGGTTCGCGTTTGGTAAAGATCTTTCGGGTCTTGCCGTTTTGGGTCAGGTCGCAGGAATAAACCTGGCCATCGTCAACAAGCGCTTGCGACGCGGCAAACTGAAAAACATCTTCCGCGCGCTTTGTCTCATAGACGGCATGTTGGTGGCAGATGCCCAGCTCTAACGTCAGCCACTTGGCCAGATACGCGCGCCTCTCTCCGATCAGTTCGGCTGTCCGCTGCAATATCTGGCTGCGTTCGAACCGGCTCAGACCAGAGGTGTAGTTGGCAGCAATTTCAAACGCCTGTTGTGCATGTTCAGCCTTGCCCGCGGGAACTGTGCCAATCACTTCGTTGGTATAGGGATAGTGAACAGGAATGGTGTCTTCGGTGAAAACAACCTTCCCGCCAATGCGCATACCTTCGTTACGAATTTCGGCCGTCATTGCGCGTATGTCCTTACCTATAAAACCAACGGCTGTTCGAGATCGAAAGCGTTTATTGGCTTTGTGTGCCGGGACAAAAATGATCAGATGGCCGTGCTTTTCAACAAGAAAATTGCTACCCGAGCCAATGCGCGTTACCCACTATAGTCAAACCCCGTAGCGCGCCATGAACATGTCGACCGCCTGCAACGCGACCTCACCTATCTCAGCTTCGGTAAAGCTGTTCTGGATTCCAAAGGCCGCGCGTGTCCAAATCCGCACTTTGCAAAGCTCCGAGAATTGTTCCGCCGCAATATGAACATCCTCGACCGCCAATTCGCCCTTGGCCACGGCCTTTTCCAGATACTCTGCCATCTGGCGCTGGCCGTTCTGAGGACCCGCCTCATAAAACGCTCGTCCCAATTCCGGGAATCTGTCGCGCTCGGCGACGCAGATACGAAACACCTGCTGGGCAAAATCGGACACAAGAAAACTGGTTAATTGCGTCGCAGCGATCGACAAAACCTCACGCGCGGGTTTGGTTTCGTCGATCATCGAGATGACCCGATCCGCCATGCGGCTGCATTCGGTTTGCGCTACTTCCATGAACAACAAGCGTTTGTCGGGGAAATAACTGTAGAGCGTCGCTTTGGAGACTCCCGCCGCACGCGCGATGTCATCCACGCTTGCGCCTTCAAACCCATCCGCCATGAAAACCTCTCGGGCCCCGCGCAGAACCTGGTCGAATTTTCGGCCGGTGCGCAGGATGGCGGCGGTCTGGGTCATGTCATCTCCTCAGATTTCGAATGGATTGAGTTTATAAACCGATCAGTTCAGACACAAGGATTCTCAGCGAAATTCGGGCGGCTCACGTAGAGTTCATTATTTTGGTGGCCCAATTGCACCTTTGCACTAAGCCCACCAAATATATGGCACATCCGATCCGCGGCGGTTGCGCCAAGCACAATCCGTGTTAGGACGTTTCGCATGGTCGATATCTTTTTACGCACACTTCCTTTCTTTGCGATCATCGGCCTGGGATATTGGGCCGGGCGAACCCGGTTTTTTACCGCAGAAGCCACAGCATATCTCACAAAATTCGTTTTCTATTTTGCTCTCTCGGCGATGCTGTTTCGCTTTGCTTCCACGCTACCATTTGCCGAGATATTCAATGGCCGATTGATGCTGGGGTACCTGATCGGGACCGCTGCGGTTTACGCCTTGGCAACCTTCGTGGCCTGGATGCGGGGTCTCGACATACCCACCACTGCGGTCGAGGCCCAATGTGCGGCGATTGGAAATGTCGGCTTTCTAGGCCTACCCATGCTGGCGCTGCTGTTTACCGAGGCTGCGATAGGGCCCGTCATGCTGGTGTTAACAGTGGATCTGGTGGTCTTTTCATCGCTTATCGTCATCCTGATCAATGGAGGTCGAGATGGAAAGCTGACACCTGCCACGTTTCGACTGATCGGGTTGGGCCTGCTAAAAAACCCGATGATAGTATCTATTTCCGCAGGCCTCATCTGGTCTGCATTTCAGGTGCCCGTTCCGGGACATCTGAATAACTTCCTGACTATCCTTGGTGGCGCTGCGACGCCCGGCGCATTGTTCGCGATCGGTGCCTCGCTTGCCGGCAAGTCAGCGGAACGGGTCCAAGTCGCTGCCTGGCTTAGCTTTTGCAAACTGGTCATCCATCCGGCCTGCGTTGCTGTTGTTTTGATCTGGTTGATCCCTATCGATCCCTTCCCGGCAGCGGTTGCCATCGCAGCGGCTGCATTGCCTGTTGCAGGCAATGTCTACATGCTGGCGGCGCATTACGGGATCGCACCACACCGTGCATCAGCAGCGATATTGTTGTCGACCATCGCCAGTATTTTGACAATTCCGCTGGTTATCGCTTGGGTTGGAACACCCTGATCGACGTCATTGCGAAAAAAGCCCGCCGCCCAAGACGCGCGGACTTTACGCGAGGACGTTGGATCGTTAGCCATATCGCGACACTAATGTAAGGACGATGCCTGATGGAAACCCTATCGGAAAATGCCTGTTTCGGTGGCGTGCAAGGCGTATACCGCCATGCCTCAGCTGCCTGCCAGTGCGACATGACCTTTGGTCTGTTTCTGCCAGTCGAGGCCAAGGATGGGCCGGTTCCAATCCTTTGGTATCTGTCGGGCCTAACTTGCACCCATGAAAACGCCATGACCAAAGCCGGGGCGCAGGCCTGGGCGGCCGAGCAAGGTATCGCCGTTGTCTTTCCAGACACATCGCCGCGCGGCGAAGGCGTTGCGGATCACGAGGATTACGATCTGGGTCAGGGCGCTGGATTCTATGTCAACGCCACACAAGGCCCCTGGGCACCGCATTTCCGGATGTGGGCTTACGTGGCCGAGGAACTGCCCGCATTGCTGACCGAAAACTTTGCCATCGACGCGGACCGTCAGGCCATTACCGGGCACTCCATGGGCGGCCACGGGGCGCTTACGCTGGCGATGAATCTGCCGGGACGGTTCCGCTCGGTCTCGGCCTTTGCGCCGATTTCCAACCCCACCGGCGCTGATTGGGGGCGCAAGCAGCTAAACGCCTACCTGGGTGGGGATGAAGCACTTTGGGCCAAACACGACGCGTCGGTGATGATGAAACAGACCGGTTTTGACGGCCCGGTCCTGATCGACACAGGGGCCAATGACCAGTTTATCGATCTGTTGCGTCCCGAAGCGCTCGCCAACGCCATTGCCGAACGTCGCCAGCAAGCGATCTATCGTCTGCAACCCGGCTACGATCACTCGTATTTCTTTGTGTCCACGTTCATGGAAGACCACGTCACCTTCCATGCCGAGGCGCTATACGGAGACTAAGAGATGAGCGAGTATGACTATGACCTGATCATCATCGGCTCCGGCCCTTCGGGGCGAGCCGCGGCAATTCAGGCCGGCAAGCTGCAACGGCGTGTTCTGGTCATTGATCGTCAGGATCGGTTGGGGGGCGTTTCCGTCCACACGGGCACGATCCCGTCCAAAACACTTCGCGAAACTGTCCTGAACCTGTCGGGTTGGCGCGAGCGCAGTTTTTATGGCCGTTCTTACCGGGTCAAAGATCAAATCCGCGCCGAAGACCTGAAGGCCAGGCTGCATATGACACTCGACCACGAGGTCGACGTGTTAGAACATCAATTCAATCGAAACCATGTCGAAACCCTGAATGGCTTTGCTAAATTCATTGGACCGCACGAGGTCGAGGTGGCAACAGACGCCGGTGAATCAACGCGCCTGACAGCGGCCAAGTTTCTGATCGCGACCGGCACAAAGACCTATCGGCCGGATTACGTGCCCTTCAACGGCAAGACCATTGTTGACGGCGACACTTTTCTGGAAATGGCAGAAATCCCCCGCTCTCTCGTGGTGATCGGAGCCGGGGTGATCGGCGTTGAATATGCTACCATGTTCTCTGCCTTGGATGTGCGGGTCACGTTGATCGAACCACGTGATACCTTCCTCGATTTTATCGATAGCCGGTTGATCCATGATTTCACCCACCAAATCCGCGAAAACGGCGTAGATCTGCGATTGGGATCGGCCGTCGAAAAGATTGAAGACGCTGGCAGCCATGTTGAAGTCACATTGGACAATGGGCGGCACGTTCGGGGCGAAATGCTGCTGTTTGCAGCCGGGCGCATGGGGGCTACGTCAGCTCTCAATCTGGATTCCGTTGAGCTGGAAACCGATCACCGCAACCGCATCAGTGTGAACCGCAAAACCTATCAGACAACGGTGCCGCATATCTATGCAACCGGTGATGTGATCGGGCACCCGTCGCTTGCGTCAACATCATTGCAGCAAGGTCGTGTGGCAGCTTGCCATGCGCTGGACACCCCGACATTGCCGGAAAGCCCATGGTACCCCTATGGGATTTATTCGGTGCCTGAAATTTCCACCTGCGGTATGTCCGAAGAAGAACTACAGGAACGTGGCATCCCCTACGAAGTCGGCGTGGCACGATTTCGCGAAACCTCGCGCGGGCATATCATGGGGTTGGAACATGGCATGTTGAAAATGCTGTTCTCGTTGAAAACCCGACGGGTTCTGGGTGTGCAGATCGTGGGTGAGGGCGCGACCGAGCTGATCCATATTGCGCAGGCGGTGTTGAACCTGAAAGGCACTGTGGATTACTTCGTGCAGAACACGTTCAACTATCCGACCCTCGCAGAAGCCTATAAGATCGCCGGCCTAGACGCGTTCAATCGCATGCCGATCCCCGAAGAATTCAAGGTGCGCAAGAAAGCCGACGAACCCGCCAAGAAAGAGGCCAAGAAAGCGTGACCACGCTCTACATCGACGGAGATGCCTGTCCCGTAAAGGCCGAGGCCGAGCGGGTGGCCACAAGGCACAAAGTGCCAATTGCGCTGGTCTCAAACGGTGGGCTGCGGCCTTCGGCCAATCCGTTGGTACAAGTCGTAATTGTCGCGGAAGGCGCAGATGAGGCAGATAAATGGATCGCGGACCGCTGCGGCACAGGTGATGTAGTGGTCACATCAGACATCCCTCTGGCGGCAAAATGTGTTGAATCCGGCGCGCGTGTCCTGCGCCCGAATGGTGAGGCGTTCACACAGGCGAATATTGGCCAGCAGCTGGCGATGCGGGACCTTATGGCCGACCTGCGCGCAGCCAATCCGCTGGGCGCTGGCGGCGGCGGCAAACCCTTTGGCAAGGCTGACCGGTCCCGCTTTCTAGACGCATTGGAAAGGGAATTGCGAGCCTCGCAGCGCCAGTAGCGACCCTGCAAAATCGCCAAATACCGGAATTGCTGGCGGCTTTCGCTTGCGTCTGATCGCAGCAACCTCAACACTCGCCCGGGACAACACAGCGGGTTTGAGCACGGAGCGTAGACTATGAAGGTGAAAAACGATCACTATCGGTCGATCTGGTGGGACAAAACGGCTGGTGAGGTTCGGATTATCGACCAGCGATGGCTACCGCATCAGTTTCGAATTGTGACCCTGAAATCCCTCGACGAATTCGCGACGGCAATCCGCGACATGTGGGTCAGGGGCGCGCCGTTGATCGGTGCGACCGCTGCCTTCGGAATTGCCGAACAAATGTCGCGAGACAGCTCGGACGCCGCGTTTGAAGCCGCTTACGACGTCCTGCACGCCACGCGACCCACAGCCATCAACCTCCGATGGGCGCTGGACAGGTGCCGCGCGGCACTGATGCCTCTGGCCGTCAGTGACCGTGTCGATCAGGCCTGGACCCTAGCACAGCACATCGCTGATGAAGATGTCGAGATCAATGCATCGATTGGCCGGCACGGTTTAGAGCTGATCAAGGAGATTGCAGCGCGCAAACCCAGGGGCGAACCAGTCCGCCTGCTGACCCACTGCAACGCGGGCTGGCTAGCAACGGTGGACTGGGGTACAGCAACCAGCCCTATGTATCACGCGCATGAGGCAGGTATTCCGGTCCATATCTGGGTCGATGAAACTCGGCCCCGCAATCAGGGGGCGCTGACCTCATGGGAACTGGGCGAGCACGGCATTCCGCATCGATATATCGTGGACAATGCGGGCGGGCATCTGATGCAGCACGGGCAAGTCGATGCAGTAATCACCGGCACCGACAGAACCACAGCGCAAGGGGATGTGTGCAACAAAATCGGCACATATCTGAAAGCACTTGCGGCCCACGACAACGGGGTACCGTTTTACGTCGCCCTACCATCGCCAACAATCGACTGGACCGTACGGGACGGCGTGGCCGAAATCCCGATCGAGGAACGCGATCAGCGCGAGGTGACTCATGTGATGGGCGTTGACGATCAGGGAACTGTCGAAGATGTGCGCGTTGCGCCAGACAGGACCGAGGGCGGCAATCCTGCCTTTGATGTCACCCCGAACCGGCTTGTTACGGGCCTAATTACCGAACGCGGCGTGTGCGACGCCTCGGCAGAGGGACTGTCCGCGCTGTTTCCCGACCGGGCGGGTTAACCAACGCTGACGGTTTAGGCCGGCACCGTTGCGCCGCGGTTCTCGCGGATTGGCAGGTGAACGATCGCACTGAACGCACCGATGGCAACACCGATCCACCACACCGTGGTGTAGTCGCCATATTGGTCATACATGCGGCCACCCAACCAGACGCCCAAAAAACTGCCAACCTGATGGCTGAAGAAGATAATGCCGTACAGTGTTCCCATGTAACGCAGACCGTAGAGATGCGCGACCAGACCAGATGTCAGAGGAACGGTTGCCAACCAAAGCGACCCCATGACCAGCGAGAAAGCAATCACCGAAAGTGGTGTAATCGGAAACACGATGAACAACGCCGCCGCAATTGTGCGCCCGGTGTAGACGGCCGCCAGCAGGTACTTCTTTGGGAAATGATTTCCTGCCCAACCTGCCAGTAAAGTGCCGCCAATATTGGCCAATCCAATCAATGAAATCGAGACGGCACCCAAAGCGGATGTCGAGGTTATACCGATCGAATGCAGAACGCCCCCCGGTTGGATCGGACCACACATCTCGGTCACGAAAGCAGGAAAATGCGCGGTGATAAAGCCTAGCTGATACCCGCAACTGAAAAACCCCACGAAGATCAACGCATAGGACGGATCACGAATTGCTTTGCCCAAAATCTGGGCCATGCTTTGTTCCAGCTCGGCCTTGCTGACAGGCTGCGGTGCACGCATGAACGGCAGTGTCAGGACGAGTGCCAAAACCGCAATTGCAAAGACAATGAAGACTTGTTGCCAAGGCAGGAATGTCAGCAACCATTCCGCAATCGGAGCACCGAGAACCTGACCAAAGCTGCCGGCTGCGGTGACAATGGCAAGCGACATGGACCGGTTTTCGTCAGACGATGCTCGGCCCACCACAGCCAGAACCACACCAAACCCGGTCCCGGCGATACCAAATCCGACGAGCCAGGCGTACATGTGGTGTTCAAACGGCGTAACGGACCACGCCGAAAGCACCATCCCTGCGGCATAGACCAACGCGCCCAGAACGATCGCGCGGCGATCGCCCACCTTTTCAGCGATTGCCGCAAAGATCGGCTGTCCAATCCCCCAAGCCAGATTCTGAATCGCGATGGCCATCGAGAAATCGGTACGCAGCCAGCCGAATTCCTCCGCGATCGGGATCTGGAACACGCCGAATGAGCCACGCACAGCAAAGTTCACCGTGATGATGATGCAGGCAACAATCAGGATTGGATTCAGCAGGCGAACGGATTGCGGCATTTGACCCTCGGGGCATTCGTATGACGGAAGTTACTGGTTTTGGTGAAGGCGTCAAATCAGCAGATTTGCGGTCACGGATAAGTAAATTTGATGCCTTGGGAGATTTGGCTGCTTTTCAAGTGGAAAGTCCAACGCTAAGGCTCAGACCTATGACGGATCTGATTTCGCTTTATGAGGCCCGCATCGCCGACGGATCATTGACCCGAGATGATGCACAGGAGGCCGTTCTGCCGCATTTCGAGCGCATTCGAAAAGCATTGGCCGAACCGGTCAAACGCAGTCTCTTTCGCAAGGCTCCGCCTGCACCCGAAGGATTGTATCTGTGGGGCGGTGTTGGGCGTGGGAAATCCATGTTGATGGATATGTTCGTCGACAATTTGACAGACATTCCGGCAAGACGCGTTCATTTCCATGCGTTTATGCAGGAAATCCACGCCGGAATGCACAAGGCGCGACAGGACGGGGTCGAGGACGCTTTGGGACCCGTGGCGCAGGATGTCGTGAAATCCGTGCGTTTGCTCGCTTTTGATGAAATGCAAATCACCGATATCACTGATGCGATGATTGTCGGGCGCTTGTTCGATATGTTGCACAAGGGCGGCGTGGTGATAGTCACAACGTCCAACCGCCATCCGGACGGCTTGTACAAGGACGGCCTGAACCGACAACTGTTCCTGCCATTCATTGCTCATATCAAGGAACAACTTCAGGTTTGGGAACTGGTGTCACCCACCGATTATCGACAGAATCGGCTGGAAGGCGCACCGGTCTATTTTACTCCGATCGGCCCAGAGGCGCGTCAGAGTATTCGTAGTGTGTGGACGGATCTTGCGGGTGGTCCAGCTGATCCGCTGGTGCTGCAGGTCAAGGGGCGTGCCGTTGAATTGCCCCAGTTCCGCAACGGAGTGGCACGCGCCTCGTTCTATGATCTGTGCGGACGTATGCTGGGGCCAGCCGATTACCTCGCCATCGCTGAAGAGGTGAAGGTTCTGGTCCTCGAGGATATCCCACGACTGTCCCGCAACAATTTTAACGAGGCCAAACGGTTCGTCACACTGATTGATGCGCTTTACGAAGGGAAAGTTCGCCTGATCTGTTCCGCCGCCGCCGAGCCAGAAATGCTCTATGTCGAAGGCGAAGGAACGTTTGAATTTGAAAGAACCGCCTCGCGCTTGCGGGAAATGCAGGATCAGGGCTGGGGGAAATAGGGACTCTGCCCTCACCGCCATAGGTGGGCCCGCAGATATTTGTCGCAAGATGAAGTTTAGCCGTTTTCACGCAAGACATTGCCGGCAAGATAGAGCGACCCACAAATCAATACGCGCGCCTGCGAATCCCGCGCGACAATTGCTTTCAGCGCGTCAGCCACGCTGTCCGCAGTGGACGCTGGAAGGTTGACCTTGGCGGCGGCCGCCGCCGTAGCATCGGCACTTAGGGTATTCGTCTCGCCCGGGATTGAAACGGCGGTCAGGCTTTGGGCCTGTTCGGCCAACGGGGCGAGATAACCGGTCACATCCTTGGTTTTGAGCATCCCACAAATCATATGGGTTGGGCGTTCGGGCAGTTTGGCCAGCACATCCGCCACAGCGATCCCAGCGGCGGCGTTGTGACCACCATCTAGCCACAGCTCAGCCTCTGGAGCCAATTCCACCAGCGGCCCGGCTTTTAGGCGCTGCATGCGGGCGGGCCATTCGGCCTTGGTTACAGCCGCTTCGTAGGCAGCATCGCCCATTTTCAGATGCCGCAACACAGCCAGCGCCGCACCTGCGTTTTGAATCTGATGAGCGCCCAATAAGTTGGGCAGGGGCACATCCCGCAACCCAGTCTCATCCTGATAAACCAAACGCCCGTTTTCTTCGTGCACGTGCCAATGCTGACCATGAACGAACAGATGAGCGCCAAGTCGGGCCGCCGTGTATTCAATCACTTCCAGCGCTTCGTCCTGTTGCGGGCCAACGATGCAAGGCACGCCCGGCTTGATGATGCCGGCCTTTTCTGCCGCGATTTTGCCCAAGGTATCACCAAGAAATTGCTCATGATCGATCGAAACCGGTGTGATGACTGTCACTGCGGGCCGTTCGATGACATTGGTCGCGTCCAGACGACCACCAAGCCCAACTTCAAGCAGCGTGTAGTCCGCTTGTGACCGGGCAAAGGCCAGCAAAGCAGCACAGGTCGTGATCTCAAAGTAGGTGATGTTTTCACCACCATTGGCCGCATAGCATTCATCCAGAACCGCGGTCAGGTCGTCTTCGGAAATCAGATCTCCGGCCAAACGAATGCGCTCGTGAAAGCGGGCGAGATGTGGCGAGGTATAAGCATGGGCGCTCAGGCCAGCGCCCTCCAGACCAGCCCGGATCATTGCCTGCGTCGAGCCTTTGCCATTGGTTCCCGCGATGTGGATCACCGGCGGCAGCTTGGTTTGCGGATTACCCAGCGCAGCCAGCAGGCGCCATACTCGATCCAGAGTCAGGTCGATAATCTTGGGGTGCAGCGCCATCATCCGGTCAAGGATCAGGTCGGACTTGGGCGCTGTCATTCCTTGTCTGCGTCCTCGGCCGGGGTTTCCTCAGCCGGTTCTTCGGGTTCCGGCGCTGGAAGATCACCTTTGACCGCAGGCGGAAGGTCCATCAACATGCGGATGATGGTGATCAGCTCGTCCCGCATCTCGGTCCGTTTGGTTACCCGGTCCAGCATCCCATGATCCAACAGATACTCAGCCCGCTGGAACCCTTCGGGAAGCTTTTCCCGAATGGTCTGCTCGATCACGCGCGGTCCGGCAAAGCAGATCAAGGCGTTTGGTTCCGAGATATGAACATCCCCCAGCATTGCGTAAGAGGCTGTGACGCCGCCCGTGGTCGGATGAGTCAGCACAACGATGTAAGGCAGGTTTGCCTCTTTCAGCATCTCAACCGCCACGGTTGTACGCGGCATCTGCATCAGGCTGAGGATACCTTCCTGCATACGTGCACCACCCGCCGCAGAAAACAGGATCAACGGGCGACGCAGTTTCACCGCCTCTTGCGCAGCGGCAATGATGGCGTTTCCGACATACATGCCCATTGAGCCGCCCATAAAGGAAAAATCCTGCGCGGCGGCCACGATTGGCGTGCGCCCGATCTCACCCTTGGCGACCAGCATCGCCTCTTTCTCGCCAGTTTTCTTCTGGGCCGCTTTCATACGATCAGGATATTTCTTCTGATCGCGGAACTGCAGCGGGTCGTCTTTGGGCGCGGGAACCTCGACATCGGTAAAAATACCGCCGTCAAACAGATGGCTGAACCGGTCGCGCGGCGTGATTGCCATGTGATGATCGCACTGTGTGCAGACATTCTGATTATCTGCCAACTCGCGATGAAACAGCATTGTTCCGCATTCATCGCACTTTTGCCAAAGATTTTCGGGCACTTCGCGGCGCGAGAAGATCGAGTTGATCCGGGGGCGGACGTAGTTTGTGATCCAGTTCATGTCGGAACCTTGCTGATGCGGCGTTGACGTCAAATAAGACGCTACGGCAGGAATTGCAATCAACGCATGATGGCAAGTCTCGCTGCCAGCCAGCAAACAAACATCATCACGAAATCCACGTATAGCCACTGTCGCAGCATTCCTGTGTCCGACATATCATAGGGCAACAGGAACAGTGACAAACCACTGAGGTTGTCAGGCAATGAAATAAGCACAAGTGCGATGATGTTGTTGAAGAAATGCAGTGCAATTGCTGGACCAAGCGTTCCAGATCTGGCTGTCAGGTCCGAGGCCAGAAGACCAAAAATACAAGACCACACCGCAATCAGCATGGCGTTGTCTCCGGCCACAGCGGGCGCATAGTGACCGGCGGCGAACAAAACAGCTGGCAGTCCCATCCAGATGATCGGTGACCGAAATCTGGCGGCCAGGGATTGCTGGATATAGCCGCGAAACAAAACTTCTTCGGCACTGGTTTGAATCAGCACAGCCACCACCGAAAACGGCAACAGAACCAGCCATGTGGAAACATCCAAGTTCCGAACCAATGGCTCTCCTACGCCATACGGCGGAAGTACAGCCACAATCACGCCCAGAACCGTCAGCGCGCCCAAAACCCGCCAGAACTGACGCAAACCCAGTTGATACTGGCCTAATATCGAATGCAGAGACCTGTGCTGAAGCCGTTTGGCTACAACGGCGACGCCGAAGGTGATAAACCCGAAACTGCCTAGCAGAATAAGCATGGCTAATGGCGAGGCACCTTGTAAAAGCTCTAGGGTCCAATCATGCGGGGCCATCCCCGCGACCACCGCGAACAATCCCAGGTTCAGCGCCGTGACCAAAACACCAATCAACCCCAGGCCTAAAATCAGGCGCCACAATTCAGGCCGAGAACGCGCATCCTTTACCAGATGTTCATGGGCAGAGTATGCCAAGGGTGGGTTACTCAGCATGTCCACCCTTGCCTTCTCCCGCAATCGCTTGTGAAACTTCCGGGAAAACATCCGATGGAGTTTGGGCCGCGTTGATCCTGTCGGACAATGTGGTCAGATATCCGGCCACAGTCTGCAGCAACTGCATGGCGACCGAAGCATCGCTTTCGATCACTGCGCGTAATTCTTCTGCGCCAATCCGCAAGAACAAACACTGATTGACGGCTACCAGATCTAACTGTCGGGCTTCACCGGTAATGATGGACAGGTCACCGATCAGCCTTCCCGGCTCAATGATGGAAATAGGTCTTTTTTGGCCATCATCGTCGGACCAGTCCAATCTCGCCTGACCGGAGATGCACAAATAGGCAGCGTCCGGCCCTTGACCGCGCGAGAATATGACCTGTCCCGCAGCGGCTTCGTACCATTGCGCGGAGAAGGCCAACAAACGTTGATTTCGGCCATCAAGACCCGAGAACAGCTCGTTCGCGGAAATGACCTCCAGCTTTCGACTAAGATCGGCGGATGCGCCTTCTTCGTGCACAAGCTTGGTTCTCGACACGCCATCGATGCGACCGTCTTTGATTTCGACAAACAAATCATAGGCTTCGGGGTGCGCAAAATGATCTTCCATGAAGATCATGATCGAGTCGGGCAACAACTCTCGCAGTTTCAGTCGCGTGCGCAACCGGCTTTCGGAATCGTGGCTGGCCAAAGCCTTGTCGAGGATCAGGATATCCGGGCGTTTTATCCCGGCGCGCGAAAATGCAACGCGTTCCTGAAACACTGTTGGCAGGTTGTTTCCGCCCAAGCCCGACGGCAGGTCATAGATGATTGCCGCGGCCCGACGGCGCAAGCCAGCCTCATTCATGGCTTGGGCGACAACATCTTCGATATCATCCGCGTGGGCCCCGGCCATCAACGAAATCCGCCCGTAGATCGCGTTTTCTATCACCGAAAGGCGGGGGATATAGATGTCCGGGGACACCGGGATAAACATACCGTTCATCGCGCCGCGCAACCGTTTGGCCTGCCCCTTTCGGATCGATAAGATCTTGTCCTTGTACTCGTCCGGAAAATCAGAGCCGATCTGCTCGGCCGTCAGCAGGAAGGGCACTGTCAACAGCAGAGCCCGCTCTTCGTCAGTTAAGTCCGCATGACCTTTGGATTTGCGCCGCTCTTCGATGTCCAGCAATCGGTGATACATGTCCTTCGACATGCCGAGACGCAAAAACAAAGGATGGTCGGTGCCGTCCCGACCAAATGTCTGGTTCAGTGTCTCGAGCACCGCGTTTGAGATGCTCATGGCTTCGTCGGCCAGATCATGCGCGCTGAGCATCGAAAGAAACCGACCATCGCCCGCCAGAATATCCGGTGAGATATCTCGCGACGGCGACGCAAACAGAAGATTGCCACCCAACGGCACGGCTGGGTTAAAGCGCTCCGGATCAAAGCGATAAACATATCGATCCAGTTCTTTTTCACGCAATCGTTCCGCCACAATCTCGCGCAGTGCAATGATTTCACGCGCAAGAATGGGATGCAACTCGGGGTCGAACTGGGACCGCAACGTGCGACGGAACATGAATTCATCAATGCCCATCGCTTCGACCAGCTGGAACCACCAGTCCCGAATCCCATCGATATCGTCCAACCCGGCCAATCCGGGATCAATCCATTCATCTGACAACGAATCCGGCGGGTTGCCAGCCCGTACTGCCTCAATCTGCCTGCGCGTGGGGGCCTTTGCCGCGTCCGCTTCGTGCTGAGGATGGGTGCGCAGCGGCATCATCAGATTGTCACCCAATGTCCCATCGAACAGATAGGGCCGTGAATAGGCGTACCCGATCCGCGCGGCGATCACCGATTGATGTAACCCTCGCAAATTATGACCGGCCATGATCACCTCTCCCTGAACCGGCAGAACCTCTCGCGTCAGCAATTGACCTAAAGCGTTGCGTTCCGAGGCGTGCGTCGACTGGATCGCCACCCGCGCGCCCTTGGGAATGACCAAGTCCAGATCTTCCAATATGGTTTTGCCATCACTGTCACGCACCGTCACGTTCCTGAGTTCGATGTCACCATTCAGATGTGGGATTGTTTCAGGCTCGCCATCAAAAAGCTCCTTGGGAACCATGTTTTCCGGGTCAAAGCGTTCGGTGACGATTTCCCAACGCAGCGACATATCCTGTACCTGGTTGTAATAGGTCAACAAATCCTTCCACGGGCCGCTCAGGTCTTTGTATGCGCCCAATGCGGCAACCAGAGCCCCGACGGTTACCTCACCCGTGATCGCCAGATAGCCGCCGACCGAATAGAACAGGAACGGTGTCATCTGAGTGATCAGGTTGTTAAGAAACTTCATGAAGAATTTCTTGTTGTAGATTTTGAACCGGATCTCGAACAAGGTTCCAAGGCGATGGCTGAACTGCGCCAGACGATAGCGCCAGCCGCCATTGGTGCGCAGGTCGCTGATCCCCGCCGCGCTTTCGCCGATCTCAGAACTCAGATGCCGGACCTCTTGTATACGATCCTTGTTCAACAGGTTGATCTGGCGCTGTAGTTTCGGGATCAACCAGGCCTGCAACGGGATGAGGGCAATACTGGCAAGACCGAACCACACACTTTGCATGAACAGAAATGTGACGATTGTCATCATCTGCCCGAACTGGAACACCGGTTGAGCAATGGCATCGCCCATCAGACCGCCCATCGGTTCGGCCTCGGACGTGATCATTGATACCAACTCACCCTGACTGGTAGTCGCGAAATAGGATCTTGGAAAGCGCATTGCACGGTGGATCAATGTGAATCGCAACCGGCGTAGCATGCGCTCGGCCAAAACACCTTTCATCGTGTTGATGCGCATCTTCATTAAGCCGCTGACGATCACCGTCGCCAAAAACGCAACGCACAGTATCAACAGGTACTGCACCTGGGTCACCGTAAAGCCCCAGATCGCCACGGTGTCACCGGGCGCACCGATTGCATCGTTGATGATCTGCTTTGGCAATTCGAGCGAGGCATACAGAAACGGGAACGACAAAATCGTCAGAAACAGCAGGACAAGCTGTTGTTTCTTTGAATGCTTCCAGATGAACGCGAACAGAGTGGATTCCATACCCTGACCTTGTCTTGATTGAAATTGCTACGCGGCGGTACCGGGGGTGACCCACTTTAGTCAGGTGACAGACGGTACGCACTGGCCCTGCCTATTGCAAGAATGGACAAACTCTTTCTTGCGATGCGGGGCACAACTTATGTGACCGCGATTCATTAGTCATGAATATTGATTGCTGATAGTGGTATTCCGGGTTTGTCCCTCACCAAGTCTTTGACTAAAGAGGTGCAACTTTGGACGTTGGGGCCATGGGCAGGATTCTGGATCTCTATATTCATCGCAAGGTTTTGGGGCGCTGGCGCAAGGCTGCGCAACAATCGTCGGATGCACCGCAATCACTTCTGCGCCACCAACGCGATCAGGCGCGCAGTCTACGCACGCATCTGGACCGGATAATCCATATTGCAGATGGGCGGCTGGCCAGACCGCAGATCGGGTCCGAGCGGTTTCCCAAGCCTATCGGAACAGACTGGAGCTGGCGACCCGATCTTTGGCGCGGCCCCTTGGCCCGCCCCGGGGTTGCATCAGCGCCGCGAAAATCGATGATTGATCCGCAGGTCACGCTGTTTCACGATTGCCGTCATTCAGAGATTTCCGCACGACAGATCAGAAACAGGCACGAAAGCGATCTCGCACCTTTCAGCCTGGCACTCGAGGTCTTCAGCTTTGAAGGCTCGTTCCTGTCTCTGTCAGTCGAGTTGCCGGCCGACGCCGCCCAAGACCTGACCCGTCAGCATCTGATGCGCGTCGATTCTTTGATCGACAGCGAAAAGGCCATCGAAGTCTTCGCCCGTCTCAATATCCAACATGGGCCGAATTCTGAACAGGTACTGAGGCAGCTGGACCTGTCCGGCCGGTCCATCGCAATTGATTTTGATCTGGCACATCTGCCTTTGAACGAACGGCGGATCGAGAAAATCTGGATGGACCTGATCTTCAAAAACCCGCGTATGAACCGGATCGTTCTGCGCGACCTGACCTTCTGTCGCCATCATCGCGCCGATTTGTGAGACGCCCAAACATGACGCAGCCAACATTGACACTCATCAAGTTCGAAAACGGCATCTGGCAAGGGCACATTCAGGCCGAAAGCGAACCAGGCATCGAGGTTCGTTACTTAGGCGCTGCGCTAAGTGGGGTCGAAATGTCCCCCGCCGAAGGCGGCTGGAACCTGAACGTACCCGTACCCGTGACCGCCCTGTCCGAAGGGGTGCATAGCTTTGTCATTGTGGACATTGATACCACGCAAAAACTGGCTGACTTCACAATAATCGCCGGATCACCCGCCGCGGATGATCTACGGGCAGAAGTTGAGTTGCTGCGCGCCGAGCTTGACATGTTGAAGCGGGCGTTCAGGCGGATTTGCCACGACGCCAATTGACCTGAAAGTTTAGGTTTTTCTGTCATCTAGCGCATTTTCATGCATCAATGAGGCATTCGAAGCAATTTGGGTGCCTCAATGGATCGCAGCAGCATTATTAAAGTCATCGCTCTGATGGTGACGGCTTTTGGTATCGGAATCGATTTTACCGGTGCCCTGATGCTGATTCCAGCCATTGAAAACAGTTTCGACACAGATATCACCAGCACCCAATGGGTCCTGAATATCTACGCGCTGTTTTTTGCCATGACCATGGTCGCCGGAGGCCGTCTTGGCGATATGTACGGGCATCGCAGGATAATGATCATCGGTCTGACGATCTTTCTGTTTTCGTCGGTCATGTGCTTTTTCGCGCCCAGTCTGGACTATCTGATTGGCGCGCGCGCGTTGCAAGGTATCGGCGCCGGTTGCGTCTGGCCCTGCACCTTGGCTTTTGGTGCAACCAAAGTGTCCAAACCCGAACATCGGGCGCTAGTGATGGGTTTGATCCTGGCAGGCGTCACCAGCGGCAACGTCTTTGGTCCAATGATCAGTGGGTTTGTAGTGAACATCGGAGAGTGGCGTTATTTCTTCCTGGCCAACGTCGTGTTTTCCTGCATCTCGATGGCTACGGCGCTAATACTGATGGAACGCGAAACCGAGCACAAGACTGGTGAGCATATCGATTTTGCCGGAATGGGCCTTTTGTCGTTTGCGGTGCTCTTGTTGCTTTACGGACTGGATGTCGGCGCTGATTGGGGGTGGACTTCAGCACCTCTATTGCTGCTGTTTTTTGTGAGCGCATTTCTGTTCCTGCTGTTCCCAAAAGTTGAAAAACGGGTGAAAGAACCGCTGCTTTTGCCACAAATGATGCAAAACCGGGAGTTTCGCATCACCCTCGGCCTTAACATGTTCAACGTGTCCGCCGCCTTCGTCGCTTTGATGTATTTCCCGCAATACATGCAAAAGGTGTTGGGTTGGTCTGCATTTGAGTCTGCGCTGGGATTGGCTCCTTTGACAGTTCTGCTTGCAGTGGGTTCGGTCTTGTCCGGGACGCTTTACAACGATTTTGGTCCCAAGCGTCTGTTGTTTTGGGGCTATCTGATTGCCACGATCGGTTCGGCGAGCATTGTTTTGCTGCCCAGCGGGTTGGGCTATTTCCGGATCTTACCGGGAATGGCGATGATCGGGCTGGGTGCAACGCTGACGGTTGGTCCGTCAGGTACGGCGGCGGTCTGTGCGGTGAAACCTGAACGCGCCGGGCTGGTGGGCGGGCTGAGCTTTATGACCCATCTGGTCTATGGGGCGGTATCCGTCGCTTGTGCAACGGCGATCATGTACATGGTTTCCCTATCCAGCCTACGCGATCGTCTGGCTTCTTTGGGCGTCAACCTGTCAGAGGCTGATCAGAGGGCGATCAATGGAGGAACTCTCAACACCGACTCAGCCAAGGCCGTCATGCAAAAACTTGGCCAAGGTGAGATCGAAAAAGTTCAGAATGCACTTGCAGCCGCCTTTGACAGTGGCATGAGCTCGGCGTTCATCTTTTCGACGGTTTCCGTTTCGATCGGAATCCTACTTGCCTTGATGCTGGACGAGAAAAAGCTGCACAAAATCGAAAGCTGACACTGTGCACTCCGTCAAAGAAAAAGGGCCGCGAAATTCGCGGCCCTGTCTACCTTACTGGGATGGTCCGCTTGGATTGAAGGCGGACAACCCTTTGAGGATATCGATGGCGTAGGCCAGTTGATAATCCTCTTCGCGCAACTCAGCCGTAGCTTCGGCCTTGGCCCGATCTTCCTCGATCTGGCGGATTTCATCCTCGCTCAGGCTGTCATTGTTGAGACTGCCGCGCAGGTCGGCCTCTGAGCGGGTAAAGGGATTGTCTTCCTCCTCCTCCACCTCAGGTTCCGAACGCGGTTGTTCAACAATAATGTCGGGGCTGACGCCCAGGGCCTGGATCGAGCGTCCCGATGGCGTGTAGTATCGCGAGGTGGTCAAACGCATCGCCCCATCACCTCGAAGCGGCATGACCGTCTGGACCGACCCTTTACCAAAGCTTTTCGTGCCAACAACGATGGCGCGGCGATGATCCTGCAGCGCACCTGCCACAATCTCGGATGCAGAAGCTGACCCGCCGTTGATCAGAACGACGATTGGCTTCCCTTCGGCGAGGTCACCAATGGTTGCGTTGAATCGCTCGCCTTCTTCCGGGTCACGGCCTCGGGTCGACACGATTTCACCTTCGTCCAGAAACGCATCCGACACTTTGATAGCCTGTGTCAGCAAGCCGCCAGGATTGTTACGCAAATCCAGCACGACCCCATTGACCTTGTCGATACCACCGGCTTCGGTAATTTGCTCTTGAAGGCCTTCCTGCAGGTTTGGGTAGGTCTGATCGTTAAATGTAGTCACGCGCAGGATGACACTTGTGCCCTCGGTACGCGCACGAACCGCAGTCAGTTTGATCGTGTCGCGAATGATCGTGACGTCAAACGGTTCGGACTCACCTTCGCGCACAACGGTGATGGCGATCTCGGACCCGACCGGACCGCGCATCAAATCAACCGCCTTGTCCAGGGTCAGACCCAAAATGCTTTCCCCATCCACATGTGTGATGAAATCACCGGCTTCGATCCCGGCTGCGGCCGCTGGTGTATCATCAATCGGAGAGACAACTTTGACAAAGCCTTCCTCCTGCGTCACCTCGATGCCCAGACCGCCAAACTCACCACGGGTTTGCACGCGCATCTGTTCCGCATCATCCGGCGACAGATAGCTGGAATGTGGATCCAGAGACGTCAGCATGCCATCAATGGCCGCTTCGATCAGTTCCTCGGGCTCAACCTCTTCCACGTATTGGGCGCGGATACGTTCAAAAATATCACCGAACAGGTCCAGTTGCTGATAGACGCTGGCTTTGTTCTCGGCTTCCTGCGCCAACAGGGGTCCTGCGATCTGAGTGGTTGCAATAATGCCTGCAACGGTTCCGGCCACTCCGGCCATCACAAATTTCTTCATACTCGTTTATCCATCCTTGTCGGTCCGAAACCATGATTCCGGGTCCACGGGGCTGTTTTCTTGTCTTACCTCTATATAGAGCGTTTCTGAACGGTCAGTTCCAGTGCCATCACTGCTTGTTGACAATATTGCGCCGATTTCAGGCATTTCACCGGGCATTAAGCCCACTGGAGTGCCTTCGGGGATAACCTGACCCGGCGCGCCATAGACCTCTTGCAAGCCCGAAAACACGAATAAAAGCCCAGGCTGAGGTTCAAGGATCACCAGATTCCCCAAATCCAACAGGGGTCCGCGATAGCGGATTGTGGCGGCGGTCGGTGAAGTGACCAAAGCGCGCGGGCGCGTGCCCAGCACCAAGCCCGGTCGCGTTACCCCGGCTGCGTCAGTTTCACCTGCACCGTGCAGCAGGATACCCTGAACCGGCAGTGGCACATTACCCTTTCTGTCCGAGATGCTGGCATCAGTCTGGGCAATTTCGCCCTCGGATATCTCAGAAAGCCCGCTTGCAAATCCGTCCAATGTCTCGGTCGACGAGATCAGAATGGCTGTACGAACGGGATCTTCGACAAACCGGCGCGGCAGATCAGTACGATCAGCGATGGCCTCGCTCAACCGTGTGCGGGCGTCCTGTACGCCGCTTAAACCATCTGTCAGGGTTTCAGAGGCGTTCTGCTGCAGAGCCCGTAATGTCTGAACCTCTCGAAGGTCCTTTGCCAAAACTTCGGCCTTTGCGTTCAACCCCGGAGTAACCTCAGACAGCATCATACCGGTGCGTGCGGCTCCCAATGGCCCGGACGGATGCAACATTAAAACCGGCGGTGCCGTGGTCTCGATCGTTTGCAACACACCCAGCAATTGCGCCACATCCTTTTCCCGCGCGCGAAGCTCGGCTGTCAATTGCGCCTCTCGGGTTGCCGCCTTGCGCAACCCATCCCGCATCGCAGCAAGCCCGGCTTCGTAGGCTTGTATCGTCTCAGTTAGGGCGCGCACCCGGTCACGGGCGCTATCGGCTTGGGTCAGAGATATCGACGCCTGCTCCAGCATTTGCGCCGCCTCTAACGCTGCTTGTGATGGCCCGGTCTGAGCATGCCCCTGCGCTGCAACAAGCAGACATATGACAATTGCGGCAAGCCTCATGAAAGCAGGCTCTTCCCGGTCATCTCGGGCGGTTTGGGCAGACCCATCAACTCCAGCAGTGTTGGAGCCAGATCCGACAAACGCCCGCAGCGCAGTTTCGCGCCTTCGGGACCACCAACCAGAGCAACCGGCACCGGGTTGAGTGTATGCGCCGTATGGGGGCCACCTGTTTCCGGGTCGACCATCATTTCGCAATTGCCATGATCAGCCGTGACAATCATAGCGCCACCTGCTTTTTCCAAAGCAGACACGACCTGACCCAACCCCTGATCAACCGCCTCGCAGGCTTTCATCGCCGCTTGCAGGTCGCCGGTATGTCCAACCATATCAGGGTTGGCATAGTTGGTGGCGATCAGATCATAGCCTTCTTCAATGGCCTCAACGAATTTCGCAGTGACCTCGGCGGCAGACATTTCGGGTTGCAGATCATACGTAGCTACTTTGGGCGATTTCGGCATGAACCGATCTTCGCCGATTTCGGGGGTTTCCTTGCCGCCATTGAGGAAGAAGGTCACGTGCGGGTACTTTTCGGTCTCGGCCAACCGGAACTGACGCAGACCCTGATTGGCGACCCATTCGCCTAGGGTGTTCACAAGCGCCCGCTTGGGGAAAACCGTTTCCATATAGGCGTTGTGACCATCAGAATACTCCACCATCCCCAAAAGCGCCGACAGCTTTGGCCTTGGTCCTGTGTCGAAGTGAGAGAACCCCGGCTCACCAATGGCACGCAAAATCTCACGCGCGCGGTCCGCGCGGAAATTCAGACAGAAAAATCCATCCCCATCTTGGACGCCTTCAAACCCGTCCAGCACCGTTGAAGTGACAAATTCATCTGTTTCGGACCGGTTATAGGCCTGATCCACGGCAGAATGCGCGGAGCTGGCCACGCACCCCTCGCCTTTGATCATCGCCTTGTAAGCCTCGGCGACACGCTCCCAACGGTTGTCGCGGTCCATTGCGTAGTAACGGCCACAAACTGTAACAATGCGCGCGCCATCAGGCAGGCGGTCTTCAAGCTCAGCTATATAGGTGAAGGCCGATTTCGGTGCCACGTCGCGCCCGTCCGTAACCGCGTGAAGCGCCACCGGTACACCGGCGATGGTAATCGCTTTGGCGGCCGCAACAATGTGGTTCAGATGCCCATGCACCCCGCCATCCGAGATCAACCCCATCAGATGCGCTGTCCCGCCCGCGGCTTTGACCTTGGCAATAAACTCTTGCAGAGATGCGTTTTCAAAGAACGAACCATCTTCAATCGCCAGATCAATCTGCCCAAGATCCATGGCGACAATCCGGCCCGCACCAATGTTTGTATGCCCAACTTCCGAGTTTCCCATCTGGCCGCTAGGCAGGCCAACATCCGGCCCATGGGTGATCAGTGTTGCGTTGGGACACTTGTCCATGATCGCGTCGAAGGTCGGTGTGTTGGCAAGGAGGGGCGCATTGGCCTCGGTTTCTTCGGACAACCCCCAGCCATCAAGAATGCACAGGACAACGGGTTTTTGGGCGGCCATTGAAATTCTCCGGTAACTGCTCTTGCGTCATCTTCTAGCGTCTGGCTGCCGGAGGGTGAACCATCTTTGCAGAGATTGATGCAGATTTAATCAAAACCACAAAGAACACGTCCTCGACGCCCTCACAGGAATGCCGCGGTTTTGCCCGGATACCGTGTGAACCTTACGTCAGACCGGCTTGTGCCAGCCCATAACTGCTGCCTAGTCTCGGCGTAAGGGAGATCGAATTAATGCAATCAGATGCCATGGGCTTTGCGCTGATCTATTTGTTAACACCAGCGGCGTTGATGTGGCTGGCACATCGGTCGGGTTTCGCCGCGCGATTGGGACCCATTGTCCTGTGTTACATCGCCGGGCTGCTGTTGGGATTGTCCGGAGCTCAGCCCGAAAGCGTTTCACCGATCCGGGACACGATCATCGAGGCCAGCCTTGGACTGGCCTTACCTCTATTGCTATTTGCCGTAGATTTGCGCGCTTGGGGACGCATCGCCGGATCCGCATTGCTGTCCATGGGGTTGGCCATCGTTTCTGTGGGTGTGATTGCGACGGTCCTGTTTCTCCTCTTCAGTGCTGGCGGCACGGAAGAAACTGAACAGCTGTCTGGTATGGCGGTGGGCATGTATACCGGCGGTCTGGCGAATATGGGGGCGATCAAACTGGCCCTGGATATCCCTGAGGGTCGATACCTGCTGTTTGCCACAATGGATACGGTTGTTGGCGCCGGGTATCTGCTGTTTGTTTTGACACTCGCACCTGTCGTCATGAGCCGTTTTCTGTTGCCCTTTAATGGGTCGCGCGAAGGAGAGCCCGTTGCGTCAGAAACTGCCAACCCGGCAAAACGAAATTGGGGCGCTCAGGGTCTGATCGCCATCGCCGGTGCCGCGCTTTGTGTTGGCGCGTCATCAGCGCTCGCTCCGATGATGCCATTCGCTGAACCTCAGATTATGATCATCGTGCTGTTGACCTCATTTGGCATTCTAGGATCCCTGACGCCTACATTGCGCCAAAACGCAGCTGCACCGCATATCGGAATGTATCTGCTGTATGTGTTTTCGTTCAGCGTTGCCGCCTCGATGGATCTGGCCACCGTGAGCACCGTGAACCTGTCAGTGCTGGGCTTTGTGCTGATCGCGACCTTCGGCAGCTTCACGCTGCATGCGGTATTGGCGCGGCTGGCGGGCATCGACCGCGACACATTCCTGATCACATCAGTGGCCGCGGTCATGTCACCCGCTTTTGTGCCGATGGTATCGCGCAGCCTGCGCAACCCTGCGATCTTGATGTCCGGAATGGCGACCGGCATTCTGGGCTTTGCCATAGGGAACTATCTGGGCATTTCGCTGGCTCTGCTACTGGCTGGGAAAGGATAGAACATGGATCATCTGACACTGCCCGAAACAGGCCGGTCCGAAGATGAAGTCTTAGACCAACTCAAATCCTTCGCTGAGAACGACCCGAATTACCGTGACGGACGCACATGGAGCCTTGTTTACCATCTGGATGATGACCATGACGCCTTCACGGCCAAAGCCTACAGTGCGTTTTCCTCGGCCAACGGCCTCAACCCGGCTGCTTTCCAGAGTCTGAAGCGAATGGAAAGCGAAATCATTTCGACAATGGCCGGTCTGCTGCATGGCGGCCCGGACACATGCGGCGTCGTCACCGCAGGCGGCACCGAAAGCTGCCTGATGGCAGTGAAAACGTACCGCGACATGGCGCGCAAGCAGCGCAAGGTGACCCGACCCAACATGATCCTGCCCAAAACCGCACATGTCGCTTGGTTCAAAGCGGCAGAGTATTTCGGGGTCAAAGCGCGGCTGCTGCCGATGACGTCAGACTATGCGACCGATATCTCAAAGCTAAAACGCATGATCAACGCGGGTACGGTGATGATCCTTGGATCCGCTCCGGAGTATCCGCATGGCACAATCGATCCAATTGCCGACATGGGCGCATTTGCGCAGTCCAAGGGCATTCCGCTGCATGTTGATGCCTGCGTCGGGGGACTGATCCTACCATTCATGGAGCGCAACGGCATTGACCTGCCCGATTGGGATTTCAGTGTGCCGGGTGTCACATCGATTTCAGCTGATCTGCACAAGTACGGCTATGCGGCCAAAGGGGCTTCGACGATCCTGTACCGCAACCTCGAGTTACTAAAGCACCAGATGTTTGTCTGTCAGGACTGGCCCGGCGGCGTTTTTGCCTCACCGGCATTGCTGGGCACACGCCCCGGCGGCGCCTATGCGGCGGCATGGGCCGTCATGCAAAAGCTAGGGGTTGATGGATACCGCCGCTTGGCGCAGGACACGTCCAAGGCCGTTGAAAATCTGAAGGCGGGCATTACCGCGATCGACGGGCTTCGCATTCTGGGCCAGCCTCAGGGCCCTTTGCTGGCCTACGGCTCGACCGATCCAAAGCTGAACATCTACGCCGTAGCGGATCAGTTGGAACAAGCCGGTTGGAGCATCAACAGGGTGCAAAACCCCGACGGCATTCACTGTATGGTGACCGCAAAACACCTACACGTCGCCGACGCGTATCTGGCAGATCTGGCACAGGCCGTCACCACGGTTCGGGCACATCCCGAGCTGGCAAAGACCGGTGGTGCCGCGACCTATGGCATGATGGCACATGTCCCGCTGCGCGGGATGGTCAAATCCAAGGTACTGGATGTATTTGCAGAGATGTATCGGGCCGGCGGTGGTTCCTTGCGACTGGACAACAGTAAATCCCCAAACCTGTTGGAACGCGGCATGGCCCGTTACGTGCAATGGAAGGCCCGGCGCAGTTAATCCTTGAGGTAGGTTCTGTAGGGGTGCGCTGTCCGGTTGCGGTATTTGACTGTCAGATCCAACGGCGCGTCGTTTTCGTCGTAAATCCCAACGATCACGCCCCTGCCCCGGCTTTTCGTCCGCATCTCGATCAGTTGCTGCTCGGATCGAGTGGTGCGCTGTGACGCCCTGCGCGTCCAGGTAAACAGGTGATCGTACATCTCTGAAATCACCTCGGCATGATCCGAGCTATCGCCCAGATCATTCAATTCATCGGGGTCATTTTCCAGATCAAACAGGATCGGACGGTGGCCGCCTTCACAATGGATCAACTTCCATTTCTTGCTAGCAACCATGAACATCACCGCATCCCGGACCGAGGCATTCAGCAAATCCGCAACCGGCGAGGCCGAATAGTCGTATTCGCAGATCACGACATCCCGAGGGGTCTCAGTCGCCCGCCCTCGCAAGATGGGTGTCAAAGAGTGCCCTTCCAGGATGTGCCCAGCAACCTCGCCCCCAGCGACATCGACGAAAGTGGGCGCCAGATCGATGGATTCGACCAGCGCATCGCTGACCGAGCCGCGTGTCGCATCCGCCTCGGACGACGGGTCATAGATGATCAAGGGCATCTTGGTGGATGCGTCATGGAAGAAGGTCTTTTCCCCCATCCAGTGATCACCCAGGAAATCGCCATGGTCCGACGTAAGCACGATCATTGTGTCGTCCATCCGCCCGGTTTGTTCCATCCAGTCAAACAAGCGGCCCATTTGGTCATCGGCCTGTTTGATCAGACCCATATAGGCTGGGATCACCGCATCGCGCACGTCCTGCCGAGAGAAAGCCTGCCCCACTTTGGTGTCCATGAAAGCCTTGAGAACCGGATGGGCGTTCTGGCGTTCACCCTCAGATCGAACCACCGGCAGGACATCCCCTGCCCCGTACATCGAGGCATAGGGCTCTGGCACCACATAAGGCCAATGCGGCTTGATAAAGCTCAGGTGGCAACACCATGGGCCTTTGTGAGTTTCCATAAACTCCATGCCACGGCCGGTCAGATAGGGCGTTTCACTGTCTTCTTCGGCGATATTGGCGGGCTCGGCTGAATTTTTCAGAAACCACCCGGACAGAACATTCCCGTCAGCATCCAATCCTGAATTTGCAAAGTCGTGCCAGGGGTTGTCGCTTTGATACCCCTTGGACTTGAGGAATTTGTTGTATTCCTTCGCACCATCCGGGTCGTAGTAGCCATCCGGCCCCTCAGGCAGCATACCGTCATCCCGTTCGAAAACATCAAACCCACATTCAGCAACCCGCGCGCCGATCAGACTGTCCGGTTCCAGGCCCAGCCGCGCCATGCCTTCGGCGTCAGCGCGCATATGGGTCTTGCCGACCAGCCAGCAATCCATACCGGCCTGACGCAGGTGATCGCCCATTGTTATCTCGCCCACTTTCAGCGGGATACCATTCCATGACGCGCCATGTGAATGCACATAGCGCCCGGTATATGTGGACATGCGCGAGCTACCGCAGATCGGCGACTGGATGTAGGCGCGATTGAACCGAACGCCTTTAGCCGCCAAGCGGTCAATGTTGGGGGTCTGCAGATGAGGATGGCCGTAACAACTCAGGTAGTCCCAGCGCAGCTGGTCGAACATGATGAACAGGATGTTTTTGGCTTCGGCCAATTCTGCGTCCCCCTGAATAGTGTCAGGGACTTACTTAGCCAGTTTCGCTCTCAGAACGAAGCGCAAACTGATCTCAGGCCTGCCGTTCCATCTGTTGCAGCATCTTCTTGGCGCGCTTGCATTGCAGCTGATCCCGCAGCGGGCTGTCAGGGTCGACATCCTTTTGGCATACGACGCATTTGTCAGCGCCCGAGATCGCGTTCAATCCACCGCAGCTGCCTTTGATGGTTTTGCCCATCAACAAGACGCCCAATGACATGCCGACCATGATGATCATCAACAGGACAAAGGCCAGAATAAAGGTGCTCATCTCGGTTCCTACCTGTCAGTTGGTTCCCAAAGCGTCTTTGAACGCGGTGCTGTGTACTGTGATATAGGCATCTTTGCCGCCTGTCACATCCCGCGAGATGAAATACACAGCAAGTTTATGCTGTTCGGCAAGTTCCAGCCCTTTTTCCTGCCCCAGGGCAAGCATTGCCGTAGCCCAGGCATCGGCCATCATCGCATTGTCGGCCAAAACGGTGACCGATGTCGTATGATGGGTGATCGGGCGCCCGGTTTTCGGGTCGAGAATATGCGAATAGCGCACACCGTCCTCTTCGAAGAAATTCTTGTAATCGCCCGAACTTGCCATGCCTTGATCATCCAGAGAGACAATCAGTTGCAGGCTCTGCGCTCCCGCCTCGGGCTTTTCAATGCCGATCCGCCAGTCTTCACCCTTGTCATTCTGACCCTTGGCGACAAGATCACCACCAATCTCAACAAGGTAGTCATCGATACCAGCGTCACGTAGCGTTTCGGCGACTGCGTCGATGCCATAACCCTTTGCGATGGCAGACAGATTGATCCCGACGCTGGCGTCGGATTTTGCCAGGGTCTTCGCCTCTGGATCCAACGTAAGCAGTTTGCCCTGACCGACACCGCTTAGCGCGGTCTGAATATCGGCATCCAATGGCACCGGATCTTCCGGCGTGCGGGGGCCAAAACCCCAAAGCTCGATCAATGGCCCCAGCGTTACATCGAAAGTGCCATCGGTTTTCTGATGCACGTCATTGGCGGCAGCCATCACCAGAGCAAATTCCAATGAGATTGGCATCGGGTCCGTGCTGTCCGAGGCTGAAAAGGTCGAAACCTCGGAATTTGGGTCCCAGTTGGACATCTTGGCATTAACCTCTGCCAGCGTCTCCTCGACGGCAATGGCCAGCGCGGTTTCGTCCAGGTCTTCGCCGATTGCTGTCACATTGAACGTGGTGCCCATGGTTTCACCGGACAGGCGCACCGCGTCGGGTTCCTTGTCGAACAGGCAACCCGACACAAGTGTTACAAGGGCCAGCACAGGCATCAGACGCATTTGGCGGTCTCCTGGAAAATCCGTGCTCGGCGTATGCCAGCGCCCCCCGTCGGAGTCAAACTGCGATCAGAGCTTGAGCGGCACGAAGCCAAGCACCAGTAAACCAATCCCCGCCGGTATTCCAAACAGCCATGCCCGCTTTTGCCACCCGGGTGGTTGCTGTTTCCACGCCATCCGGAAGTTGTGGCCGCAAACCACCACCGCAAAGAAAATCACCACGGCCAGCGCGGGCGTAAGATACAGGTCGGTCAAAGACTTACGTTTCCTTTTTTAGCAACGGATTTCGCCGATCAGGGTAATTCCACCCTATACAGGTCATTTAGCTGCGCTAAGGTACAAGGGAAAGACATTGCACGTACAGGAGGAGATTGCCCATGGCCCCAAGCTCTTATCGGCCCCCGACCCGAGGCGACAAGGCGGGTGCTGGCACTTACAGCCAATCCACTGATTCCAACCTGTCGCACACCCAGACAACCGTGTCCAAGCTACTGGAAGGCAAAGGGGATGCGGTGTTTTCCGTGCGCCCCAATGAGACAATTCACTCGGTGGTCAACACCCTTAAGGAAAGACGGATCGGCGCGGTTGTTGTGACCGATCAGAACGGGACCCTGCAAGGCATCCTGTCAGAGCGTGACATCGTGCGACGCATGGCGGACACCCCGGGGCAAACCTTGCCGCAATCCGTGGAAGACCTGATGACAAAGGACGTTCGGTCCTGCACGCCAGACGATCTGCTGAATGATGTGCTGAAGACTATGACCGAAGGCCGTTTTCGCCATATGCCGGTTCTACGCGATGGCAATCTGTGCGGTGTCATCACGATTGGCGACGTCGTGCATTTCCGTTTGAAGGAACTGGAATACGAAGCCCTTCGCATGAAGCAGATGATTGTCGGTTAAAGCCAACCTTCCGCCTATGTACGCAGCCTCCTAAATCTGCATCACCCGGTTGAGGTGAACCGCACGCCGCCTTTGAAAATCTCGGCCGCCGTCAAGCGGCCCGTCACAAATGCGCCGGTATCCACAGACACGATCCCGTTGCGGGCGCGGGCATGATCGACAATCGTATGCCCATGCACCACCCACTGCCCATCCTGTCGGGGTTGGTTTGGAAACAGGGAATGGCCCCACAAACAAATCTGGCGCGGTTGGTTTGTAACCGGCTGCAACGGATCCAGCGCTGCATGTACAACGGTCACATTTCCACTGGTCCAGGTCAGCGGGCGGTCGGCAAGCCAACTTAGTAGATCCTGGCCCATCGCCTGCCGCAGCTGATCAGCGACCACAATAGCCCGATCTCCGACCGTGGCTTCGGCGATACCCGTAATGCCGAAAGAAGCCAGTGTCTTTACGCCCCCGTTTTGCAACCAAAGTCCGCCGACGCGCTTGGGGTCTTCGACAAACCGCAGCAACATCTCTTCGTGATTACCAAGCAGACAGATAACCCGCCCATGCGAGGATTTGCTCAGGTGATGCAATTGGCGTAAGACCTGCGCGCTGTAATCGCCACGATCGATGTAATCGCCGACAAATATCAGAGGGATATCGTCATCCAGCCTGGGCAACAGGGATTGCAACAGATCAAGCCGACCATGGATGTCACCAATGACGACAAACCGTTCGTCTGGCGCGATTTCAGACACTACCGCGTCCACGCCATGCGACGTGTTCTGCCCAAACAGCCCATTGATCCAATTCTTAACCATGCGGCTTCATCCCTACCCGGCCCAATCCCGGGCCACAATCGGCAAATTTTCGATCGCGTAAACCGGTTGACCAAAGCATACACGCGTCTGATATGGCAAGGCAGAAGGGAAAATACTCTTGACCTTGTCTTGGGGAAAGTATCCCTGATGTGCATATGGTTTGATTTGGGTTTGAGGGTTTTATGAAACGAGTATTGGTTACAGGCACTGCCGGCTTTATCGGGTTCCATCTGGCAAAACTGCTGCTGGCAGAAGGCTTCCGCTTGCATGGCTATGATGGAATGACAGATTATTACGATGTCGCACTGAAGCAAAGGCGCCATCAGATGCTGCTGCAGACACCAAATTTTTCCGCGACTGAAGACCTTCTGGAAAACCATGAACGCCTGATACAGATCGGTGATGAGTTTGAACCAGAGATCATCGTTCACCTAGCCGGGCAGGCTGGCGTGCGCTACAGCCTGGAAGAACCTCGTAGCTATATCGATTCAAATATCGTGGGCACATTCAACGTGATGGAGGTTGCCCGAACGCACAAGGTCGACCACCTGCTGATGGCCTCGACCTCATCCGTTTACGGCGCGAATGAGGACATGCCCTTTACCGAGGTTGAAAAAGCCGACACGCAACTGACCATCTATTCCGCCACAAAAAAGGCGAATGAATCGATGGGCCACTCCTATGCGCATCTCTGGGATTTACCAACAACCATGTTCCGGTTCTTTACCGTTTACGGTACCTGGGGCCGACCTGATCTGGCGCTCTACAAGTTTGTTGATGCGATTCTGGATGGCCGCCCAATCGACATTTACAACCATGGCGACATGTATCGTGACTTCACCAACGTGGAAGATCTGGTTCGCGGGATCAGATTGTTGATCGATACACCGCCGGTTCGGCCCGCAAGCGCCGATCAGATCGAAGAAGGCGACAGCCTGTCCCCGGTCGCGCCGTATCGCGTCGTCAACATCGGCAATGGTGACAAGGTGCGCTTGATGGACTTTGTCGAAGCCATCGAAGAAGCGGTCGGCAAGGAAGCAATCCGAAACTACATGCCGATGCAAATGGGCGATGTTCCGGCAACTTGGGCGAATACAGACCTGCTGCAACGCCTGACTGGCTATCGTCCGCAGACCGATTTCAAAGACGGGATCGCGCGGTTCGTCGAATGGTTCCGCGACTATCACGATAAATGACCAAAGAGAGCTGAATGCTGGACACAAACCCCAAGTCGCGGAAGATCGCAGTCATAGGGCTGGGCTATGTTGGTCTGCCCTTGGCCGTGGCTTTTGGCAAGATCGGTCCTGTAGTGGGGTTCGACGTCAACGCCTCTAGGATCGACGCCCTGCGCGCGGGCGAAGACGCGACGCTGGAGGTCGAGCCAGAGGACTTGACCGCAGCTACAGGCTTGACGTTTTCGACCAAAGCCACCGATCTGGCCGAGTGTGACACCTATATTGTCACGGTCCCAACCCCGATCACTGCTGGCAAACAGCCTGACCTCACACCATTGCTCAGCGCGTCGGACACGGTGGGCCGCGTGTTGAAGCCCGGCGATTTGGTGATCTACGAATCCACCGTCTATCCCGGAGCGACCGAAGAGGATTGTGTCCCGGTGCTGGAGCAGGTCTCTGATTTAATGTTCAATAGGGATTTCTTCGCGGGCTACAGCCCGGAACGGATCAACCCCGGCGACAAGACACACCGGATTTCGGATATCTGCAAAGTGACCTCTGGCTCAACACCAGAAGTAGCCGATCTGGTGGACGCGCTGTATGCGCAGATCATTTCTGCCGGAACCCACAAGGCCGAAAGCATCCGCGTGGCCGAGGCCGCAAAAGTCATCGAAAACACCCAGCGCGATCTGAATATCGCTTTGGTCAATGAGCTGGCGATGATTTTTGGTCGTATGGACATAGACACCGATGCAGTGTTGCGGGCGGCGGGTACCAAATGGAACTTTCTGCCTTTCCGGCCTGGTCTGGTTGGCGGGCACTGCATCGGCGTTGACCCCTACTACCTGACATACAAGGCCGAGGCTGTCGGGCATCACCCTCAGATCATTCTGGCCGGACGGCGTCTGAATGACAGAATGGGCAGCTACGTCGTTTCGCAACTGGTCAAACAAATGGCGCGCAACGGGATTAATGTCGGCGCGGCGCGGGTTCTGGTCATGGGCCTGACCTTCAAGGAAAACTGTCCCGACCTTCGCAACACTCGGGTGATCGATATCATCGAGGAACTACAAAGCTACGGCGTCTCGGTGGATGTGCACGACCCGCATGCCGATCCGAAAGCGGCGGAAGCTGAATACGGCTTATCTCTGTTAGACCAACCTCATGAAGGGGCCTATGACGGCGTAGTTCTTGCGGTGGCACATCAGGAATACCAAGCACTCGACCCAGAGCAGTTTCGATCTTATGGCAAACCAGTCAGTGTGGTTTTCGACATCAAATCTTGCCTGCCGCGCGATGCCAGCGACCTGAGATTGTAGGGCACAGGCCCCAAAGCAATAAAACCGGCGCTAAATGCGCCGGTTTTTTCGTTTACCCGCCGAAATCGTCGAGCATGATATCTTCGCGGTCAACGCCCATATCAAGAAGCATGTTGATGACCGATTGGTTCATGATCGGCGGGCCACACATGTAATACTCGCAATCCTCGGGCGCTGGATGGTTTTTGAGGTATTCATCGAACAGAACATTGTGGATGAAGCCAGTATAACCTTTCCAGTCATCCTCGGGCTGCGCATCAGACAAGGCTACATGCCACTCAAAATTCGGGAATTCCGCAGCAAGCTGGTCGAAATCCTCGACAAAGAACATCTCTTTCTTCGATCTAGCGCCGTACCAGAATGTGATCTTGCGATCTTTGTTCTTCAGGCGCTTGAGCTGATCAAAGATATGGCTGCGCATGGGGGCCATACCGGCACCACCACCAATGAACACCATTTCCTTTTCCGTTTCGCGGGCAAAGAACTCGCCAAACGGCCCCGAGATGGTGACCTTGTCACCCGGTTTAAGGTTGAAGATGTAGGACGACATCTGACCCGCCGGAATACCTTCTGACCCCGGAGGCGGCGACGCCACCCGGACGTTCAGCATGATCATGCCTTTTTCATCCGGGTAATTGGCCATCGAATAAGCGCGTTCAATTGGCTCTGACACGACCGAGTCATACTGCCACAGATTGAACCGATCCCAGTCTTCGCGGTATTCCTCTTCGACGTCGAAATCGGTGTATTTCAACTGGTGTACGGGTGCTTCGATCTGGATATAGCCACCCGCGCGAAAATTAACGTCTTCGCCTTCGGGCAGGTCCAAAGTCAGCGCCTTGATGAAGGTCGCCACATTCTCGTTCGACCGAACCGTGCATTCCCACTTCTTGACGCCAAAAACCTCTTCAGGAACTTCGATGTCCATGTCCTGCTTGACGGCGACCTGACAGGACAAGCGGTCGCCGCAGGCGGCCTCGCGCTTGGTGATATGGCCCTCCTCGGTTGGCAGGATAGACCCACCGCCAGAGTGGATGCGCACGCGGCACTGCGCGCAGGTGCCACCGCCGCCGCAGGCGGACGGAACGAACAGCTTTTCGGCCGCCAGTGTCTGCAGAAGTTTGCCGCCAGCGGGAACCGAAACCGTCTTCTCGCCATTGATAGTGATATTGACATTACCCGTCGACACCAACCGCGAGCGCGCGGCCATGATGATGGTCACCAGCCCCAGAACGATAAGAGTGAAAAGGATGACGCCTAAGCTAAAAGTTTCCATTGGCCCCTCCTTACAGTTTCACGCCCGAGAAGGACATGAAGGCCATCGCCATCAATCCCGCCGTGATGAAAGTAATGCCCAGACCCTGCAAGCCATCCGGAATGTCAGAGTACTTCAGCTTTTCTCGAACCCCCGCCATCGCGGTGATCGCAAGCGCCCAACCAAAGCCCGAGGACAGACCATAGGTCGTCGCTTCGGCAAAGTTGTAGTCACGTTCGACCATGAACAGCGAGCCGCCCAGGATGGCGCAATTCACCGTGATCAACGGCAGAAAGATCCCCAGTGCGTTGTAGAGAGGTGGGAAGTATTTATCGAGGATCATCTCGAGGATCTGAACCATCGCTGCGATCACACCGATATACGAGATCAAGCCAAGAAATGTCAGATCCACATCCGGGAACCCAGCCCAGGACAGCGCACCCGGTTTCAACAGGTAATTCAACAGAAGATTGTTCGCAGGGACGGTGATTGCCTGCACCACCATCACCGAAATGCCCAGACCAAGCGCCGTGGAAATCTTCTTGGACACGGCGATGAAGGTACACATGCCAAGAAAGAAGCTGAGCGCAAGGTTTTCAACAAAGATGGCCTTTACGGCCAGGGACAGTAGACCTTCCATCAGTGCGCCTCTACCTGCTGGATTTTGTATTCACGTTCTTCGACCTGGTTTGGTTTCCATGTGCGGAAGGCCCAGATGATCAGCCCGATGATGAAGAATGCCGAGGGTGGCAGCAGAAGCATGCCGTTTGGCACGTACCAGCCACCATTGTTCACGGTCTCAAGAATGGTCACACCGAACAGCGACCCGGCTCCGAACAGCTCGCGGATGAAACCCACAAGCAGCAGGATCAGACCATAGCCCATTCCGTTGCCCGCCCCGTCGATGAAGGATGCGACGGGCGGGTTCTTCATCGCAAACGCCTCGGCACGGCCCATCACGATGCAGTTGGTGATGATCAGGCCTACAAAGACGGACAGGGTTTTTGAGATCTCAAACGCATAGGCCTTAAGGATCTGGTCAACCAGGATCACCAGAGAGGCGATAATCACCATCTGAACGATGATCCGGATTGATCCGGGGATCTGATTGCGCAGGCATGAGATGAAGAAAGACGAGAAGGATGTCACGAAGATCACCGCCAGTGCCATCACTGCCGACACCTGCAATGACGAGGTGACCGCCAATGCCGAACAAATGCCCAGCACCTGCAAGGTGATCGGGTTGTTGTCGACAAGCGGGTCGACCAGAAGCTCTTTCCTTGTCTGGGACATCAGAACTCTCCTGCTTGCAATTTGCCAAGGAAGGGGCCGTAACCGGCATCGCCCATCCAGAATTTCACAAGGTTGTCGACACCGACCGAGGTCAGCGTCGCCCCGGCCAGCGCGTCGATGTAGAAATCGGGGCCGGCGGCGGGTTGTGACTTGGCGACAGTGATCTGCAAGTCGCCCGCGTCATCCCGCAGCTTTTTGCCGTTCCACAACGCTTTCCAACGCGGATTATCGACCTCGGCCCCAAGGCCGGGCGTTTCACCGTGCTGATAGAACTGAAGGCCATATATGTCGTTGCCGTTGTTTTCCAACGCAATAAAACCATAAAGCGTTGACCAAAGACCATATCCTTGTATCGGCAGGATCACCTTATCCAAACCGCCAGCGTCGTCACGCAGCAGATAGACCACGCGGTATTTGGCCTTGCGCCCAATCCCCGCCGGATCGTCATCCAGAGCGACGCTCAGTTCAGGATCGCTTGCGGCAGCAATATCGTCAAATGTAGCCGGGTCAAATTGGTCATCGACGAAATCGCCGGTCGACAGTTCCAGAACATGTGGTTCGAAGGCGGCAAAGGCTTCGGTCACATCAATCCCGGGTTCATAGACGCCCGCGACTTGCAGGACGTTGACTTGTTTGTCTTTCAGCCGGTTGGCCTCTTGCACCGGGCGCAAGCTAACGGCGGCAGCCGATACGACCATCGACGCAACAAGGCAGACTGCAACGGCAACAAAGATCGTCTTGCCAACAGAATCCGGCGAGGCCGCCAGAAACCGGGCGATCGCGCCCCTTGGTTCAGGGGATTGCGTATCAGACATGGCGACGCGCCCTCCGTTTGATGTTTGCCTGCACAACGAAATAGTCGATCAGCGGCGCAAAGACGTTGCCGAACAGGATTGCCAGCATCATGCCTTCCGGGAAGGCCGGGTTGATCACCCGGATCATTACCACCATGACACCAATCAACCCACCATAGATATAGCGTCCCAGATTGGTATGGCTCGCCGAAACCGGCTCGGTCACCATGAAGGCCAGCCCAAAAGCATACCCACCCAGAACCACGTGCCAGTACCACGGCATCGCGAACATCGGATTAGTGTCAGATCCGATCAGGTTCAGCAGCAAGGTGAAGCCGATGGTTCCGGCCAAACAGCCCACGATCAGACGAAAGTTGGCGATCCTCGTCATCAGCAGGAAGGCCAGCCCAACCATACAAGCCAATGTCGATGTCTCACCAAAGCTGCCTTGTATCTGCCCGAAGAAAGCACTCGACCAGGTGATCCCATCTGCGGCCAGGGCCTGCACGCCATCGGCTGCGGACATAGCCAAAGCCGTCGCGCCCGAGAACCCGTCAACCGGTGTCCAAACAGCATCGCCGGACATGTTGGCCGGATAAGCGAAATACAGGAACGCCCGACCCACAAGCGCGGGGTTGAGGAAATTCTTGCCGGTGCCGCCAAAGACTTCCTTACCAATCACAACGCCAAAGATGATCCCCAGCGCCACCTGCCACAGGGGTGCAGTTGCCGGCATGATCAGCGTGTAAAGCATCGAAGTGACAAGAAACCCTTCGTTCACCTCGTGGCCGCGCACGGTGGCAAAAATCACCTCGAAAATACCACCAGCGACCAGTGTGACGATGTAGATCGGCAGGAAATACATCATTCCGTGCAACACATTGGCAATGATGCTGCCCGGGTCCAATGACACACCAAAGGCCTGCAGGATCGCAATTCGCCAACCGGTTGCCGCGTCAGGCCCCAGCGCTGCAATAGCCGAGTTCGCCTGGTAACCCGTATTGTACATCCCCCACAGGATACATGGGATCGTCGCGATCACGACATAGGTCATGATCCGCTTCATATCGATGTATGACCGCGCATGTGGCGCGACGGTGGTTACTGTTTTCGGAGTGTAGATGAAACTTTCGACCATCTCGTAGATGGGGAAATACTTCTCGTACTTGCCGCCCTTGGTAAAGTTCGGCTCGATCCGGTCAAAGAAGCTGCGCAAACCCATTTGGATCAGCCCTCCTTTTCAATCTTGGTCAGGCAGTCGCGCAGCGCCAACCCGTATTCATATTTTGCCGGACAGGCAAAGCCCACGAGGCCCAGATCCTCTTCGTCCAGCTCCAACGCGCCCAGGGCCTGAGCACTATCGGTGTCCATCACCAGCATCGCACGCAGCAATTGCGTCGGCAGGTAGTCCTGCGGCATCAACTGCTCAAACGTCCCCGTTGGCACCATCGCACGACGCCCACCATTCAGGTTCGAGGTGAGCGCATACAGTTTCTTGGCAAAAGCCGAGCCCAAAACAGGCTGCACGGCAAACTTCGACGGCATGGGACGAATCCAGCCCATTGGGATCTGATCGTGATCTTCGCGGATAATGGTAATCTGACGCGCAAACCGTCCCAGATAGGCGGTTGGTCCATCCGCATGGCGTCCGGACAAGATCGAGCCCGAGATGATGCGCGCCGATCCGTCAACATCGATCTCATCACGGGTCAGATCCTCGGTCGAGGCGCCCAGAACAGTGCGGATCAAACGTGGCTGACGTGCCCCCGACCCCGTCAATGCGATCACGATATTCGGATCCAGATGACCTGTCTGAACCAGACGACCAACTGCAATTACATCCTGATACCCAATGGTCCAGACCTGGGTGTTACCGGCCAGTGGCCGGAGGAAATGGATATGCGTCCCGGCCAGCCCTGCCGGATGCGGGCCCGAGAAAGCTGCGGCTTCGACACCCGCAACGTCGGCCCCCGGAATGGTATCGCCGTCCTTGTGACACAAATAGGTCGTGCCCTCGGTCAGTTTGGCAATTGCACCAAGCCCGGCGGCAAAGTCATCCCCGGCATCCGCGATGATGACTGCGGCATCAGCGGACAAAGGTTCGCTGTCCATTGCAGTCACAAAAATCGCGGTTGGTTTTGTCCCCGGTTCAGGCATCTTGGAATACGGCCGTGTGCGGAAAGCGGTCCACAACCCGGCCGCACAGAGTTTTTTGGTCACGCCCTCGGCTGTGCCTGCATCGCCTACGTCAGAAAAATCGACACCCGCATCATTCGGGTCAGAGACCTCAACAACGACGCTTTGAAGAACCCGGCGTGCGCCACGGTTTATTGCAACGACCTTGCCGCTCAGCGGCGCGACCATCATCGCCTGTGGTGCGTCCTTGTGGCAGAACAATGGTGTTCCCCGCCGAACCTCATCACCTTCCTGTACCAGCATGCGCGGCTTCAGGCCCAAATAATCCGACCCAAGCGCAGCGATGCTGGAAAACTCCGGCCCCGGCCGGATAGTCTGCTCAGGGGCACCCTGAATCGGCAGCTCCAACCCTTTTTTCAGTTTGAAAGTTTGCATGTCGCTACGGTCTTCCAAGCCTCGTTCCTGCGTCCGCTATTTGTCGCCTTTCAGTCTTGGGCATCAAATAGTGCGAATTGTCTCGCCATCCGGTCCGTGAAAGCGTCACAAACCTGCCGATATCCGCTCGCGTTGTTCCAATCACGGACCCTTTACGCGCGGACGTCCTAAAACGCAAACCTGTTACCGCGCAAATCAGCACAACAAAGTCACTTTATCCTGAACTCGCAGCGACGCGACCAAAATAGCACAAAAAAAGCGTGTCGCGCCTGATTTACTTCCGGTGTAAGCAACGGGGATGAACACTTCAGACAGTTTTGAAATCTTTTTGGTGGCCACACCCGGTCTCGAAGCGCCTTTGTGTGAAGAGGCTAGCCAAAACGGATTCGCCGAGGCCCATAAGGTCGCCGGAGGCGTCAGTTGCCGCGGGGATTGGCCCGAAGCCTGGCGTGCCAACCTGTGCCTTCGCGGAGCGAATAAGGTATTGGTACGCATAGGAAGTTTTCCGGCCGTGCACCTAGCGCAGTTGGACAAACGGGCGCGCAAATTTCCATGGTCAGACTTTCTACGCCCTGACATACCGATCAAAGTCGAGGCCACGAGCCGCAAATCCCGCATTTATCATGCAGGCGCGGCCCGGCAGCGAATTGAAAACGCTATATCCGAGACCCTTAGTGCCCCAATTTCTTCTGACGCCAAGCTACGCGTCCTGCTACGTATCGAGAAAGACCTGTGCACCTTTTCCATCGATACCTCAGGTGAACCGCTGCACAAACGGGGCCACAAACCGGCCATAGCCAAGGCCCCTATGCGTGAGACCATGGCTGCCATGTTCCTACGAGAATGCGGGTTTGACGGCACTGAACCGGTGGTGGACCCTATGTGCGGCTCGGGCACATTTGTGATTGAAGCGGCCGAAATCGCGTTGGGTCTGCGACCCGGACGCTCGCGCCAGTTCGCATTCGAGGATCTGGCCAGCTTTGACGCACAAGTCTGGCAATCATTGCGTCAGGACACCCCGCCCCCTGAGATGACCCTTCGTTTCTACGGCTCGGACCGAAACTCAGGCGCCATCGAAGCCGCCAGCGCTAATGCCGCTCAGGCGGGGGTCTCCCATGTGACACAATTTGCCCAACGCGCCATCAGCGACATTAAACCCCCGGAAGGCAAGGCCGGTCTGGTGATCGTTAACCCACCCTATGGCGCACGGATCGGGGATGAAAAGCGCCTGCGGTCTTTGTATGGCAGTCTGGGCAAAGTCCTTATGTCACGGTTTTCCGGTTGGCGCGTCGGCATCGTAACCAGCAACCCGTCCCTCGCCCGATCGACGCGCCTTCCGTTACTCCCAACCGGGCCGGTTGTTGATCACGGAGGCACAAAAATAAAACTGCACAGAACCAGCGCGTTGCCGTGATTGCGCACTGTCATAGGCCGAACTGACAAATGAACTCTGGCGGAGGTTTGCAAAATCTCAGGCCCGGAAATCGACTTGCGCATCCCAATTGCCGGGTATAGATCACCCGCCACGGTCGGAGTGTAGCTCAGCCTGGTAGAGCACTGTCTTCGGGAGGCAGGGGTCGGAGGTTCGAATCCTCTCACTCCGACCAAGTTTTCAAGTTGCCCGATCGCGCCTTTAGTGTTTTCAGGACAGTGATCCGAGGTTGTTAAACCTGAGCATCAGTCGAACTCTAGGACGCTAGCAGCCTTACGCAGGTGCTCCGGGCTGTAGCGCGCATTAATGGACGCGGTGATCCACGAATCTGAATGGCCGAGAAACTGTCCAATCTCCTCGATCGAGATACCTGCCTATGCCATATGAACTGCCGCGATGTGCCGCATAACGCGCGGTGAAACATCCGCCAGTCGAAGAGCATCATCGTCCTTCTCGACGGTCTGGCATTGCATGGAAATGAGCGCAAGGCCGACCACCTTGTGGGTGCGCCGCTCTGATGTGACGAGCTTCTGGCGAGCATGAATGACGGCCTGACAAAGTTGGCTCGTCGTCAGGCCCTCGGTTTAAGGTAGTTCAGGCTTTCCTTGAGGATCGGCTTGTCCAGTTCAAGCTGGGCCACGATCTTCTTGAGCCGGGCGTTCCCTTCTCCAGACTACGCAACTCCGAAAGCTGCGATCTACCCATACCTCCGAACCGTCGCTGCCAGTTGTACTAAGTCGCATCACTGACGCCGACACCGCGGCAAGCCATGCGAACATCGTCGCCATCGGCCAGCTTCCGTTCAATCTCACGCTGCAGCTTCAGAATATCTTCGTCCGAGTATTGCTTTCGAGCCACCTCCTCTTCCCCTTTCTAAGCCAAAGTAGTGGCCCAGTTTTGGGGGAAAAGGCACAATCGGTTGTTTTCATCCGGCTTCTTGGTCATCTCTATCCTCTCGGAAATGACGCAACACACGCTGAATATCTTAGTTATAGCGATGGTCCGTTTGGGAATGTGGCGGGAAACGCCTGATATGTTCAACACCTTTCTTTTTTGTTGAACACGTAGTATGTTCAACAAAGTAACCTTTTGTAGAACACGACGCCAACATGACGTTCAAGCGACATTCATCCATCGCCCAAGCCGCTTATCACGACCTGCTGCGATCGCTTAAAGACGACGCTGTTTCGGATATCCGAGGCACACCAACACATGTCTCACGCAATGGGAAAGTCTACTGGTATGACACATACCGGGTCGGCTCTGACGTCAAGAAGCGCTATATCGGCGAGGACAGCGAGGAACTCCGGGCCAGGCTTGAGCAACATCAGCAACTCAAAGCCGAAGCCGATGAGCGCAGGAAGAACCGAACCCGGCTTGTGCGCCTTCTCCGGGCAGAAGGCTTCCTAAACCTGGACGCTGCAACAGGCAGCCTCATGTCGGCGATGGCAGCGTCTGGCGTATTTCGCCTTGGAGGCACCATCGTAGGCACCCATGCCTTTCGTCTCTACGAGGGAGAATTGGGTGTCCGATACGGCCTAGATCTGATGGCGCATACCGATGACATCGACATCGCTAGCTTCTCCCGCCTCTCCCTCGCCCTTGAGGACGCCGCCACACCGCCGCTCGAACAGGTCTTCCGGGACTTTTCATTTGTGCCTCAGCCCAGCCTGCAGGCTGACAAGACTTGGCGCTGGAAACAAACACGCAGCGATACCCTGGTCGAGTTCCTGACACCGTCCTTTGGCGAAAAAGAAGGCGTGCGCGAATTGCCCGCGCTCGGCGTAGATGCGCAAGGTCTGCACCATCTGAACTACCTCATCGCCGACCCGATCAAGGCGGCTGTGACCTATCGCAGCGGCGTCATGGTGCAGATCCCGCAACCCGAGCGCTATGCCATCCACAAGCTGATCGTCGCGGATCGCCGGCGCGGCGGGGAGAATGCACTAAAGTCGGAAAAAGACCGGCGCCAAGCCGCCTTTCTGATTGAGGTGCTGGCCGAGGATCGTCCGGACGAATTGCGTGAAGCCTATGAAGATGCCCGGTCCCGCGGGCCTAAGTGGCGAGCGCGGATAGACGCCACGTTGGGGCGTATGCCGGAGACGCGGCACCTTTTGGATCGTGTTTGTTCAGATTGAAGCCAGGAACGTGCGCAATGAAACCGCAACGTTATTTCGGGACTGACTGCCACTGAAGCGCAGAGACTGACACCAGAAGCCCTTGTATTAGGCTCGTGATCGATTGATTTCCGTTGTTCTGCATGGTTCACCGCCGCAAAAACAGGCGGTGAACGTGTCTGTTTTTCTGGTTGGCAGCCTGCAGAAGGTCGGATCGCTTATTGGGGACCGCGGTTACGACGCCGACTTGTTCAGAGAAGCGTTGAAAGACAAAGGGATACGTGCCTGTATCCCCAGCCGGAAGCAACGCAAATCGACTATCCGATACGACAAGCGGAGCTATTAAAAACGCGACAGGATCAAGATAATGTTCGGCAGGCCCAAGGATTGGCGGAGGGTTGCGACCCGCTACCACTGATGCCCGAAGGTCTTCCTGTCAGCAATCGCGCTTACCGCTCTCGTCACCTATTGGGTATGAGTCCTGAGCCTAGTAGTGCCTGATCCCGTTCACATTCAAGTAAATCGAGTAAAGCGAACTGGTCGCGGTAACAAACAATCTGTTCAGCTTGGCGCCACCGAAACAGACATTTGAAACGATTTCAGGTATGTGGATTTTCCCGATCAAATCCCCTTCGGCGTTCAGGCAATGCACGCCATCAGCGGCCGAGCTCCAGATTCTGCCGCCGTGGTCCAACCGAAAACCATCAAAGAAACCATTGGTGCATTCCGCGATAACACCGCCGCCAGACAAAGACTTCCCATCGCCACGGACCGAGAATTTGCGGATGTGTGATGGTCCATCTGGCATGTGTGTACCACCAGTATCCGACACAAAGAGCGTATTTCCGTCCTGCGAAAAAGCCAATCCGTTTGGTTTGACAAAATCTGTTGCGACCGCAGTCACCTCGCCCGTATCAGAGTCGATCCGATAGACGTGGCAAGCCCCAATCTCGCTTTCGGCGCGCTCGCCTTCATAGTCCATCATGATCCCGTAGGACGGATCTGTGAACCAGATTGAGCCATCAGATCTAACGACAACATCGTTTGGAGAGTTGAGCCGTTTGCCCTGCCAAGCGTCAGCCAGAACTGTCATCGAGCCATCATGCTCCGTGCGGGTGACCCTACGGGTCAGATGCTCGCACGAGACGAGACGTCCTTCGCCGTCAACCGTGTGACCGTTGGTGTTGTTGGCCGGTTCGCGAAATACTGAAACCGAACCATCCGTCTCATCCCAACGCATCATCCGGTTGTTGGGTATGTCGGACCAGATCAGATAGCGACCAGCCGCAAACCAAGCAGGTCCTTCGGTCCAACGTGCCCCGGTCCATAACCGCTCGACGCGGGCATGCCCGATGAAACATGCCTCGAACTCTTTTTCGATGACCTCAAAGCCAGTGCCTTCCAAAACACCAAACATCACTCTGTTCCTTCCTCTGAGGGGGAAATCATTTGATCTCCGGGCCTTACGGTGCCCCAACCCATTTTGTGCCTTCGATTGCCCGGCAGGTCGGGACCCGGCCCCCAAATGGCTTGATATGTATCATGCGCCCTGCCAGAAAGTTGCAAAAAAACGGCAATCGCGATCAAGCCCAACCAATAACCATTGATCATGACCCACATCCAGCGTGGCGCATTCGACGACCATAACCCGCTTAGGATCGTTATTGCCCCGAGAACCAGCGCTAGATAACCCAAAGTTCTATGAATGTGCTCGAACGCCACTCGCCAAGGCGTCATATCATAGTGATCGCCAGAAAGGCTGCCGTCCTCTGCCGGCGCGGTCGGGCCACCTTTGGTGCCCCGGAAAACGCCCAATACAACTTGCAACGTGCCCAGAGCAAGCACGATATACCCCAAGATACGATGCAACCATGCGTCGGGTCGCCCACCGGAGCTACTAAGCACAAGTCCAAGCCCAACAAGTGACAGCGCATACGCGAGTGTCTGGCCTTTCCAGTGACACAACCACCACACCCGGTTGTCCAGTTCCTGAGGCCAGTTCTGACCCGGGAGTATCTTAAAATAGCGTGCTGCTAAGATTGCTGCCGGGCATATCACGCCCCAGGCAATCACCATGCACCGAGCATGCCAGGACAAAAAGAAACCGACATCATGCCCTCGCGTTGGATCAATCGGTGAAAGCAACCACTCGATCATCAGCCTTTCACGGCCCCCGCTGTCATTCCAGTAATGATCTGTCGCGATGCAACAAATGTGAAAATAATGGGCGGTACTGCCAGCAACATTCCTGTGGCCATGATCACGCCCCAGTCGATGTCATATTCGGTGATCGAGTTAACGATTGTCACAGGTACCGTTCGCGTCGACCTTCCCAGCAGCGCGTTGGCCAGGAGGAACTCGTTCCAGGCAATACGGAATGTAAATATCGCCGCAGCCGCAAGCCCGGGTTTGATGATCGGCAAAACAACCAGAAAGAATACCTGAAGCGGGTTGGCACCATCCATTCGCGCCGCCTCTTCCAGCTGGATTGGAACCTGCACGATAAAGCTCTGCAAGATCCAGATGACAAACGGCAGGTTCATGGCCGTATAGACCAGAATGATCCCTGTGTAGGATTGATCAAGATGGTACTGAAACGTCCAGATGCCAAAAACCGGAACCAACAGCACAGCCGGCGGCACCATGCGCATCATCAGCGTTGTGATGGACACCGCTCCGCGACCCATGAAGCGAAACCGAACCAAAGCATAAGCGGCCATGCAACCAATCAGTAAGGTGATCCCCGTCGAGATTGTCGCCACGATCAACGAGTTGCGAAGAGCCCGCCCGAAAGTTGGATCGCAGTATTGCACATGGTCAGGATCGTACCACAGCACGTCGCACAAAACCGTTTCATAATTTCTGATCGTCGGCGTGAAGAAAAAGGCTGAAACGCTTTCATCATAGATGTCGACGTTCATTTTGAACGACGTCGCCAGCATCAAAAGGATCGGCCCCACTGACATGACGACCAATGCAGCGAGCAAAGCATAGAAGGCCGGGTTTTGTTTTTCGATTTGCGTTGCCATGATTTTCAGCTTTCTGTTTGCTCGGCAGCTGCTCGCATCCTGGCGGCCCGGGCTTCTTGAATCTTGGTGTACATGAACATCCCGATGGTCAGTGCCATCAGCATCAGCAATAGGACGTTGGACATCGCGGCCGCCTCGCCCAGCTCCTGAAACTCCTGGGCCGTTCGGAAAATTCGCAAGGCAATTATCTCGGTGGACAAGCCAGGGCCGCCATTCGTCAGGACCAAAATGACCTCAAGCACTTTGAACGCATCGATAAGCCGCAAAAGCAAAGTCACGACCAAAACCGGCATCATGAGGGGTATCTTGATCAGAGTGATTTTCTGCCACTCGCTGGCGCCATCAATCTCGGCTGCTTCCAACGCTGAACGCGGCAAAGACTGCATGGCAGCCAAGGCAAGGATGAAAATGAACGGTGTCCACTGCCAGACGTCGGCGATCACAACGGCAACAAAAGACCAGGTACTATCCGACAGCCAAGGAATGCCCTCATCAAAACCCCAACTTTTGATTGTACGGTTAAAAATGCCGACGGTCGGATGGTACATGTAGCGCCACATCAGGCCGACTACGATCGGGGCAATCATCATCGGCAGGATGAACACCGTCCGCAAGACGGACATGCCGCGAATGTTCCGATCCAACAGTAAAGCCAGACCTACACCCAGAACCATCTCCAAAGTCACTACAACGAACGCAAATTTGATCGTGACCCAGAAGCTTTCGTGGAACGCTCTGTCATGCAGCAGATTGGCGTAGTTCTTTAGACCAACAAACTCGGCCTGACCGATGCGCTGGCTGGGGCTCCAATCAAGAAAACTGGCATAGATCATGTACCCGATCGGGTAGAGCAGCGCAAAGATCAGAACAACCGCTGCGGGCGCCAAGAACAGATATGGGGTGAGCCGATTGGCCCGTGCTACAGCACTCATAACAGCGGCCCTTTGATTTTTGAATTTCGTCTTGAGAGGCGGCGCCCGAACATTATTCCAGGCGCCACCTCGGGGAGTGAACTTATTGCTGCCAGGTGTAGTAGCCAGCGTCGTCCATAATCGCCTTGCTACGTTCCGCAACACCGTCCAGCGCAGTCTGAATGTCCAGGTCTTCGGTCAGAACCTGACTGAGCGTTGTACCCAGGTCGGCATTGATTTTACCCCAGACCGGGATGATAGGGCGCCAATCGGGATCGGCATGTTTTAGTGCCTCACCAAAAACTTCAAGATGCGGCTGTTCAGCCAAAACATCAGGATCGCTATGGGTCGAGAAGCGCGAGGGGTTACCGCCGGCAACCGCTATAGCTTTGTCCGCCTCTTTCGAAGTCAGCCATTGCATCAGCAGGAAGGCGGCATCCTTATTTTGGGCATTTGTCGGAATGCCAATACCAAACCCACCGGTCTGACTCCCTCGGCGTGTGCCTTCTGGGTGTGGTGCCCAACCGATTTTGCCTACGACCTTGGATTTCTCCGGGTTATTGACCTGGCCAGCAAAGACGGTGGAGTCGAGGAACATCGCTGAATTGCCTTGCAGAAACGATGCACCCGCCTCGGCAAAGCCGAAAGTTTCCGCGCCCTCGGCACCGCACTCAACAATTGTTTTCAACGCTTCGGCGGCTTTGACCCCCTCTTCGTTGTTCATAATCGGGTTCCAGTTGTCATCGAAAATGCGACCACCCAACGGCGCGAGGTGCAGAAGGTATGCGTGCGACGCATGATGTCCTGAAGCGGCGCGCGATGCCAGACCACCCATGCCGGGTTCCAGCTCGGGAATTCTACACGCCAATTCCAATAGGTCGTCATAGGTTTTCGGCACCTCAAGGCCGTGCTTGTCAAAGATATCCTTGCGATATCCCAAGATCGAAGTCTCGGACCCGAAAGGAATGCCGAACAACGATCCGGTAGGTCCGGGCAGGTATCCCTTAGCGCCACCAGAAACGCCAATGTTACCAACATATCCGTCGATCAGATCCTCTGCGTCGTAGTTCGGGTCTGCCAGCGCGGGATTCATGAAGTACTTGGCCAGGTTTTCCAGCTGATCCGCATAGACGTAATCGGCTTTGGAAAACACCACATAGGCGATCAGATCGTAGTCGCCTTTGTTCTTTGTCAGTTCCAGTGTCTGTTTTTCACGCATCTTCAGGTATTGAAGTTGGTCGACCTCAACCCGAATGCCGGTTTCTTCGGTGAATTGTGGTAGCACCTGCATCACCGCGTCAAAGTGAGGATGTGCCGGGAAATTCACGACAAGTGTTGAGCCCTCATAGGGCTCATACGGATTGGCGGTTGCCAACCCTGCAGTCAGTGTTAGGGCCGCGACGCCCGCACCGGTCTGTTTGAGTAAGTTCAGCATTTGCTCCTCCCATGCTGTTTTGGGCCGCTCTTAGAGGGCGACCTCCCTTTCGCGATCAAATAGATGAATTGCGTCGGCGTTGACCTCAAACCGAAGGGTCTCACCCAAGGCGATGGGCGTATCCGACTTCAGTTCGACCTCGATTTTCTGACCTGCGCAATCGCAGATCAGTACGGACTGTGCGCCGATGTATTCCGAGACCACGACCTTCAGGTCCAGACTGGCATCCTCGGGGGCGTTAGGATTAAAGCGCAGATCAGACGGTCGAATGCCAAGCGTGACATTGCGCAGGTCGGCTTTCTGTATATTTTGCTGACGCTTCTGAGTTAAGCTGATAGAAAATCCGGCGCCCGTCACAAACAGCTCACCACCACGATCTTCAACACTTGCGTCCAGAAAGTTCATCGGTGGCGAACCAAGAAAGCCAGCGACAAACTTGTTAGCCGGATTTTTGTACAGTTCTTCCGGTGTGCCTTGTTGCTGAATGTACCCGCCATGCATAACAACGATCCGATCCGCCAGTGTCATGGCTTCGATCTGGTCGTGAGTGACGTAGATCATGTTTTTCTGTACCTGCTGACGCATCAGAGCCAACTCGGCACGCATCTGACCACGCAATTTGGCGTCAAGGTTGGACAGGGGTTCGTCAAACAGAAACGTACTGCTGTCGCGCGTCAGCGCCCGGCCCATGGCAACCCGCTGACGCTGTCCCCCCGATAATTCTGCCGGTTTGCGATGCAGGTAATCGGTTAAGCCCAGCATCCGGGCGACGTCGCCTACCTTTTTGTCGATCTCAGCTTTGGGGACCTTTTGCAGTCTCAGTGCGAAAGACATGTTTCGCGCCACATCAAGATGCGGATAGAGCGCATAATCCTGAAACACCATCGCCAGATCGCGAGCCTTGGGTTCAAGATGACTGACCGGGCGATCATCAATGAAAATCTCACCTTCCGATACCGTCTCAAGCCCGGCAATCATACGCAACGTCGTCGACTTGCCACATCCAGACGGGCCAACAAACACGGTGAACTCGTTCTCTTCCATCTCGAGGTCGATTCCGTGCAGGACTTCAAAGTCCCCGTAACGTTTGACGAGGCCCTCTAATCGTATTCTGGGCATTATCCCTCCACCCCTTGTTACCGGTCACAATAACATCTATGTGACCGGTCACATAGTAAAATATTACGATTTAAATCAGGAGGTTAATCAGCCTAGGGGAATCTGCAGCTTTCGCGAAACTCGATGCGCGGTGTAAGCGTCACATGACAGGGCGAATCTGTGCGAGTTTCCTCGTCAGCAAGAAGTTGTGAAATAAGCTTCCCGGTTTGCCGCCCAATCTCAGTCGGGTCAACAACAACGGTGGAAATCGAGGGGGAGCTGAACCTCGAGACCTCAAAGTTACCGAAACCGACGACAGAGATTTCGTCTGGAACAGCCTTGCCGATTTGCAAAAGACGACTCTGAACGCCAAAGGCCGCCATGTCTGACACGCAAAACACGCAATCGACATTGGGATACCTGTCCAGAATGTGAGCGACGGCGGCGGCACCATTCTCGATGGTCAGCGGTGGAGTGCCCAGCATGATCTGCGCCTTGGCATCTAGCCCGGCGCTGCTCATAGCCTGCTCAAAACCTTCGCGCCGCGCCGCGCCTCGGGTCCAATCATCCTGACCTTCACCAAGAAAAACGATGTTCTCAAAGCCACGTTCGATCAACGCCTGTGTCATGTCATAAGCAGCTTTTGAATTCGAGAACCCAACCGTATGCGCAATTGGATTTTGCGGTTTCTCCCAAATTTCAACGATGGGCACGGATACGTCAGCCAACAGGTCAAGAGTGCGCTGTGTGTGACCGTCATAAGATAAGACTATAGCCTCTGGACGGCGGCGCAGCATAGTTTCCACGAGCTGTTCTTCCCGCTCGGCAGAATAGTCCGTGTGTCCAAGCAGCAATTGCAGCCCAACTTTTTCCAGCTCTTCGGTCAAGCTTTGGACGGTCAACGCAAAGTGTAAATTGTTCAGCGAGGGCAAAAGCACTGCGACAAAGCCGGACTTCTTGGTCGTCAAAGAACCTGCCATTTGGTCTGGGACATAGTTCATTTGCTTGACGACTTGCAGGATGTGGTCGCGTGTTTCCTTGGAAATTGGGCTGTTTTTCTTCAGCGCGCGGCTGACAGTCATCCGCGATACACCTGCCGCTTTTGCAACGTCTCGCATCGTGACATGTGTGCGACCGGGATTCTTGTTCGTCATGCAACCACCACCTTTGGGCAGAAACTAGACCACCTTGTTCCCGGTCACAATCTCAGAACTTCAGCCCTGCAACTCGTTGGGTAATAGAGCCGCTGGCATGTTCTGATAGCTTACTGGCCGCAACCAGCGCGCGATGCCCAAAGTGCCGACCGAGGTCGCGCGGACATCGGTGCTGGCCGGGTACGGCCCGCCATGCATCATGGATGAACACACTTCGACACCTGTCGGGAAACCGTTGGCCAGCAAACGGCCCGCCTTCTCTTCCAGCACCGGCATCAATTCACGGGCCAACGCTTCATCAGCTTCATCCATGTGCAAGGTCAGGGTCAGTTGTCCCTCCAGGCACTCGGCAAGCGCCCGCATTTCATCAGGGGTCTCGCACCGAACGATAATGCCCGCTGCGCCAAATACCTCGTGTTGCAGCTTAGGGTTTGCCATCCACTCCTTGGCGTTGACCTTGAACAAGGCCGGAACAGCCGAGCGACTGTCAGTTACAGCGCCGCAAGAGGTGACCTCGACCATAAGCTCGCGAAATTCACGGACACCCTTTTCATAAGCATCGTGAATGCCGTCTGTCAGCATCTTCTGCTCGGCGGTTTCGTTCAGCGCGTTGACACAAGCCGATTCCAGAGCATCTGCATCTGATCCCTTTAGCATAACCGCTACACCTGGATTGGTGCAGAATTGCCCTGCCCCCATCGTCAGCGACGCCGCCCAGCCCGCGCCAATCTCTGCTGCACGTGCGGCCATCGCCTCGGGCAGGCAGAACATCGGATTGACCGAACCCAGCTCGCCATAAAACGGGATGGGCTGGGCTCGGGCATGGCACAGATCATAAAGTGCCCGCCCCCCGGCCAAGGATCCGGTAAAGCCGACCGCCCGGATTTCAGGATGCTGAACAAGTGCCGAACCAACTTCACGGCCAGAGCCTTGAACGATTTGAAACGTGCCCGCAGGCATATCACATAGTTCGCCTGCCTTCGCGATAGCTTGCGCCACCAGTTCGGCGGTGCCAGCATGTGCGCTGTGACCCTTGACGATAACGGGACAACCAGCGGCCAGTGCCGATGCGGTGTCGCCACCTGCTGTCGAAAAGGCGAGCGGAAAATTCGACGCACCAAACACGGCCACGGGGCCGATTGCTTTGTGCGTCAGGCGCAGATCAGGACGGGGGAGTGGCGTCCGATCAGGAAGTGCGCCGTCTTTGCGGATATCAAGATATCCTGTCTCTTCAATCAGATCGGCAAACATACGCAACTGGCCGGTCGTACGGCCGCGCTCGCCGATGAGCCGCGCCTCGGGCAGGCCGGTTTCTGCCATACCGGTCTCGGTGATCTCATCGCCGAGAGCATCCATTTGATCCGCTATTGCGCGCAGGAATGTGGCGCGTTCGGTACGTGATTTTCCGGAATAGGCACGAAAGCCACGGCGGGCGGCCTGGCAAGCTTCGTCGACCTGCGCTGCGGTCGCCTGTGCAAAGCTTTGCCCGCCCAGATCATCAGACGCGCGCAGATTGTCGGACCCGACCCATGTGCCGTCGATCAGGTTTTTTCCAAGGATCATCTTATTTTCCCCATTTCAGGACCAGTGGGTCCAGCGGTTTCAGAAGGTCTATCAGCCGGTCACGAATGGCCGGTTGCAGCGGATCAATCGGGTGGCGACAAAATTCGGATCGGATCACGCCACCTTCGACCATCGCGGCCTTGCAGGACTGCCAACCGCATTGCCGGTTTTCGTGGTTGATCACCATCGCCACGCGCCCATAAGCGTCAGTCGCCTCATCAATGCGGCCAGCGTGGTGATGGATAATCACGGGTTTGATCTGATCAACGATCATTCCGGATGTCATGGAACCGGTTGCACCGGCATCCAGATCAGCCAGCAAAGTGATGCCCTCTTCGCCGTCAAACGGCGCTTCAATTACATCACCACCTGAGGCAATCAATGCCCGTAGCTTATTGGCCGCGCGAGGACACTCGATCTTGAACAGCTTCACCATGTCAATTTCCCGGGCCATCTGCACCAACAACGACACGGGTAGATCAACACCTGAGAGCGGCGCATCCTGTACCATAATTGGGATACCGACTTCACCCACAGCCGCGAACTGATCAAAGGTCTGCTGCGCGTTCCCTTTCAAAAGCGCCCCGTGATAAGGCGGCATCATCATGACAATGTCCGCGCCAAGGTCTTTCGCAAACTTAGCGCGTTCGACAGCGATCTGCGTGGCAAAATGACTGATCGTCACAATCATCGGCACGCGCCCGGCGACATGTTCCAAGCTTAGCCGGGTTAAGGTTGCACGTTCTTCGTCTGAGATCAGAAACTGTTCCGAAAAATTCGCCAAAACACAGATCCCGTCTGCGCCCTGATCGATCAGGCAATCCAAAACACGCTTCATCCCATCAAGATCAAGTGTACCGTCATCATTGAACGGCGTTGGAGCGACGGGCCAGATGCCAGTGTATGTCATGAGCTACTCCGTTATCTCGAAATGTTTCAGATGCTTATCGGTGATCTCAATCCCTAGGCCTGGCTTGTCGTCATCCAGATCAATGAACCCTTCGACCGCATCTGGATCACCTTCGAAGATGTAATAGAACAGCTCATTCCCAACCTCGACATCAAAGACGGGGAAGTATTCGCTGATCATACAATTCGCATTTGCCATGGTCAGGTGGTAATTGTGCATCTGTCCGGCATGAGGGATGACCGGCACTTGGAACGCCTCGGCGATAGCGTTGATCTTTTGCGCTGCTGTGATGCCCCCTACGCGGTTGGTGTCGTATTGCAGGACCGAGACGGCTTTTTTCTCGATCAGATCCTTGCAACCGATAACCGAAAACTCATGCTCCCCGCCCGAGATAGGCACGATATTCATTGCGTTCAGATCGCGGTAACCTTCGACATCGTCTGCAATCACCGGTTCTTCCAGCCACCGAGGTTCGTATTTGGTCAGCTTCGGAAGCATACGTTTGGTGTAGTCGAGGTTCCAACCCTGATAACATTCCAGCATCAGATCCGCGTCATATCCAATGACTTCGCGCACCGCCTCTACCCGCTTCAGGTTTTCGCGCATGCCAGGCATTCCATCCTTGGGCCCCCATCCAAAGCGCATTTTGTAGGCGGAATAGCCGTGCTTTTTAGCCTCTTCAGCCTCAGCCTGCATGGACTCGACCGGGCCGGAATAAAGCTTGGAGTAATAGACCGGGATCTTTTCCTTGGTCCGCCCGCCAAGCAATTTGAAAACAGGCTTGCCCACAAGCTTGCCCATCAGATCCCAAATCGCCAAATCCACCGCCGAGATCGCTGTCATCCCGATGCCCTTGCGCCCCCAGGCGTGGCTGCGGCGGTACATTTTTTCCCACAGATAAGCATAATCGAACGGATCTTCCCCAATCACCATGGGTGCAAACCAATCATCGATGGCCGTCTTGACCACGGTCGGAGCAAGTGCTGCATTGCCGATGCCCACAGTGCCGTCCTCGGTTTCAATTTCGCAGGTCAGCCATTGGTGAAACCGGAAGGAGGACATTGCATCGCCCTTGTCCCAAAGCGTATCCGACGCATTGGTACAGAAATTGCCGGTGGGCGGAACGGTGGGCCCGGACCAGTTCCAGACGCGGGTGCGCACGGATTTGATCTTTGTCATCTTGCTCTCCTCAATCCGCGCTGCGTTCAGCGCGATGTGTCTTGGCCATCCGCACCAGCAGATCAAATGCTTGCCGGGTCGCTCCCGGGTTGGCCTTGTTCTGACCGGCGATATCGAATGCAGTGCCATGCGCTGGCGTGGCCACCGGAATGGGAAGCCCGCCTGCAACGGTCACACCACGTTCAAACCCCATCAGCTTGATCGCGATCTGGCCCTGGTCGTGATACATGGTCACGACCGCATCGACCTCACCCCGCTGGGCCTTTAAAAACACCGTGTCCGACGGCCATGGCCCCGTCACGTTCATCTGTTTTTGCTGCGCCTTGCGGACGGCAGGTTCAAGAATGTCGATCTCTTCCCGACCAAATTTGCCGTTATCGCCTGCGTGCGGATTCAACGCCGCTACCGCGATGTTGGGACGAACCTTGCCCGCCTTGCGCAGGGTGTCATCGGCCAGATTGACGGCCTTTAGTATCCCGTCTTCGGTGATATTGGCCGCGACGTCTTTTAGCCCGATATGAGAGGTCACGCGCGTGGTCATCAGCTCATCCAGAACATTAAGTTCCGAGTGATACCCCTCATGACCCAGATACCGCGCCATATAGCGATGCTCATCCTCGGCGTTCAGCCCGGCGCCCGTCATCGCCGCCTTGTTGAACGGGCCAAAAAGGATGCCGTCCACCTGTCCCGCCATCGCCAGATCCATCGCCTTGTCGAGACAGCGCAGGGATGTGGTGCCGCTTTCAACCGTCACCTTGGCGATTTTCACGTCCTCGGGTGCAATTGTGTCCAGCTCCAGATGGGAAAGCCCATGTTGATCCGTCACCTCACACACCGTGTTCAAAGGGACGTCAAGATCAGCTTGTTCTGCGCCGCGTTGCCACAAATGGCTGTCGCCGACCAGCACGATATCGGCAGCATCCTGAACGCCATCCTGACTTAGCAGCTTGGCGATGAGTTCTGGCCCGATCCCGGACGGATCGCCAGGAACAATTGCGATGCGAGGTTTGATCATGCCACACCCTCCCAGTATTTTGAAAATCCGTCGGGCAGGATGACCATCACGTCTGGCTCCTTGCCCGTGTCAAAGGTCTGCACCACCTCGAATGTATCAAGGTTGAACCGCTGCACCTGCTCGCAATCAATCGCGATATAGGCGAAGCCAGCCTCGTCATCGATACACAGGGCCAGCGGATTTGCAGGCGTTTTCTGTTCGTGCAGCATCTCACCCGTCGCTTCGTCAAAAACGGAAAACGAGCCGCCAAAATGGTTCATCGTCACAAGGCGATTGCGCTTTTCGTCATAGTAAATTCGGCAGGGGTCATCCGGTGTTGGGAACGTACGCTCGACTTCCAGCGTTTCGGTGTTGATGACGGCTACGGTGTTGGAAATCCGTTGCGAGGTATAAAGCGTGTGTGCTTCTTCCCGCAGACATCTCCCCTCAGGTTTCTGCCCGGTCTTGATTGAGATCGGCGATACTGACACATCGTAGGGGTTGAAAACAGTCACATCGCCAGAGGTCAAATTCATGGAATAAGCCGTGTGCCCATCTTTGGTGAGGGCAAACAGATGACACTTGGTGCCGCCCGTCGGCGTGACATGATCCCATCCCTGATCGAAGGCGCGCGGGTTTTCCTTGACTAACAGATGACCTGTCCATTCCGACAGCACGTATAACCGCCCCTGCCCGTCCAGTCCGATCCCATGTGGGCGGGCATGTTCGCCCAAATCGTAGCTGTGCACGATTTCCTGTTTGCGGATATCAATCACGATGACCGACCGACCCTCGGTACCCTCGATACCGGAATTCTGCACCCCGTAGTGACCGACATAAGCGTACTGGTAATCATCGTCGACCACGAACTCATGGGGGAAATGTGGCAGGTCCAAACGACCCTGACGGGCACCCGTTTGAATGTCATACCAGCTTACGCAATGGCTGCACTTTTCAATCAGCATCATGGATTGCGCCATTTTGAACCCCTTTCCGAGTCATCAAATCTATTCTATGTGACCGGTCACATCGTTATGTGTCGCGCCGTACATCGTCAATCCCAAATTCAGTTTGGGCGGGGATGTCCCCGCCCAGCCCTAGGTCAACGCTCCAGAGCGCCCACGCCTGAGAACCGAAACGCTTCCTGTTCCAGCGCATCCAATTCGTCTGGGTTCATCTGGTCATGTGCGACCGTAATCCGGCCCAGAAAAACAAAAGGCAGCTCGTCCTGACGGCCTTCCATATGCGCCTTGATGGCCTCAGCCGTGGCGGCACCAACATCGTCGCCCATGCGCATCGGGGTTGCATCCAGTTCGCCGCGACGGATGGCGTCCAGCTCAAGACCTGTACCGCCCCAACCGGTCGAGAAGACTTCTTTCTCTTTGCCAGCTGCAACCTGTGCCTCGACCGAACCCATCGCCATCGCCGTGTTTGCGTTGTGGATGATCGTGGCCTCAGGATACGCCTGCAGGATCAGGCTAGTGCCCTCAAAACCACCTTCGCGCTGGTACTCACCATAGTGTTCATAAACGGTAGTCCAGTTGCCCTTATCCTCAACACAGGCCTTGAAATCACCCGAGCGCTGATCGTCAGTGATCCCCGGAATACCCCGGTTCATCGCCATGGTCACGTCATTGCCCAAGCGTTCCAGCATGTAGTCGCACATGGTCAGCGCACCCGCGGCCGAGCTGAAATCGAACCATGCATCCGGCTGGTTTTCCAGATCCTTGGGCGGCGTGTGAAAGGCCCAGACGAAGGTGGCAAAGCCGTCGCTAGCCGACATCTTGTCGATGTTGTCTGCCTGAATGGCCAATTCCGATGGGCCAAAAATGACGAAATCATATAGATCCGCATCTTGAACCACCTGATTGGCATAAGTTGACTGCAGGCTGTGTTCGATCTGACGGCTGGCAAATTCTGTGGTCTCGTATTCGATCCCCAACTCGTCCAGGCGTTTGATCATCGCGAGATAGTTGCGCGCCCAGAAATCTGATGTATCCGCCGAAGGGTAGATCAAGGCGATCTGCAACGGCCCGTCCTGCGTGCCTGAATACTTTACTGCTTCAGCCCCGGTCGTGGCTTGCAGCGCTTCCAGCTTGCCGTCGGCATTTACCTCGCCCGGAACCCAGTAGTCCCGATCTGCGATACCGGGCAGCTCTTTCAATGGCAGGTTGCCTTCCGCCAAGGCAGCAGCAGCACACAGGCAAAATGCGCTTGTCGTCAGTAAGGCTTTGTTCAATTGTTTCACGGTAAGTCCTCCCTTTCGCGAACATTGTGGGGTCTTGCAGGTGCGTCGGGACTCCTACCTCCCGGCGCACCACTTTTGTCTGCCTTAGCCGCTTGGCGCAGGCTCGGTTGCCAGGCCCGCCCCAAGGGCCAACAACAGGATCAGTGCACCGATCAGCGCAGCCGAGAACCGCAGCAGCTTCTGCGCCTCTTTGCTGCGCAGTGCGGCCATCAAGCCATGTGCACCGTCCCGGTCTTTCTTTTGCATCCACGTGTACAGAGCGACCGAGCTGACGATGACCACACCCGAAGCGACGGATTGCCAGAAGAACTCGATCCGCAGCGTTACCAATGCGTTGATCATCATCGACAGCAGAAGCACACCGGCTAGCGAACCCAGCATTGACGCCCGTCCGCCGAACAGAGAGGTGCCGCCCACAACAACCGCTGCGATGACGTGTAGGTTGAAATACGGCGCTGAAGTTGCCTGGATGGCGTTCAGTTTTCCGGTCAGCATCACACCCGCCATCGCCGCCGCCGCACCCATCAGCACATATGCATAGATTTTGTGGCGATCGACCGCGACACCAGTCATTTCACTGGCTTCGGGGTTTGAACCAATGGCGATGGTGTAACGCCCGAAATAGGTGCGGGTCAAAACCACATAGCCGACAGCCATGGTGAGTAAGCCCAAAATCACTGGGATCGGGATAAATCCGGGGATTTGTCCACGCCCAATATCCGTAATCAAGTCGGGGAACCGAGCAAGCACCAGACCTTTTGCGATGACGAGCGCGAGGCCACGATACACCAGGTCCATAGCCAAGGTGCCGATCAGGTCCGGTACCTTGAACCGAGTAATCACGAGGCCGTTGATCAGACCCATGATCGCCCCCATGACGATAGCCAATGGCACTGCCACCCATGCGGGAAAGCCGTACTGCTTGATCAAAAAGGCCATAAGAATGGCTGAGAACGCTGCAATGGATCCAATCGAGAGATCAATCCCGCGCTGGGTGATAACAAAGGTCATCGCCATAGCCATTGGCATATACAGCGCCGCGTCCAGTAGGATCAGGTTCAGGTTTGTGGCGCGGAAATACCGTGCAGGTTCGGCGATACCCATGAAGATAAGGATTGCCAGGATCATCACCATTGGACCGATGAAGGCCAGATACGGCTCGAGCCGGTCCATGATGGTTTTATGTTCGGGGGTGGTGGTGGTCGCGGACATCTTGCTCTCCTTCACGCGGCCGCATCCTGAGCGCCGACGATCAGGCCCAGGACGTCTTGAACGGAACTATCCGCGGTTTTGACAACGCCAACAGCGCGGCCCCGGCGTTGCACGTGAATGCGGTCGGATACTTCGAAGACATCATCCAGCGAGTGCGAAATCAGGATAACCGCCAGCCCCTGTTCTCGAAGCGACTTGATCAGCTTCAGGGTTCGGGCTGTTTCCTGCGGACCCAACGCGGCAGTGGGCTCATCCATCACCAGCAGGCGCAGGTCTTCGTGGTACACCGCGCGCGAAATCGCGACGGCCTGACGTTGTCCGCCAGACAGGCTTTCCGTCATCACGTCCATTGACCTCAAACGCACGCCTAAACGTTCTTCCAGAACCCGGGCAGCCTCGGTCTTCATGCGTTTATTGTCCAGAAACGCCATGCCCAGGACGTTCTTGGTCAGTTCGTTTCCCAGGAACATATTGGCGGCAGGCGACAGATGATCCGCCAGCGCAAGTGTCTGGTAAACCGCGTCAATCCCGTTAGCGATTGCGTCCGAGTGGCTGGACATCTCCAACGGCTGACCGTCCATCAAGATCCGCCCTTCGGTCGGCTGGTGAACACCGGTCAGGATCTTGATCAACGTCGATTTTCCCGCCCCGTTGTCACCAACGATGGCCAAAACTTCACCGGCATACGCGGTCAGATCAACATCCTGCAGCGCCGTGACGCCGCCAAAGCGTTTGGTTATTCCCTGCATTTGAACCAATGGCTGATCGCTCATGGCTTCCTCCTTTGCGCAAAGCTTCACCATGGCGGTCAAAAGACCGGTTTGATGGCTTTGCGCTGTGTCATCTCTTTGGAAGGCAGCCCCGCCCGTGAAAGGCAGAGGCTGCCAAAGTGGTTACTTGCCCCAGATCGTCACGTAAGCGTCGCGATATGGGCTGTCGGGGTCGAACTGGTTGCTATCACCCAGCTTGGCCAGACCTTCCTCGGTCACCAGCGCGGGCGACGTCACATAGCCCGAGCACGGCTCGCCCTGAATGGCGCGGTTCAGCTCATCCACAAGCTGCCAGCCCTGCAGGTTTAGCGGTTCGGCCACGGTGATGGTCTGATAACTGCCACTGCGAATACGCTGGAACGCAGCCTCGGACCCATCGCCGGCCGAGCCGGCCTGTGGGCCGTCATCCGACGAAATTCCTGCGGCCGCCAGTGCAGGCCCCATGAAGTCGAAATACAGGTCATTGATCGCCAAAGCGTGCGTCCACTGATCTCCGTATTTCTGCAGAAGGCTGGTGGTCAGCGGCCCCATCCGGGCTGACGTATCAGCAATGGGCGTGTCGACATATTCCAATACCGTGCCACCTGCGGCCTCGATGGTTTCTTTGATGCGATCGGCCTTGTCGATGGCAATCTGATAGGTGGAGTCCGTAAAGATGATGGCCCCGACCGCATCCCCACCATCATTCATCGCCCATTCCGCAGCAACTTCGGACACGGTCATCGCATCGGTTGAGACATTGGCAAAGATACCGCCCGGTGCGTCGCAGCCGATCTTGGGGCCTGAGTGCCATGCGACCATCGGAATGTTCGCATTCACAACGCCTTCAAGCGCAGCCTGCTGTTCGACGGCGTCGAAGCCATTGATGATGATCCCGTCCGGTTGCAAGGCCATTGCCTGACCGATGGCACCTGTGCGGCCCTGAATGGAACCGGCGCCGTCCAGCACGCGGACTTCCCAGCCGATGGCTCCGACCGCTTCCTCGACACCATTGGTGACGCCCAGAATACCGCCGTTTTTCAGATCCCCTGCAACGACGACAATCGACTTGCCCTCGGCAGCTTTGGGGCCGCTTGTAGGTCCGTCAAAGGCGGTCTCGGCCATGACCGGTACACCCAGCCCCGTCAGCAGGGCGGCGGCGGATACCGCCATAAAAGTCCGTTTCAGCATAATCTCCTCCCTTATGCTTTTTATTTGTTGGCGCCTTTGCGGCGCTGAGCGTAACCGGCAATCCCGATCGCAATCAGCAGCGTGACACCGTTGAACATCGGCTCGACCCAGAAGGATCCACCGAATTGCTGAATACCCGAGATACCGACAGCCAGGATCGCGACACCCACAACTGTTCCCCAAACATTCACGCGTCCCGGCTTGATGGTGGTGGACCCCAAGAAGGCCCCGACCAAAGCAGGTAACAGGAATTCAAGACCGACCGAGGCTTGCCCGATCCGTAGTTTCGATGCCAGCAACACCCCGGCGAATGCGGTGATCAGGCCCGATGACATAAACGCGCCAATGACAAACTTTCGCGTTGGAATACCGTTCAGCTGTGCAGCGCGCTGGTTGGCACCGATTGCATACAGATATCGGCCGATGGGCGTGTATTCCAGAATCAGCCACATCGCGACGGTGATGCCCAGCACATAAAAGCCGGTGATCGGCAGGCCGAACACAAAGGTGCCGTTGATGGCGTAGAAACTATCCGGCAACGCACCGACCATCTGACGACCGCCCGTATGCCACAGCGCCAGCGCGTACAGCACAGTGCCCGTGCCAAGCGTGGCAATAAAGCTGTCGATCTTTGCGACTTCGACAAGCAAACCGTTCAGGAAACCGGTGAACAAACCCAATGAGAGAACGATCGCAACTGCAATTGGCCAAGGGATACCAAACGTCGTCTGCAATGAGATCGCCAAAATGTGCCACAGTACGATCCCATACCCCACCGTCAGGTCGATACGTCCGGCCGCCATCGGGATCATGGCCCCAAGCGACAACAGCGCAATAATGGCCTTGTCCGAAATGATTGCCCGCAAATTCAGGAGTGTGGGAAAGGTATTGGGCAATAGGACCGAAAACAGAATGATCAGGAATCCGGTCAGCAGCACCAGCCCATAGACCGGAAGAAAGCGCAGTATCCGTGTTCTGAGCGAAGCGTTCTTCAACTCGGCCTTGGTAGGTTCCAGCGCATTGGATTCAAGCGATTGCATATTCGTAGTCCTTAACTCGCAACGGCGTTCGAGGCCGAGGCGGCTTGTATGAGATTTTCTGTGGTCAGCTCAGTACCCATCAATTCACGCACGATCTGACCTTGGCTGAAGACAATGGCGCGGTGACAGATGGCTGCAACTTCTTCAAAATCGGTCGAGACCACGATGATGCCGACGCCATCTTCCATTGCCCGATTCAATAACGCATAGATTTCCGCCTTGGCGCCGACATCGACGCCAGCAGTAGGATCCTCGCAGATCAACAAATTGCGTTTTGTTTCCAACCATCTGCCGATCACAACCTTTTGCTGGTTTCCACCGGAAAGGCTTTCGATGGCCATGGTTTGATCATTTGGCGACAACGCGACATCCGCGCCCACGCGGGCGGCGTTTTCGGTTTCTGTACGGTGGCTCATGAACGATAGCAGCGTTCGCCCGAAGGCCGCGGGGTTCAGGAATGTGTTCTCCCGGATGGTCAGCGACATCGCCACGGACTCCTCGGTCCTGTCCCGGGCAACCAGCCCGATCCCAGACGCCATAGCTGCTTGGGGAGAGGATAGATTAGGCGCTTCGCCACGCAGGGTGATCTGCCCATCGAACATTTCAGCACCAAACAATGCACGCGAGACGTTTTCGTGCCCTGCCCCGCGCAGGCCGACCAGCCCCACGATCTCATTCGATTGCAGCTGGAAACTTACATTGTGAGCCGCGTCCATATTCAGGCCGCTGACCTCCAGGATGGTCTCGCCCGGCGGGTTGTCGGGCTTGATCACCTGGCGTGTCTTTCGCCCGACGATCATGTAAACAAGCTCTTCCGGCGTTGTATGATCAATGCTGCGCAACCCAACCAACTCACCATCGCGCAAAACCGCCACGCGGTCGGCGATCTGAAAAATCTCGTCCAGCCTGTGCGATACATAGATCATGCCCACGCCCTGCTCTTTCAGTGGGCGCAGAGCTTCGAACAAGCGCTCAACCTCGTCTGCGGGCAGCGACGCGGTGGGTTCGTCCAGTACAAGATAGTCGCAATCCACCGCCAAGGCGCGGGCAATGGCGACAAGCGATTTCTCGGTGCGCGAAAGATCCTGAACACGAGTTGTTGGATCAAATTCGCATCCAACCTTATCCAGCGCTTGTTGGGCAAACTCATTCACTGTCTTCCAGTTGATAAGACCGTTCTTCCGAGAGTAGCCGAGCGCCAATGCAATGTTCTCGGCGACCGTCATCCATTCGATCATCCCCAAATCTTGGTGAATGAACGCAACTGACTGACGCTCTCCAAAATCGCCAGGGCTGTGTTCGTATGGGTGACCATCGATCAGAACCCGACCTTCGTCAGCTTTGTGAATGCCACCAAGGATCTTGATGAGAGTGGATTTCCCGGCCCCGTTTTCACCCAACAAAGCAACGATCTCGCCGCGTTCAATGTTCAGGGATACATCGCGCAAGGCATAGGTGCCTCCGAAATGCTTCTTTATCCCATCAAAGAACAGATTGCTTTGTGCAGTGCCGGGCACTGTGGCCTCCTCCCAGATCGCGGTAACCCTGTTGCTCCTCAACAACGTGTTGAGTTACCCGTAACGTTACGTTAGCATTCTCGCAGCCCACTTGGTTGTCAACAAAAAAGAGTTACCCGTAACGTAAATGAGCGACGATCCGGATAAATCAAATAAAAACAATAAAATAAGTCTGGCCGAAGTGGCCAAGGCAGCAGGCGTCTCCAAGATGACTGCAAGTCGAGTCTTGCGGGACGAAGGAGGTTTTTCGGAAAAGACACGTGCCAAGGTCATGGTAGAAGTCGATCGCTTGGGATACCTGCCGAATCGCTTGGCGACCGTGTTTGCGGGTGGCAAGAAATCGACGTTTGTCGGCGTCAGCATCCCGGAATTGGGCAATGAAATCTTCGCTCAGGTGCTCGAGGGCATTGACCGCAAACTGGGGGCATTTGGCCATCAGACGGTTCTGGGCCTGACCGAGCACGAAATCGACCACGAGGAAAAGTGGATCGAAACCGTTCTGTCCTGGCAACCTGCCGGGTTGATCGTCACCGGACGCTCACACAGCCCCAAAGCCATTCAAATGCTGCGCGGTGCAGGCATTCCCTTGGTGGAAATCTGGGACTTCAATTCCAGCCCATTGGATATGTGCGTTGGCCTGAATCACTTTGATAGCGGTTACAGCATGGGGCGCTACCTTGCCGGGATGGAGTACCGAAAGTTTGGATATGTTGGCACGTCGCATGACGTCGCCAATGCCGCGACAGCGCGGCTGAACGGGTTCTCCAAGGCAATTGAAGACGCAAATGGGCGGCTTGAAAAACAACTTTTGCTCAAGGATACCCCTGGCTTCTACACTGGTTTTTATGGGACCGAGCAGCTTTTGGCGGCCCATCGCGACATCGAAGCCATTTTCTATCAGAACGACAACATGGCCATTGGCGGCCTGCAATACACCCAGAAGATTGGTCTTCGCGTGCCGGATGACATCGGTATTGCAGGATGGGGCGACTTGCCTATCTCGGCAATTCAGCCATACCGGTTGACATCTATCGCTGTGCCACATCTGAAAATCGGTCAAATCGCCGCCGAGATGGTTTTAGCGCAGATAAACGGAGAGCCCGTGAAATCCGCCAAAGACGTCGGGTTTAGGCTCATTCCTGGCAGCACGGTCTTGAAGCCGACAGCTGGCGCGTAGCAGTTTTCATAGCCGCTAGTCTAAGCCACTGATCCGACGCTAACTCGAGATCACCCGAGCCATGAACGGCTGCATCTCCAGATTTGGACCCACAAGCGCGGACGTCTCAGCGATGCGCGGCGGCGTGATGTTGAATGGCTCTATACCGATCCGGGCTAACCGCGACATACGCCTGAATCGAGAGCTTCTACAGCAACCTGCGCGACGAGTTGCTCAAAGAGGGGCTGTACGACAGCCTGGACGGCGCATTGGTCACTACGACATTGACTACGGTCGGGCCGAATTTGGGCGGCTGGATTGTTGCAGAAGGTAGTCTGGCAACCGTAGAAAGCGCGCAGTTTCTTGTGTCATTTGGCTTTGCCCAATTGGACCTAGCAAAGATCTACTGTTTTACGTTTCCAAAAAATAAACGCGTCGTTCAATTTCACGACGGGTAACGATACACGATGCAGGTAATGTCGCCACGCGTTGGAATACACTGAAGAAGCGCAACGGCGTTTCACCCGGCATATGCCGGAAATTCAAAACACTCATCGAGCAACCGATGTGGATTGATCGCAGAGAACAGGGCCGCAGCTCAACCCGCGGCCCCAATTCCGCCACCTGCATTTGATCAGATATCCAGCGTGTGTTCTTTTTCCCAACGTGAAAAATGTGACACGAACGAGTTCCACTCCTGATGCTTCATCTTCAGGAATGCGCTCGAGAACTCCTGACCCATCATCGCCTTCAGCTCGGTGTCCTTGTCATAGTCACGCAGGGCGTCGAGCATATTAAGCGGCAGCTTCGGCGCGTCGGTCACGGTGTGGCCCTCAGCATACATGTCGATATCATACCGCCGCCCCGGGTCTGCCTTGCTGCGAATGCCGGACAAGCCAGCGGCAATAATGACCGCCTGCAGCAAATAGGGGTTGGTTGCCCCATCAGGCAGGCGCAACTCGAAACGGCCAGGCCCTGGCACCCGGACCATGTGGGTACGGTTATTGCCTGTCCAGGTCACCGTGTTCGGAGCCCAAGTCGCGCCCGACATGGTACGCGGAGCATTGATGCGCTTGTAAGAGTTCACGGTCGGGTTGGTGATGGCCGCCAATGCGCTGGCGTGCTTCATGATCCCACCCAAAAAGTGCTTGCCCTGTTCGCCCAGGCCAACTTCACCAGTTGGGCCATCGCCGTCACCCGCAAAGACATTGATTTTTGCGGCATCACCCGGCGCATCCCAGACCGAGATATGGGCATGACAGCCGTTGCCGGTCAGACCTTCGACCGGTTTTGGCATAAACGTGGCGCGCAAACCGTGCTTTTCAGCCACGGATTTGGTCATGAACTTGAAGAACGAGTGCTTGTCAGCGGTACGCAAGACATCGTCAAACTCCCAGTTCATCTCGAACTGGCCATTGGCGTCTTCGTGGTCGTTTTGATACGGGCCCCAGCCCAGTTCCAGCATGTAGTCGCAGATCTCGCGCACAACATCATAACGGCGCATCACCGCCTGTTGATCATAGCAGGGTTTCTCGGCGGTATCGAACGGATCGCTGATCTGCTCTCCATCCGGGGTCAGCAAAAAGAATTCTGCCTCGATCCCGGTTTTGACATGCAGGCCTTCGCTTGCCGCTTCGTCGATCAGTCGGCGCAACACGTTACGCGGCGCCTGAGCGACGTCCTTGTCTTCCATGACGCAGTTGCCCGCAACCCAGGCCACCTCGGGTTTCCAAGGCAGTTGAATGACCGAAGATGGATCCGGCACCGCCAGCATGTCGGGATGGGCCGGGGTCATATCCAGCCAGGTGGCGAACCCGGCAAACCCAGCGCCGTCTTCCTGCATGTCAGCAATCGCCTGCGCAGGAACCAGTTTAGCCCTCTGCCCACCGAACAGGTCGGTGAACGAAATCATGAAGTATTTGACGCCTTTTTCTTTTGCGAAAGCTGCGAGATCTGTCGTCACGATTGCTTTCCTTTCCCTGTTGTTTTTCGATTTTCAAAGCAAAACGCGGCCCCCATGAGGGAGCCGCGCAGCATCAATTCAGAACCCTTCCTTGCCGGGGTACCAACTGGTTCCCGCAAGTGGCACGCGCGCCATCGCGGCCGCCTCCATTGTCAACGCGCACAGGTCTTCCGGTTCGAGGTTGTGCAAGTGATTATGTCCGCAGGCACGCGCGATGGTTTGTGCCTCCAGTGTCATCACCTTCAGGTAGTTGCGCAGCCTCCGCCCGGCCTCAACCGGGTCCAGACGCGCTGCCAGATCTGGATCCTGTGTGGTGATGCCAGCCGGATCCTGACCTTCGTGCCAATCGTCATAAGCACCGGTGGTTGTGCCCAGTTTTTGATATTCTGTTTCCCACTTCGGGTCGTTGTCGCCAAGGGCCACCAATGCGGCGGTCCCGATGGCCACTGCATCTGCACCCAAGGCTAACGCTTTGGCTACATCGGCCCCGGTACGAATACCGCCCGAAATCACCAACTGCACTTCACGATGCACCCCCAGATCCTGTAAGGCCTGAACGGCGGGGCGGATGCAAGAGAGCGTAGGCAATCCGACATGTTCGATGAAAACATCCTGTGTAGCAGCGGTACCGCCCTGCATCCCGTCCATCACCACCACATCAGCCCCTGCCTTCACCGCCAAAGCGGTGTCGTAATACGGCCGCGTGGCGCCAACCTTGACGTAGATTGGCACCTGCCAATCGGTGATTTCCCGCAGTTCGAGGATCTTAATCTCCAGATCGTCCGGACCAGTCCAATCCGGGTGGCGACAGGCCGAGCGCTGGTCAATGCCCTTGGGCAGGGTCCGCATGTCGGCGACACGGTCAGAGATTTTCTGACCCAGCAGCATGCCGCCGCCACCTGGCTTGGCACCTTGACCGACGACAATTTCGATCGCATCCGCCTTGCGCAGGTCATTTGGGTTCATGCCATACCGCGAGGGGAGATACTGATAGACCAGTTTGTTGGAATGGCCGCGCTCTTCTGGAGTCATGCCGCCGTCGCCGGTTGTGGTTGAGGTACCAGCGGCCGAGGCGCCCCGACCAAGCGCTTCTTTAGCGGGGCCGGACAAGGCACCAAAGCTCATACCGGCAATCGTGACAGGAATATCCAGCACGATCGGTTTTTTGGCAAAACGCGTGCCCAAAGTGACGGATGTATCGCAGCGCTCTCGATACCCCTCTAACGGGTAGCGGGAGACTGACGCGCCCAGAAATAGCAGGTCGTCAAAATGCGGCACCTTCCGTTTCGCCCCACCACCGCGGATGTCATAGATGCCCGTAGCCGCAGCACGACGGATTTCTGCATTGATCGGGTTTGAAAATGTCGCCGACTGGATCGGCAGGGTGCGGGGGATTTGATCGTCCATATCTTTCATACCCTTCTTCCTCAGTAGGCGGCTGATTTGTCGACATCAAAATTATAAAGCTGACGAGCTGAGCCATAGCGTTTGAACTCTTCAGGTTTGGCATCAGAGCCTGCGCGATCCAACAGGTCCTTCAAAATCTCATAATGCTCGGGCCGCAATTCCTTTTCGATGCAATCCGCGCCCAGACTTTTGACCGAACCCCTGACAAACAGGCGGGCTTCGTACAGTGAATCTCCCAACGCGTCGCCTGCATCGCCGCACACAACCAGATTTCCGGCCTGCGCCATGAAGGCAGACATGTGCCCGATATCGCCGTGAACGACGATGTCGATGCCCTTCATCGAAATACCGCAGCGCGAGCTTGCATTCCCCTTAATCACCAGCAACCCACCGTGGCCCGTAGCCCCGGCATATTGGCTGGCATCGCCATCAATGATCACCTGACCGGACATCATGTTTTCGGCGACGCCGGGCCCTACTGATCCTTCGACCTTTATGGTCGCCTGTTGGTTCATGCCTGCACAATAGTATCCAGTGGAACCTTTGACAGTCACCTCAATCGGCGCGTCCAGCCCGACTGCAATGGCGTGGCTTCCCTTGGGGTTTATCACTTGCCAATTTGTCTGGTTTGTCTCGCCGCTCTGCTTTTGCAGGGTCGAGTTCAGGCCCCGCAGCCCTTCTGCTTCAAGGTCATAGGTCTGCATTTCAGGCCGCCTTCTCTTGGGATGTAGGGCTGTCATTATGGGACCAGAAATAGACCGTCGCCGGTTCGGGTTCCCAAACACGTGCATCTTCGATACCGGGCAAATTCACCAACGCGCGATACTCGCTGCCAAAGGCTACATATTGATCTGTCTCAGCCATAACGGCCGGCTTGCAGGCAATCGGATCGCGAACAACGCCAAAGCCATCTTTGGTGCCCACAACAAAGGTGAAAAAACCGTCCAGATCATCCAGGCTCGATTGCAGTGCTTCACCCAAAGTGGCGCCGTTCATCATTTTCCATGTCAGATAGGCAGCACCGACCTCGGTGTCGTTCTCGGTCTGGATGGTCACACCCTCGCGGCGCAACTTGCGACGCAAAGAGTTATGGTTGGACAGCGACCCGTTATGAACCAAACACTGGTCTGATCCTGTGTTGAACGGATGCGCACCCATTGTTGTCACGGCGGACTCTGTCGCCATGCGAGTGTGCCCGATCCCATGAGTTCCGGTCATGCCGCTCAGGTTGAAGCGGTCTGCAACATCTTTGGGCAGGCCTACCTCTTTGTAGATCTCGAGATTCTCGCCCCGGCTCATAATGCGCACAGAAGGCCGAATTTCGGCCAGGATGGAGCGTGCGGCTTCAAATTGCCCGGCGGGGATGTCCAACACCGTATGCGTGTCGTTATCCGTCTGCGTCACTGCCACGCCCAAGCCTTTGCCCAGCTCTTCGGCTAACCCGACAAAGTCACTATCGGCATTGGGGGATTGGACGGTGATCTTGGTTTTTCCAATGGAATCTTCACCATAGATGGCAATTCCGGCGCTGTCTGGCCCCCGATCTGTCATCGTGATCAGCATGTCTGTAAGCATATTGCCCAGTTGGGGCGCAAGAGACTGGTCTTTGAGGAATAATCCAACAATTCCGCACATGGCTGGCAGATCTCCTTGTGTGTTTCGTTATGATTCGACGCTACCAACAAAATCGGGGGACATCAATAATCATAGGAAAATAATTTTCCTGAGAGGCAATGGGCGGACTGTCGATTTTCCGCCCATTGCTGGTTTTCAAATCGAGGTCAGTATCGCTCTAACTGCGCCTTCACCTTCTCTTCATCGCCAGTGTGGCGCGCCTTTTCGAGGTGCTCGGCTTCCCGGACAAACTGGATGCGATGCCAGCCGATCCAAAAGATCACACCGATGATGACCATCAGAACCTCGTAACCCTGAAAGGGATAGATTGGTCCAACTTCGGCCAGGTCAACGGCCCAGTCTGAGTATCCATTCGTAGACATAGTGTTCTCCCTTACTTCGCCGCCACGCCACGGGCTGCAAGCTCTTGTTTGTCAGCCTCGATAATTGCTGCTTTGGCGTCCTCGTAGGCATGATGTTCAGCATAATCGAGGCCCTGCAGTTCGACTTCTTCAGGGATGCGCAGAACGCCTGCTGCGGCCTGCATCTTTGCCACGATCCAACCAGGCAGGAAGCCCAGAACGAAGAACATGATGATTGCGCCCGTGATCTGGCCGATCGGATTGATTGCTGCATAGCCTTCATACGGCGAAGACGGCACGCCCCACAGGACAAAGCCAGAAATCACCAATCCGACTACCCCTGCATAACCATGCACCGCAACAGCTCCAACCGCGTCGTCCAGTTTGAACCGGCGTTCGACCCAATAGTGCAGTTTGTACACAATCACGACACCAATTGCGGCAATGATCATCGCCTGAATCGGGTGGTACAGATCATTTCCTGCCGAAGCGGTGATAATGCCAGCAAGTCCACCAGAGAAGGTCCAGAACGCATCACCTTTCGAGATCACATAAGCCGCCATCAACCCGCCAGACAGCGACATCAGGAAATTGAAAGTGATCGCCGAAAGCGTCGTGGGTGCTAGATAGATGTTGGTCGCAGTCCAGGTCGCTCCGGTAATTTGACCGTCGATTACTTCGGGCGAAATTACAGGGACGTTACATGCGGCGTAGAAGCCCCAGAACCCGGTGTAAATCAGAAAAATTCCGATGGTCAGCAGCCATGGATTGTGGGGGGGGATATCACGGGGCGTGCCATCCTTGGCGAATTTGCCCAGGCGTGGACCAAGCACCATTATGACGCCCAACGCGTAACCACCTGCAATCGCGTGAATAACTCCCGATGCATAAGCATCGTGATATCCCAGTACGCGCACCATCCAGCCGCCATAATGCCAACCCCAAGCCGCATCGATGATCCAAAAAACCGATCCAATCAGAACTGCGTGCACCCAAAGGGCCGAAGATCTGATCCGCTCGATCACAGACCCCGAAACAATCGAGGCAGCGGTCCACGAGAACAGCAGGAATGCGGCCCAGAAAACGCCCGTGATTCTATCACCCAGATTTGTGGCCATCGTATCGGCCCAAGGCAAATTCGCAGCACCTGCTTCAGCGTCCAAACCGCCCCAGAACGGAAAGTTCGGAAAGGCCCAGTAGATCCACCATCCGAACAAGAAGAACGTGACCGTCACCAACGGAATGATCATGATGTTTTTCATCAATGTGTGCATATGGTTACGAGCACGGCTGGCGCCGACTTCGTACATGCAAAAGCCCACATGGATGAGGAACATGAAAACGACCGTTACCCAGTAATAGAACTCGGTAAACACGGTCGTGAGCGCGTTTAGATTACCATCCACTTCTCAGTCTCCCTATTGTTGCAGCAGAAGGCATCTCTGCGGACACTTTCCTGCTGGGAAATATTATCCACTCAGGGGACAATTTCATTGATCACCTGTCAATAGATATGTGGGGCAAACATCTTTTAGAGTGGTGTCGCATCGGTGTTCCAGAGGGTTGAATTTAGCCGTAACCCCTTGCTAAGTAACAGATTTCAAGTTCGCGACACTCCCTTATCAGGGTACAAAATTTGAAGGCAAATATTCCCATCAGGAAAAAAATCTGCACTGAGGTGTTGATTTTCGATCTGACATCGGCCTCAATATGGCCAACAAAAGCAACCAACGGGAGACCTGAACCATGGCCATTCTTTGGAGGACGTCGGCCCTTGCGCAGCGCCACGCCGAAATCGGCGGTGAGCTTGAAGACTGGAATGGAATGGGGACCGCATGGTTCTACGACGACAGCCCGGAACGTGCCAAAGCCGATTACGAAGCCATCCGCACCAAAGCCGGTCTGATGGATGTCTCGGGCCTGAAAAAGGTTCATGTCGTGGGCGAAGATGCGGCCTATGTCATTGACCGAGTCACCACGCGTAATGTGGAAAAGATCATGCCGGGTCGGTCGACCTATGCGTCAATCCTGAATGCCGAAGGCAAGTTTGTTGATGACTGCATCATTTATCGCCTGTCGGTGAACACGTGGCTTGTGGTGCACGGCACAGGAACGGGCATGGAGCAGTTGACATCGGTGGCGGCAGGCAAGAACTGCTCGATCATTTTTGACGACGACATGCATGACATGTCGCTGCAGGGACCAGTGGCCGTTGATTTCCTGGCCAAACACATTCCCGGTATTCGCGATCTGGCGTATTTCGGAATCATGCAGACCAAACTCTATGGCTGCCCGGTTATGATATCGCGGACCGGTTACACCGGTGAGCGCGGGTATGAGATCTTCTGCCAAGCTAAACACGCGGTGCATCTGTGGGATAGCATTCTGGCCGAGGGTAAGGATATGGGCATCGTCCCGGTCCAGTTTTCGACGCTCGATCTGCTGCGCACCGAAAGCTACCTGCTGTTCTATCCGGGCGACAATTCGGAAACCTACCCGTTCGACGGCGAAACCTGCGGTGATACGCTGTGGGAGCTGGGCCTGGAATTCACCGTTTCACCCGGGAAAACCGGCTTTATCGGGGCCGAGAACCACTATGCCTCGCAAGGCAAGGAGCGGTTCAAGATCTACGGCGTCAAGCTTGACGGCACTACGCCGGCGGATGAAGGCGCGGACCTGCTTCAAAACGGCGAAAAGGTCGGCGTCGTGACCTTCGGCATGTATTCCGAAATCAACGGGCACAATGTCGGCATCGCGCGGATGCCGGTCGCCTGTGCTTCACCCGGCACCAAGCTGACAGTGCGCAACGGTGATGGGACAGAAATAGCAGCGACTGCGGAAGAGATGCCGTTCTACGATCAGGACAAATCGATCAGAACCGCAAAGGGCTGAGTTTCAGGGGGCGCGACGGACATACCGTGGCGCCCTTCTCCTATTTGAGGGCACAATGTCAAAGTTCGAATTTCCCAAGTCAATCGCAAGCCGCCCGGTCTGGGGCACGCTAGAGGTTCGCCAGGGCGAACATCATCTCATGATCGCCGAGGCCGAAGGGGCCGAAGCCATTCTTGCCATCGCAACACCCGACCTGATGGCCAAAACCCATCTGATCTACATTCCCAAGGGAACGGATTACGTTGAGCGACTGCAAGCACTGAATCCCGCGCAGTTCTACGAAGGTCCGTCCTACGAGGCCTCGCTGCAGCGCATTCGCCGTGTGTTGGAAGACGCGCATATGGGATTGCAGGTTTATCTGACCGGCACCGAAGGTATGATGGGGCAGGCCATGAACGAAGTGATGGCTGTTGGCCTGCCGCACGCCGCAATCCAGACCGAACACCGCGGTTCAGTCGCGCGCCGCATGCAATGCGTGCACTGCAAGGGCATTACCGAAGACGTCGAGATTGACCCCTATGTCTGCGCGCATTGCGGATTGAACCTGTTCGTGCGCGACCACTATTCCCGCCGCCTTGCCGCCTATCAAGGGGTTCGTGTCGACGCCGAAGATCATGGTAACGTGCCCGAGCCGAAGGGGATTTACGAATGAGCGGTGCCGAGAAAATTCAGGTCAAAGTGACCGAAATCACCCCGCTAAACGAGCTGGTGACGCGGTTCCGGTTTGAACGCGTCGACGGAGGGCAATTGCCAACTTTTTCGGGCGGGGCGCATACAGTGGTCGAAATGCAGGATGGTGGCATCACGCGGCTAAATCCGTATTCGCTTATGTCGGATCCGTTCGATCAGTCGTCCTACACCATCTCGGTGCGACGCGATGATGAGGGTCGGGGCGGATCGCTGTTCATGCATCGTCAGGTCAAGCTGGGCGATGAAATGACCATTAGCTACCCAGTCAACCTGTTCTCGCTGGACTTGCGGGCGCGCAAACATCTGTTTCTGGCCGGTGGCATTGGGATCACGCCTTTTCTGGCACAAATCAAACAGCTGGACGTGCTGCATGGCCATTGGGAATTGCACTATGCCTGCCGTAACCATGCGCTCGCTTCATATGCCGACCAACTTACAGACAGATACCCAAACGAGACGCGACTTTATTACGACGACCAGAGCCAGGCGATTGATCTTAAAAACCTTTTAAGCGGCCAGCCTCTGGGCACTCATGTCTACGTCTGTGGTCCCAAAGGCATGATCGATTGGGTGCGCAATACCGCTGCCGCTGAGGGGTGGCCTGTTGACTGCATCCACTACGAAGAATTTCTGGCACCGCAACCTGGCAAACCTTTCGAGGTTCGGTTGGCGAAGTCGGATAAGGTTGTCCATGTAGGTGAGAATGAAAGCCTGCTGGAAGCCATTGAACGCGAAGGCGTCGACGCACCTTATCTGTGCCGCGGCGGCGCCTGTGGCCAATGCGAAACCATGGTGTTGGATCACGATGGCAACTTCGTGCATCGTGACCACTGGTTGACCGCTGAAGAAAAAGCTTCGGGCAAGAAAATCATGCCCTGCGTATCGCGTTTCGAGGGCAAGTCCCTCGAGCTGGACCGCTGAGAGGAAGCCCGACATGACCATTCAATTCAACGACGAATCCTTCCGCGACGATTATACGTTCCACAACTCGGACTGGGCGATCAAACGGTTTCCGTTCCCGTTTCACGAAGACAGCTACATGTATTCTGTCAACATGGAGCAGCATCGGGGCGGTCCCGAGGGATCAGTCTATGAGAAGCGGTTCGATGTGGACGAGCACTACGTCGCGGAAATGAAAGACCGCGCTATGGTTCTGGATCAGGACCCGCTGCGTTGTCAGTCGCTGCCGCATATGACCTTGGCGGGCTGGGACCTACTGGAACTGATCATGGTCAGCAAATCCGAGGATTACCCGGATTTGTTCGAGCTGCATCGCAACGGCAACCAGTGGCGCTGGATCAATAAGCCAATGGGTATTGATCACAGTTTTACCTTCATGGATGAAACCACGCTGCCTTATGGCCCGATGGAGTACATCACCCGGCAGGCGCAAGGTGATTTCGCCGTGCTGGATCAGCGCGACGAGATGCTGTGGATGGACGCCGGCATGGTAACCACACAGGCCGACTGGAGCCTGGATTTCGACATTGGAATGAACTTTTTCGAATGGCATGCGCCAGTTCCGAAAGCCCATGAAATGGGTATTTTCCAGCGGGCCCTGAAGTTCCTGCTGAACATCCAGCAGGGCGCCCCCGCGCGGCGTCTGAATTGGACCATGACGGTGAACCCGCTGCTGGATACCAGCCCTGAAAACTACCACAAGTGGGGCATCCAAAAGACCACGCTGACGCCCGAAAACATCGCCCACAAGCAGCATCTGCGGGTTGAGTTGCAGACGTTCTTCCGTCTGCCGCGCTCCAATGCGCTGGTGTTCCCGATCCGCTGCTATCTGTGCAGTTTTCAGGATCTGATGACGGTGCCGAAATGGGGTCGCCGCCTGCACCGGGTTATTCGTGACCTGCCCGAAGAACTGGCAACCTACAAAGGGTTCATTGATAACAGACCGATGATGCTGGATTACCTCAGCCGGTTTGACGACGGGCTTTCGACCTCACCCGGAATCTGGCCGGATCTGGAAACAGAACCGCCACTGGCGAAGTAGCGGGTGTCATGGCTAGTGTTGAAACTCTGGATAAGGCCCTCTGGAGCGTAGCAGAGGACGACTCTGCTATGTATGACGCGCTTGCTCTGGTGCGGGCGTCTTTTCACTATATGAACGCGCGCATCAACCCACCATCATCAATCCACCATCTGACGGTGGAAGGGATGCAAGAGCATTGCCGGGATGGTGGGGAAATTTGGGCTGTCGGCCGACCGTTATTTGGGTGCATGTTCCTGAAACCCAGAGGCGAGAGCCTGTATTTGAGCAAGCTTGCAGTGCAAGACGGGATGCGTGGACAAGGCGTTGGCCGGGCCCTGGTCGATCATGCAGAACGTCGGGCGCTTTCTCTTGGGCTTCCAGCATTGGAGTTGGAAACACGCGTGGAGCTGACCGAGAACCACCGGGTATTTTCAAGGTTTGGGTTTACGATCGTAGCTACGGGTACGCACGCCGGATTTGATCAACCCACGGAGTTTGTTTTACGCAAGCCTATCAGTTTGCCTGCGGATAACTGATCACGGAGATGTAGCGCGCGGGCAAACTAACCAAACGTTCCGGCCCGTGCGGTGCGTCGGCGTCAAAAAACAGCGTATCGCCAGGCCTAAGTGGATAAATCTGATCCCCGTGGCGATAATCAACCTCGCCTTCCAACATATAGATCGTTTCGATACCGCCATGTTGGAACGTCGGGAAAACGTCGGACTCGGCTGTCAACGTGATCAAGTAGGGTTCGACGATCACTCCAGATCCATTGGCGCCAATATGGCCCAACAGGTTGTATTGGTGGTTGGCACGCGTGCCTTCACGTTCCAGTTCCACACCCTCACCGGCTTTTGTGTGAACGGCTTCCCTGCGTTCTTCGAACTGCCGAAAAAAGCTTGTCAGCGGCACCGACAAGGCATCGGCTAGCAATTGCAGTGTGGTTAACGACGGCGACGTATTGCCGTTTTCGATCTTTGACAGCATACCAATCGACAATCCGGTCAGTTGGGCCAAATCCGCGACGGTGATGTTTTGCTGCTTACGAAAGGCACGTACTTCGCGACCGATGGCAACTTCGAGTACTTTTTCACGTTCGCCTGTCCGAACGGAATGAGGGTCCTGCGTCAGATTTGCCACCACTTCTGTATCGCGTTTTTTCAATTTCATAGGTCCAATGCATTGCTACACGTGTCCGAACTGGTTCTGCAAGCAGGTGCAAGGCATTCCCCTTGCCAATTCGATTTATCTTAGCACCAGTTTTTCCTGATAGTAAAATAATCATGCTGACAGACAAATTATCGGAGCTTGGATTCCTGGCTGTCGGCTAGCTAGCTGACCGTGGTCTTCAAGTTGCTGACTGCAACAAACGAGAGAGACACGACACAGTCGGCATAGGCTTGATCAGCTCGGTTGCCGGTCTTGTAGCCTGACGTCGTCAAACCGACCGGCTCAACCCGTTCGCTGTTTATAATAGGTGTCTTTGTGAACGATCAGCCCGTCGCGGTAGGTCAGGATATCTACACTCAAAAACTCTTCCTTGGATCCATCTTTATGCGTGGCCGTGCGCCGATACTCGCAGTACGCCTTGTTGCCCGCCAGAGCGCAATCCAGCGTCTCCCAATGCACATTCTCGACTTTCTCAAAAAGTCCCGCGAACACGCTGCGGATTGTCTCGGCGCCCTCAAATCGCACACCGTGCGGTTCTGTGCCGACCGCGTGATCGAAAGTCGCATCATCGGCGAAATGCTTCATTACAGCGTCGATGTCATTTGCGTTGAAAGCGTCGCCCACGGAGTCAACGAGGTCTCGGGTCAGAGCAGTCATAGGTTTGGTCCTTTTCCCTGAAGCATGTGACAGGCATAACTAAAGAACGGGCTTGTCGGATCGACGAGCACGTTCAATTCGTCGAAATGATCGACATCGGGCACCGTATAAAGGCCAACGGATCGCTTCGCGCCCCCATAGGCCTGCACATACATACATGCCTGACGGTGAAATTCATCCGTCTCGGCGCCGCCGACCACAACCAGCTGTGGTGCGTTGGTGACCGGTGGATGGTTGACCATCGGGCTCTCAGCCTCAGCCTCGGCCGGGTCCATCCGAATGCCCGCATTCAGGGCTTCGGTCAGGCGCACAGGTTCCAGGTAACTGAGGGGTGAGACAGGGATGCCCGCCTTGATCAGGTCGCTTGGCAAATTCGCCCCAAAGGCAGGCCAATCGGTCGCCATCATCATCTGGGTGATATGGCCCCCCGCAGAATGCCCCATCACGGTTATGCGGTGGCGGTTGATCCCCAGGTCGCTTGCGTTCTGCCAGATAAACGCCATCGCCTCACGTGCTTCTTGCGAGATCCGTGTGATTGTGACGGAAGGACACAGATCATAGCCCACGATCACGACATTGACATCGGCGGCGACGAATGGCGTTGCAATGAAGCTGTAGATGGATTTGTCGCCGCGTTGCCAATACCCGCCATGAAAATAGACCAGTGTCGGGGCCGACGCGTTGCCACAACGGAACACATCCAGTTTCTGGTTGGCACCATCGCCGTAGTGGATGTCCAGGCTGCAATCGAGCATGTTGCGCGCGGCTTCACTATCGGCACTCCACCCCGGAATGACCGTCTCTTCATAATCCGGCCGACCGGCGCGCAGGTTGTATTGCTCATCGAACTCAGCAGGCGTGAACCGGGTGTGATAAGTCAGATGATCGCTCATCCCAAAGCCTCCGGTTGTGACGCACCGAAAAAGCTGCCGCGGCAATAGACAAGAGGTGGAACAGGCGTATGTGTGTAGCTTGTGACGCGGCCCAAAAGGATTTCGTGATCACCCGCATCCATGCGGCCGTGCACCTCACAATCCAGATGCGCCGAAGCGCCCGGCAGGATCGGGGCCGCATGACCCGTGGTCCAGTCGGTGTCGGTAAACCGATTCTCCACATCGCTGGCGAAATGCAGTGCCAGAATCTGTTGTTCCGCGGATAAGATGTTCACTGCAAAGTGGTTGGACCCTGACAGGGTTGGGAACACGCGACCGGATTTCGCAATACAGACTGAAATCACCGGTGGCTCGAGTGACACCGACGTAAAGGAATTGGCGGTCAGGCCCCAGGGCTGATCATCGGCATCAAAGGCTGTCACAATGGTGACACCCGTCGGAAAAGACCCAAGCGCGCGTCGATAGTCGCGGATATCCATTAGACCACTCCTTCACTTGCGCAGGCTTTTTCCAAAGCCGCCCACTCATCCGGATTCGTTCCAAAACGGCGCATTACATGATCCTGATAAGAAGGGCGTTCCGCCAATCGCTGGTACCACGCATACACGTTTGGTAGCGCAGGGCGTTCAACGTCCACGTTGAAGTAGCGATAAGCAATGCAGCCAAGAGGGATGTCGCCCATGGTAAATGCGTCACCACACACAAACGGCTGGTTGGCCAGATGCCCGTCCAGAATGGTCAGAGCCTCGTGCGCCTGATCACGCAGTTCGGCGATTTTTGCGATGTCTCGCTGATCGGGTTGCGTGCGCACAGTGGCAAAGAAGAGGTAAATCACGGGCGAGAACGCACGGCTCGCCGACCACTCCATCCATTGATCAGCAAGCGCACGGGTCCGGAGGTCGGACGGGCTGAGCGTGCCAGCACCGTAACGGTCACACAGGTAGCGCACGATCGAGAGGCTCTCCCACAAAGGAAAGTCGCCATCGCGGATCGCGGGGATCATGCGATTGGGATTGAGTTTCGCATAGGCCTCGGTATCTAGTTTGCCAAAGCTCCCGCCGGCCAATTGAAGGGTGTAGTCCAACCCCAGTTCGTTTGCGGTCCAGATCACCGGGATCACGTTGGACGAATACGGGCGTCCCCAGATTTCAAGCATGTTGCAGCACCCGTTTTTCTGCGATCGACTGTGTGCCGAACTTCGGCACGACATGCTCGAACAGACGGTCCCAGCTTGCGAGGATCTTCTCGTAGGGCACGCCGGTGTACTGCTGCATCAACATCAGATGATCAAGGCCGATGGTCTCCTGCTTCTCGGCAAAACGCTCTGCCACATAGGCTGCATCGCCAACAACGATGATCCCACGCTTGTTAAGGAAGTCGAACCAGTCCATCGCCTCATCCTCGGGTGTCATCTCTTCACCGACATCAAGATAGCCATGTTTGGTCCATTCTCCTGCCGGGCGCGAGCCACCGAGGAATTCATAATAGGCATTTATAGCGGGACGGATCGTTTCAACTGCTTCGTCCCTGCTCTCTCCCACATAGAATGCTGTGCATACGCCCACACCCTCACCCAGTTTCACGTCGCGCCCTTCGCGCTGTGACAAGGCTTCGCGGTAAGGCTCCCAGCAAGCGAGTGTGCGTTTGGGCCCAGAGGACATGGAAATCACGCCCCAGCCTTTCTCTCCGGCAAGTTTGAAGGTGGGTGGCGCGTTGGACATCAGCCAAACTGGCGGGTGGCCGTTCTGATAGGGTCGCGGATGCAAATACATCGCTTTGTATTCGCCATCGTCCGTGTGATAGCGCGGATCAAGCGGTTCAAAAAAGCGGTTGGTCTCTGTCCAGCCGGGGACCGGAAACTGATAGAATTCGCCCTTGTGAGTAAACGCTTCATTCGTCCAGGCCTTCAGAATAACCTCAAGGCTTTCCTGATACAGACGCATCACCTTGTCATTGTCCCGGCGATCCGCATCCTTGTTGAACTGCAGGGTCGCGCGTTCGTTTATGCCCTTCGCCACGCCAAAATCCACGCGGCCGAGGGTCATGTTGTCCAGCATCGCCACATCTTCCGCCACGCGCAGCGGATGCCAGTCGGGTAAAACAATCGGAGCCGTCCCCACCCGCAGTTTTTTGCAATGCGCCGCAACATGGGTGCACATCTGGATCGGATTGGGCGGGGCATTCATATAGCCGTTGTGGGCAAAGTGATGTTCGGTGAACCATGCGGTCGTAAACCCGGCCTGCTCGGCCAGTGCGCATTGTTCGATGATCATTTCCAGTGTGCGAGTCCAAGGAATCGTCTCTCCGGGGCTGAAATTCGCGATCAAATCAAAGCGCATGACGTCCTCCCAAACAGTCGCGATCGGTTGAATATTTTCTCAGTTTTAAACTAGATTGAATTTTGCTCGAAAAATCAACCTGAATCTTCTATACCGACAATATGGATACAGACCTTTCACAGACGGATGCCGGGCAGCTTGGCAGCGAAATCCGGGAAGTGCGCAAAGCACGCGGGCTTACACTGAATGATCTTTCGGCCGCTGTGTCATGTTCCACGGCCTACCTCAGTCGGATCGAGCTTGGCTCTGCGAAGGTATCATCAGATCTTTTGCAAGAAATCAGTGCGGCCCTTTCGGTTGACCCCAACTGGTTCTTTCCCAAACAATCGGGAAACGGTCCACTCGAGCGAAAGCACGTCGTCCGCGCCGAAAACCGTCGGGCATTGTCGGGGATGTATACACGGACCGCCGAAGAACTCGGCTTCGAAGATGAACTGCTTTCAAGCACATTGTCAGGTCAATGCTATCTGATCCTGTCTCGTTTTCGCCCAGGCGCAGGCACACCACCTGACCCCCTGGAGGGCTACACATTCGAGGGCGAGCAACATGCAATTGTTTTGACCGGAGAAGTCGAACTGCGCCTTGGCGAAGAGATCATAGTCCTGCGCGAAGGCGACAGCTTTTCCTACCCTTCCATGATCGCGCATCGGTTTCGAAACCGTACCAAGAAGGAGGCGACAATGGTTTGGGCGATGTCGCCAATCAGGATCAGCTGGTGAGGAATTCAGAATTCTAACGCGACTCAAAACGGATCGGCGCGGTCAACACGCACGCAGGACTCAGGTTAGCCCAAGCGTGAAGTTTGCGATACACCTGACCAATAGGCCCAGCTTGGCTTTTCAGGCATCCGATTGAGATGAGAATCACCTGATTCAAAGGCTGCTAATGCTTGGCGACACTGGCATGAGATACGTTCCGGGCGATCCAACGGAAAGAACTAAGCACAAAAGCAAGATGCAATCTGACGTTGAATCGCGTCACCCCCAAGCACAAGTTAAGAAAGAGCGGCAACTGTGGTCAGAATCCGCCTCAAACATGTCCATAAATGGGGGGAAATAAGGCAATTTTAAGTACTTCCCCAGCGGCCTTGACTGAACTTCCAGTAAACAGCTACGTGATTAACAAATCATGAGGGTTGCTTCAGTTTTTTGAAATTCCTCTCAGTGAAATGAAGAACAATAATCTAGAGTTTGAGGGTAGGAAAATGTTTAATCAGGTCCTGAAAAATGCTTCTGGTGCGTTGATGTTTTCCGTTGCGACCATGGCAAATGCTGAAACTGTTCAGTTGAACAGTTTGGATGGTGGAATGACGCTAACCGGAGAGCTTATTGACTTCGATGGTGCCAACTACGAGCTCCGAACAGTGGTAGGTACAATTTCAGTCGACGCCTTCAAAGTCGAATGCATCGGCGAGGCTTGCCCCGACCGGAACGAAGGTCCGGTGGAATATGGTATTTCTGGCTCTTCTCGCTTGGTGGACGTTCTTTTTGCCGATCTCACCGTGCAATTCGGAGAGGAAATCGGCGGCGCGGCTTTGCGTTCTCAGGAAGAAGGCGTCGATAAACTTCTGCTTCGCAACGAACTAGGCGAGTTTTTGGCCGAAGTCTCCTTGATGGGTGGTGATTCCACCGACGGTATTAAGCAGCTGGTCGATGGAAACTCAGCACTGGCTGTGGCCACACGCCCTGCTCAACCCGACGAGCTTGCGAGCGCATCGCAGGCCGGGCTTGGGGATATGACCACAACTGAAAACCAGAAGATTTTTGCGCTGGATGGCTTGGTTGTCATTACATCACAAAGTAACCCTTTGCGGGCAATCGCCGAGCAGGATTTAGCGCGGATATTCTCCGGAGCCATTTCAAATTGGAAGCAGATTGGTGGGCCCGATGCCCCGATCCAGCTATACATGCGCGCGCCTGACAGCGGAACTGGGTTGGTTTTCAGTGACCTGATCATGAATCCCGCCGGGGCAACCTACTCGAACGAGATGAGCCTCTTTGAAACAGACACAGAATTGGCAGCGGCGGTTGCCGCTGATCCACTTGGCATAGGGATTACCAGCCTAGCAAGTGCCGATGAAGCCAAGGTTCTCGCAATTCGCGGTGTTTGTGGCATCCAGGTTCCTGCGACCCCATTCACCATCAAAACAGAAGAATACCCTCTAAGCCGGCGCTTGTATGCTTATACCGGCGACACGGTGCCAGCACAGCTGAGCCGTTTCATGCAATTCCTCGAAAGCGAAAAAGCGCAAGAGACAATTGATGCTTCAGGGTTTGTGTCGCTTGGTGAATCCCTGCAAGGCCCGAATGAACAGGGGTTACGGTATCTTGGCGCAGTTATGCCAACTGATGCAGAGGTCACTCTGAAGCAGTTGCGGGAAATGTCGGCTGAGCTGTCCGGTGCCGATCGTAGCTCAATCACCTTTCGTTTTGCATTCGGATCTTCCCGTCTGGATTCCCGTGCACAGGACGACATAACGCGTCTTGCTTCTTTGCTTGCCAAGGAAGAAACCACAAACAAGGAGCTTCTGCTGATCGGGTACACGGACTCTGTCGGAGCGGGTAAATCCAACCGTTCGCTCAGCCAGCAGCGTGCCAAACAGGTCAACGACGCCTTGTTGCAAGCAGCGCCTGCCAACAGCCTGGATGGGCTAACGATCCGCACTCTGGGTTATGGCGAGATCTCGCCGCTAAGCTGCAATGACACCGAGAATGGCCGCCGTATCAATCGCCGTGTGGAAGTTTGGCTACGGGACATCGTCGCGACATCCCAGTAGCGAGGCGCCAACTCAGCTTCGGCACCGGGATAGAACGGTCAGTGACCAAGACGATAATTCAATGGAGTAACGTAGTATGAGAATGCTCGCAATTTTGGCCAATGTTTTCCTACTGCACCTGTCAGGGACGGCTGTCGCACAGGAAGAGCCGTATAATACCGCTGTAGAAAGTTGGTTAAACGGCAGCGAGGCCGAAGGCCTGCAGGGTTTGTCGGAAGCGGCCAGTCAGGGTAACAGTTCGGCGCAGATGATCCTCGGTCAGATTGATCGCGACACGGTACCGGGTGGGTTTTCCGACTATTTGATTGACCATCCGGGACGCGACCAACTTCTGCGCGCGCCGGATCCCGACAAGGGAACCGTAAACTGGTTGCTTGCTCTGAGCGACCCTGCCCTGAAAGCAAACGGTGAGGCCGTCTTTGGGTATCGGGTTGGTCGCCAGCCGATAAGCAACGCGATAGCGTTGCAATCTCATGGTGAGGTTGAAGGTGCTGAGTATGTATTGTGGAATACACTGAACAACGGCCGTTTTGACTTGATCAATTCCATGCCTGCAGAAAACTACGGCCTGTCCGAAGCTGGTTTTCTCAAGTGGATCGAAGCGTATATGGCGCGGGAAAACAAGGCAATCACGATGCGCGCCTTTGTGGAAGAGGCCAATCCCAAGCGGGTCTCAGGGTTGTTGGGTCTGAAACGGCTGGCGCGGCTGCTGAATCTCAATCAGCATTTTTCCGACGAAGCAAACCAGTTCACGACGGTTATGCTTGGCCGCGGCTCGGATTTGCCGGAAAGTGTCAATTTGGTTCGCTTGAACGAAAACATTTCCCGCATCAGTGAAACCGATAGTTACCTGAATATCGTCAAGCGCTACTGTGAGTCCTGTGAAGGGGACACCGTTGACTACGATTGCGTGGTGCAGGCTTTGGAAATTGCAGGAGGCTATAAGACTTTGATGTCGATCCGCACCCCTGTTGAGACCTCGATTGATCAGGCCACATTCATGAATTCTAAACGCCCGGTCGAAATCTTCTCGCAGTTGGTGAACAATATGCGCCGCTATTACTCTCGCGACATTCGGTCATCCTGTATCGCCGCCAATCTAAAAGCCAAACTGTAGCAGGCTGCTGAAACGACAAGGCTTGTTCGGGTCATCATATGTTCGCAGACACCGGGAACCTTTGCCTGATCAACTCATCCGTGCAATGGTTCCGGATCCGGTAAATTAGGAGTTAAACGTTTGTATGTCCTGACATCTCTACGCTGACCAACTTGGATCCAACAAAGTGTCTTCTGGAAATCATGGTTTGAACAGATTCGCTTAAAGATTGTGTTTAACAGAGAAGCTTTCTTGTGATCGGAATTTGAGTAATTCCTGATGCGATAAAGGATGAAAAACGGACGGGACGAGGCATGGGCAACGTAATGAAACTTGTAACCACTGGTCATGAAGATACCGGTCAGATGACCGGAGCCTCTCCCGCAGATGATCTCCCTGCAGGTACCGAGCTGTTGCATGGCCAGTATAAGATTGATCACTATCTGAACAGCGGCGGCTTCGGTATCACTTATCTGGCCTCTGACAGTCTCAACCGCAAGGTGGTGATCAAAGAGTGCTTTCCGGCCATGTTCGCCCGCCGGCAAAACGTGTTGGTGCAGGCACGTGTTCAAAAGCACAAGGAAGATCTTCGCCAGATTGTACGACATTTCATCCAAGAGGCGCAGCGCCTTGCAAGTATGGATCATCCCAATATCGTTGGCGTACACCAGGTCTTTGAAGACAACGACACTGCCTATATGGCACTAGATTTCATCGAAGGCCCGGATCTTCTAGACGCAATCGAAGACACCGGCACACGGCTGGACGAAGCCGACGTTATGTCAATCCTACGGCAAATTCTGGATGCGGTAGCATATATGCACAAGCAGGGGATGCTGCATCGGGACATCTCGCCAGACAACATCCTGATCGGACCGGACAAGATACCTGTCTTGATTGATTTCGGTGCCGCACGTGAGCAGGCCAGAAAAACAAACCGTGTTCTGTCCGCCCTGCGCGCAGTCAAGGACGGCTATTCACCACAGGAATTTTACGTAACTGACGGCGTTCAGGGACCGTTTAGCGACCTCTATGCCTTGGCGGCATCATTCTATCATGTGATCACCGGAGAGCGAGCACCAGATAGCCAGACCCGGGTCTCTGCGATTGCCGAGCGGAAGCCCGATCCCTGCAAACTCCTTCAGGGGCGCTTTGACAAATATGATGACGTTTTTCTCGAGGCGCTCGACAAGGCCATGTCGGCCATGCCAAAGGATCGCTTTCAAACCGCTGATGAATGGCTTGAGGCGATAGACCACTTGGCTGAACCCCCAGCGGTAGAGCAAGATGTTAAGGTTGCGGTCTCTTCATCCGGGGGAAACAAGCGCGTTGCGATAGGCGGCGGACTGCTTGCTCTTGGAGTTGTCGGCGCCGTAGTCGGGGTTCTGGCCAGCGGAGTGTTTTCGTCAGCCCCCGAACCACAGATCACACAAGAGGACATATTGGCTGCTGAAGCCGAAGCCCGGGCCCAAGCTGAGGTCGAAGCAGCGGCAGCGGCAGAAGCAATAGCAGATGCCACTGCGCGCGCCGCAGAAGCCGAAGCGCGTCTGGCCCAAGCAGAAGCGCGCGCGCAGGCAGAGACCACGGCACGCGCGCAGGCCGAAGCGGCCGCCCAGGCGGCGGCCCAAGCCGAAGCAGAAGCCCGCGCCAAAGCAGCAACCGAAGCCGAAGCCCGTGCGCAGGCAGAGGCCGAAGCGGCCGCTCAGGCGGCGGCCCAAGCCGAAGCAGAAGCCCGCGCCAAAGCGGCGGTCGAAGCACAAGCCCGTGCGCAGGCCGAAGTGGAGGCCGCGTCTAAAGCGGCGGCAGAGGCGCAAGCCCGAGCGCAGGCAGAGGTCGAAGCGGCCGCAAAGGCAGCGGCAGAGGCTGAGGCTGAAGCCCGCCTACAAGCCGAGCTCGAAGCGGCCGCCAAAGTGGAAGCCGAAAACATAGCTCAGGCGAATGTCGAAGCCGAAGTTGATACAACCACACAACCCCTTCAGGATTTAGAACCAACCTCGATAGAATCGGAATGGAAGGTTCTTCTGCCTTTCGTGGCATCAGCGGATAATCCCAATACCGTGGAATACGTAACCGCCGAGGCCCCGGCATGGGTTTACGCGGGGCTACGTGTTGACGCGGTCAATGGGACCAAAATCAATGATCTAAATTCCATTAGTGACATTCTGCTTCAATCAGGGGCTACCCCTTCGCAGGAAGGCACCTTGGGTGTTACCTTGGGGCTTTCTAATCCTCGAGACGGTGTCGAAGTGCGGGAAGTTATCCTGGGTGTCGTACAAGACACGATCTTGTCGAATGGTGTTATGTTTCAATCCCAATATGCTGAAAACGGTAAGTGGGTTACAAGCGTGGTTCACGTCCCAGATGATGTCGGCCCGGGCACAACTCTGAAACCAGATGATCAGCTGACAGCCTATTTTCCAACAGATGAAAGTATCGATGGACAAGACACGATTGCCGATCTTTTGCGAGCAGGATCGCGTGACGGTCAGACGGACTTCAAGTTCACTGTCAGAAGAGGTGCTTCTTTGTGGCTGGCGGATCTACACTACGAAGGTACAAACTAGGTAGTGGATGCGCACCAGCCAGTATAGTCCCCACATCTGCTTCGCCTCCTATGCAGCGGTTTCCAAGCGAAACAACATCAGCGTTCGGACTGTCGAGCGTCATATCTCGATATTAGTGGAGTTTGGATTTCTCCGATGCGCAATGCAATTGCGCACCTTAGGCACCCCGAGACCAGATTTGTCAGTTGAGTGGGGTCTGCAGTCGCTGTGCTGACAAAAGCATTAGCAAACGACGATGCCACCAAAGATCACTTCTAAGTTTTGCGACAGATCTGACCAAGCCCTCTTGGCTTCGCAAAGGCGATTTTTCTTTCGACCTATCTTAATCAGAGAATCCCGGACCTTTGTCCTTCGTCGACCTCAACCCGCCAATCAGGTACATCGTTGATCAACATTAATGCAGCACGACGCAGCGTGGCGCGTATTCTCTCGACAACTGGCCCGTCCAAACCACAATCCGCTAAGGCAGCATCAAAGGTTTCAAGCCAAAGCTCTGCATCCGCTTCCCGAATGGGCACATGCGCATGAATCTCGCGCAGGTCCATGTGGCCGAACCGTTCGCGGTAATAGGCGCGGCCGCCCAGAAACCCGCTGAGAAATTCAAACTGTGCCGGTCTGGTATGATTTAGCCCGTGACCGCGAAAGTGAAGCCTATGCAAAGACTGCACCGCCGGGTCAGTCTCCATCCGATCATAAAATCGCTCGACAAGAACCCGCAGTTGGCCTTCGCCGCCCAGTTGTTCCAAAGCTGATGACATATCCAGCTTCTCCAAGTCTTTACCGTCAATTATGTTGCATAACAGGAAAATAAGTTTATCAACAGTGACATGTTGGCGCGACTGATATCATTGATCGGCAACAGGTTGATCGGTTCGAAACTACCACGTGCGATGACCGCATGAGCGCTCTTTTACTTGGGTTGCTGGCAGCATTGTGCTGGGGGATTCACGATCTGTCGGTCCGATATATCAGCCAGTCCGTCAGCGTCATTGCATCGCTCATGGCCGTTTTGGTTTTCGGTGCGATTCTGCAGTTCGCTCTGGTAGCAGCTTGGGGTGACTTCGGCCCAATGTCCGGCGTTGCGGTCTCTTTTGCGATCGCAACGGGTGGGTTTTATCTTCTGGCCGGCCTCAGCATGTATGCCGCGTTTCAGCGTGGACCGGTACGTTTGGTAGCTCCGCTTGTTGCAAGCTACCCGGTCTTGTCGGTCACGCTTGCAATATGGCGCGGATCGACGGTCAGTGTCTGGCATTGGCTAGCCGTGATTGCGATCGGTGTCGGTGTGTCCATCGTCGCCGCGCAGTCCGACGACACAGACACGACCTACCCTGCGCCCGGCCCTACGATTGCCCTGTCATTGCTTGCAGCAGTCGGGTTCGCTGCGGCTTTTGCCTTGGGTCAATATGCAACAGAGATCAGCGATGAATATACCGTTTCACTGATCGGGCGGCTGACGGCAATCTTCGTTCTGACCACGATCGCGCTCATCTCAGGCAAGTCGATCTGGCCCGGGGTGCAGGCGTTGCCTCTGCTATGTTTGATGGGCCTGTTAGACGCGGTCGCCATTCTCAGTGTTGTAGCTGCCGGTGGATTGCCAAATGCCCAGTACGCTTCTGTCGCAGCCTCGGTTTTTGGCTTACTTACCGTCGTTCTTGCATGGGCGGTTCTGAAGGAAAACATGGCTCCACGCCAATGGCTTGGGTGTGGCGTTGCTTTTGCGGGAATTGGCTATCTCGCGATGTGAGCATCGCATCTGCATATCACTTTCCCATGTGTTTGGTGGGCCGAAATCGCACTGTTTAACAAGAACTCAATCTCACCCGGACGCACTGGTCCAACACCATGCCATGCTCCGGGACGAATGAGATCCTTGTACGATTGTAGCTGCCGCCGAATACTCCGCACATTTATATGCACCGGTGCGTCCGGAAGCAAAAGAACGGCAAACACATCGGCAGCAGCGTCAAGCTCTTTCATGTTGGCGTAGCAGTCCTCAATTGCCATGCCCTGCCCCCAAACCTGCTGATCTACAGGCATTCCCAGACGCGTTGCGCGCAGCACCAAAGCGCGGGATCGGATAGCATTGGATTTTGAAGACCCAATCGAAACGATCACCATGCGTGTGTTGCGGCCTGCAATATGCCAATACCGTGATACCGCAGGATGAGAAAACATGCTGCCGCCAGTGAATTGGGCGGCGGCAGCGGCACTCACGCCGTTAGTCCTTCGGGTTCTGGTAGTTTGTTTGCGCGGCATGCTGCGGTTAGTGTGTTGGCGAGGAGGCATGCGAT
>NZ_CANLDZ010000006.1:0-253872 GCF_947489545.1 uncultured Ruegeria sp. | reverse complement strand
CGTCAAAATCCACATGAAATAGGTGATGTCACTGTTGAGCGGGCGTTGTGTAGTGGTAAGACCTTAGCCTTCCAAGCTAATGACGCGGGTTCGATTCCCGCCGCCCGCTCCAAGGATTATTTTCCGACACAAGACCTGCAAATGACAATTATCAGGTCTCTCAAGTATTTGATTTTATTTAATAAAAAATGCGCTTGCCTTCCAGGCAGACTATGTCGGTTCGATTCCGTCTACCCGCTCCAGAATATCTCCCCAATCTCTGCGTCAAATGGCCCGTGCAAGCCGCCAAAAGTGTTGTGCTGCTTGACCACAGGTGCTGCTAGGGTCAAGAAGCTTCCACTCAGGACCGTTTGGAGCGTAAGGGCCCGATATGGCACGAAAGACCACCGCCAACCCAGCAAACGCGCCGGCCCCCGGCGCCAGCGAGGAACGGCCCGGATCGAAAAAGCTGAGCATGCTGGCGTCTCTCTGGCCCTTCATGCTGCCTTACAAATGGTTGATGATCGGTGCCACGCTGGCTTTGATACTGACGGCGGGCATGACACTAACCCTGCCGCTGGCTGTCCGTCGCGTGGTGGACAACTTTCGCATTCAGGATGGCGAGCTGCTGGATTGGTACTTTCTGGCTGCGCTGGGGATTGCCGCCATCCTCGCGGTTGGTACCGGGATTCGGTATACGCTGGTCACCCGGCTGGGTGAGCGAGTGGTGGCGGATATTCGCAAGGCCGTATTCGACCGTGTGATCGGTATGAGCCCGGAATTCTACGAGCGCATCATGACCGGCGAAGTGCTTAGCCGGATCACGACGGACACGACATTGATTCAATCGGTTCTGGGGTCCTCTGTCTCGATCGCGTTGCGGAATATGCTGATGTTCATCGGCGGGTTGGTATTGATGCTGCTGACCTCTGCCAAGTTGACTGGTCTTGTCCTGTTGTTGATCCCAATCGTTGTCGTTCCAATACTGGTTCTGGGCCGTCGTTTGCGAGTCATCAGCCGCGAAAACCAGGACTGGATCGCGGCGTCTTCGGGCAATGCGGGCGAAGCGCTGGGGGCTGTCCAGACGGTGCAGGCGTTCACCCACGAACAAGCCAGTCGCAAACAATTCGGTGATATGACCGAGACGTCTTATGTGGTGTCATTACGGCGCATCAGGACTCGAGCCGTACTGACGGTCATCGTGATCTTCCTGGTCTTTTCCGGTATCGTCGGCGTGCTGTGGATGGGGGCGAATGACGTCCGCAACGGTGTCATGACCGAGGGCGTGCTGATCCAGTTCGTGATCTACTCGATCATCATGGCAGGCTCCGTAGCTGCCTTGTCCGAGATATGGAGTGAGCTTCAGCGCGCTGCCGGCGCTACCGAACGCCTGATTGAATTGCTGAATGCCGAGGATACGGTGTCCGATCCGATGCAAGCCGGATCGCTATCGCAACCCGTGCGCGGTGAAATCGGGTTTGAAGATGTTACCTTCCGCTATCCGGCACGCCCTGATGTAATCGCGCTGGACCATTTATCGCTTCAAGTGAACCCAGGCGAAACTGTTGCTTTTGTGGGTCCCTCGGGGGCAGGCAAGACAACCGTGATCCAGATGATCCAGCGGTTCTATGACCCGAACTCTGGTCGCGTCACATTGGATGGCCAAGACCTGCGAGACCTGGATCGCGCAGATTTTCGCGCTCAAATGGCGTTGGTTCCGCAGGACCCGGTGATCTTTGCTGCTTCGGCCCGCGAAAACATCCGCTTTGGCCGACTGGATGCTACGGATGCCGAAGTTGAGACGGCCGCGCGCGCGGCTGCGGCACATGACTTCATTGCGGCATTGCCAGAAGGTTATGACAGTTTTGTCGGAGAACGTGGCGTGATGCTGTCCGGTGGCCAGAAACAACGAATTGCGATCGCCCGGGCCATTCTGCGCGATGCGCCGGTCCTGTTACTGGATGAGGCGACGTCGGCCCTCGATGCTGAAAGCGAGCTTGCCGTTCAGGGCGCCGTGGATCAAATGCGCGCCGGGCGTACGACCCTGATCGTTGCGCACCGCTTGGCGACGGTCAAAAAGGCCGACCGGATCGTGGTGCTAGAGGCCGGGCAAATCGTGGCACAAGGCACCCATGAAGATCTTGTGGCACAGGACGGGCTGTATGCCCGGTTGGCCCGTCTTCAATTCACAGATGGCGTCGCCGCAGAATGAAGTGACGTACCGACAAATGGCGATCCGCCGCAGCGTCATTCTACATTTTCCAGAAATCCGACGCTAAGCCCTTGCTTGCGCCGACAAGGATATGGTCCCATCCTAGGATAGATCAAAAACCCTGTGCCGCGCATGGGAGAAAAAATGGGGAGGAGCCACATGGCATTTGAGGGTCTAGAAGATAAAGCACGTATGGAGCAGGAAATGTCCTGGGAGGATCGCGATCTCCCGGTCACGTTCCATCAGTTGTTGTCGCGAACAGCAGGTAAGTTTCCAAACCACAAGGCGATCAGTTTCCAGCTGTTCTCGGGCCCGAATGATAAGGCCGAAACACTGACGTGGTCGGACTTGCTGGGCAAGGTCAATCAGGCGGCCAACCTGTTCCGGTCACTCGGTGTGGGTGAAAAGGATGTGGTGGCGTATGTTCTGCCCAATTGCAACGAAACGCTTGTGACCATGATGGGCGGCGCCGTGGCGGGGATCGTCAATCCGATCAACCCATTGCTGGAACCTGAACAGATTGCCTCCATTCTACGCGAAACCAAAGCTAAGGTTGTGGTGACGCTGAAGTCCTTCCCGAAGACAGATGTGGCACAAAAGGTTGAAGAAGCCGTCCGCCACGCGCCCAAGGTCAACACAATTCTGGAAATCGACCTGAACCGTTACCTGACGCCACCGAAATCCTGGCTGGTGCCCTTCCTGCGTCCCAAGATGGGTGACAAAGAGCATCTGGCCCATGCGGATTACAAAAGTTTCAATCAGGAGTTGGCCAAACAACCGACCAGCCTGACATTTGAAGACAGCAAAGAAGATCGTGTGGCCTGCTACTTCCACACTGGTGGGACCACGGGCATGCCCAAAGTCGCGCAACACAAGTATTCCGGGCTGGTCTACAATGGCTGGCTGGGCAATACGCTGCTGTTTGACGAAAATGACGTGATCATGTGCCCGTTGCCCATGTTCCACGTCTTTGCGGTACACGTGATCATGATGGCCGCCGTCTCATCCGGCGCGCATGTCATCTTCCCGACACCGGCCGGGTATCGCGGCGACGGCGTATTTGACAATTTCTGGAAGCTGATCGAGCGCTGGAAAGTGTCGTTCATCATCACGGTCCCAACGGCGATTTCGGCCAAAATGCAGCGCCCGGTAGATGCGGATATCTCATCCGTGAAAACGGCGTTTTCGGGCTCCGCACCCTTACCCGTGGAACTGTTCCGACGTTTCGAAGAAGCAACCGGTGTCACGATCGTCGAAGGCTATGGCCTGACCGAGGCCACCTGCCTTGTGTCCTGTAACCCGGTGGATGGCGAGAAGAAGATCGGCTCAATCGGTATTCCGTTCCCCTATACGGATGTCAAAATCCTGCAGGATGGGCCAGATGGTCCCAAGGAATGTGGTGCTGACGAGATCGGCGAGATCTGTATATCGAACCCTGGCGTCTACGCGGGCAACACTTATACCGAGGCGGAAAAGAACGCGAACCTCTATCATTTCGACAAGTATCTGCGCACGGGCGATCTGGGTCGATTTGACGAGGATGGGTATCTGTGGATCACAGGGCGCGCCAAGGACCTGATCATCCGTGGCGGCCACAACATTGACCCGGCAGAGATTGAAGAGGCATTGCTGGGCCATGAGGCGGTCGCCTTTGCGGGCGCCATCGGCCAACCGGATGCCCATTCAGGTGAAGTGCCTTGTGCCTTTGTAGAACTCGTCGACGGTGCCAGCGTGACTGAAGAAGAGTTGCTGGAGTACTGCACAGTCCACGTCCACGAACGGGCCGCGCAACCCAAGCACATGACGATTCTGACAGAGTTGCCAAAAACCGCCGTGGGCAAGGTGTTCAAACCTGATCTGCGCAAAAACGCGATTACCCGTATCTACAACGGCGCGCTTGAAAAAGCGGGCGTCGATGCGCGGGTTGTCTCGGTCATCGATGACAAAAAGCGTGGGCTTGTCGCACAGCTTGACGCGAACGGCTCCTCCGAAGACGATGTCAGCACAGTGCTGGGAACGTTCACCCGGCCATGGGAGTGGGCAGCCTGATCACGGAGGGGCTATGGATTATGAACGTCTGATTGATGAAGAAACCTGGGCGTTCATAAGACGGACGGCTGAAAGCTATCCCGACGATGCGGTTGACCTGTCCATAGACGATCAACGCCGGGTTTATGACACGATGTGTCAGGACTTTCGCCAACCCCGACCCAATCAAGTAAAAACGCAGGACCGGTCCGCCGACGGCGTCCCGGTTCGCGTTTACATAGCCGGAGATCCGACCCGAACCGTCGTCTACTTCCATGGCGGCGGCTTCATATTGGGTGGTCTCGACAGCCACGATGACGTCTGTGCCGAGATTTGCGTGCAAACTGGGTATCGCGTTGTGGCTGTTGATTATCGGTTGTGCCCGGAACATGTGCATCCGGCGCAGTTTGACGACAGTTGGGCCGCCGTCGAATGGGCTGCCAGCGAATTTGGCGATCCCATCGTTCTTGCAGGCGACAGCGCCGGCGGCAATCTGGCAGCATCCGTCGCGCATCGCGCGCGCGGGCGGCTAGGGCATGTTTTAGGGCAAGTGCTGATCTATCCGGGTCTGGGCGGTGACAGGACGCAAGGGTCGTATGTTGAACATGCTTATGCGCCGCTTTTGACGCTCGAAGACATACAGTTCTACGAAAAGCTTCGCTTTGGGGGAGCGAAGCCCGAGAGGGACCCAACTTATGCTCCGTTGCATGATACCGACTTCTCGGGGCTTCCACCAACTGTTGTCATCACCGCCGACTGTGACCCACTGCGCGATGATGGACCGGCGTATTGTGAGAAAATCATAGCGTCAGGGGGCAAAGCGCATTGGATCAACGAACCGGGCCTTGTTCACGGGTATCTTCGCGCCCGAACAACGGTCAAACGCGCGTCTGACAGTTTTGAAAGAATCTCGGTCGCGATCGAGGCTTTGGGGCAGGGCATCTGGTCCTACGACTGATGCCCCGCCGGATTACTTCAGAAACGGCTCGGCCTGCATTGTCTCTGCAACCGGGGCACTCATGCGTTTCAATATTGTCGGTGCCAGTTGCAGCTGGTCAATGACCGTGTCCGGATCAGGGCCTTGCGCATCACCGAAATAGTAAAGCGCCGTATCTTGCTGTAGCTCACCGCGCCCGCCGTGATGTCCCCGCTCGTCCTGTCCGTGGTCTGCGGTCACGATCACTTCGTATCCCAATTGGCGCCACCGGGGGATGAAAGGGGCCAACATTTCATCCATTACAAAGCACGCATGGTCCATTTCCTGACAGTCGTGAAAATAGCGATGCCCCATGCTGTCCAACGTACAGCTGTGCAGAATGCCGTAATCCAACCCGTGTCGCAGGCACAGATTGGTCAGCGTGGCAAAAAGATCCACGTCCGACGGCGTCATCTGATTGTCCTTGCCATAGCCGGTCATCGAGTGAAAGCGACCGTGGTTGATCGTCTGGCTATCTGGTTCGTCATATTCGACGTCACGCACATAGTCGAACGGATGGCGATTGAAAAACTGTGACCAGAAGCTGTGGGTTACGGCGCCGGTCTTGCCCCTGGCTTCTCTCACCTGGCTGAACACGTCCTTGTGGCCCAGGCGGAATACATTTCCATTGCCGGTACAGCCATGTTCCTGCGGCGTCACACCGGTATGGATCGAAGCATAGCAACTGGCAGAAATCGACGGCAGAACCGCGCGATGTTTCCAGACCCGCGCCTCACCGTTTTGAACCCAGCCTTCCAGGTTACCAAAAAGGCGGCGAAAGTTGCGATACGGAACTCCGTCCAGAATGATCAGTAGAATTTTGCGATCCATGCTGTGCCTTTCCACTTCTGTTTTGAGTGTTGTGGTTTCAAGCACGCCGTTTGGCTGTCAGAAAAGCGACAGTATTATCGCTTAAACAGCATAATTGTGTTGTCGAAATTGTGAACCGCATCAATGGCGACGGACACTATTGTTGTCCTTGTTGCAAACCAGCTCTGGATGACTCATGGCCAAAATTTCCAAACGCAAGAAAGCCCAGAAACAAAGGGCTAAAACGTCTGAGGCGCAGCAAAACCCCTCTCGTCGCGATGTATTGCGCTGGGCGCGGAATGTTGGCGTTGCCGCCGTGGCAATTGGCGGCGGCGGTTTCTGGATGATGCGATCGGTAAACGCGATGCAGGCTGAGCAGGATCTTACTCGGATCGGTCAAGGCAAACCGGTGGTGGTTCAGGTGCATGATCCGCAATGTGCGACATGTACTGCCCTGCAACGCGAAACCCGAAATGCGATGAAGCAATTTGGTGAATGCGATTTGGTGTATCTGGTTGCGGATGTCAGTCAGACACAGGGCGCAACCTTCGCCAACCGTTATGGCGTGCCGCACGTGACATTGCTGTTGTTCGACGGTGATGGGAGGTTGCAGCAAACGTTAAGCGGCATGCGGTACCGGGACGAGTTAAGCGAGCTACTGGTCCGACATCAGCAGCGATACGGCAGCACAGCGTGAGAAAAACAAAACCCGGCGTGTCGAAACGCGCCGGGTTCAAGTGTTGATATGCGGGCTTAGTTCCCGGCGCTTTCCATTTTTCGATGCGCAACGACCTCTTCCAGCCATCCCAGATGCATCTCGGGCACCGAACTAAGCAACAGGTCGGTATAGTCGTCAAATGGCGGGCTCAGGACCTCGCTCTTGGGACCATAGCGAACCACCCGACCCTGATACATCACCGCGATACTGTCGCTGATGGCGCGCACCGTCGCCAGATCGTGGGTGATGAACAGATAGGCGACGTCCTCGATCTTTTGCAGATCTAACAACAGTTTCAGGATGCCATCTGCGACCAGCGGGTCCAATGCTGATGTTACTTCGTCACAGATGATCATCTTGGGCTTGGCTGCAAGCGAACGGGCAATGCAGACACGCTGTTTCTGACCGCCCGACAGCTCTGCCGGATAGCGATCCATGAACTTTTCGCCCAGTTCGATCTCATCCAGCAGTTCGATGATCCGCTTGCGCTTTTCCGCACCACGCATGCCAAAATAGAACTCCAGCGGCCGACCGATGATTGTCCCGACGGTCTGGCGCGGGTTCATCGCAACATCCGCCATCTGGTAGATCATTTGCAGCTCACGCAGATCTTCACGCGAACGTCCGGCCAGATCCGCCGAAAGCTTGCGCCCTGCAAATGTGATCTCACCGCCGCTGGGCGGTAGTAGACCTGTAATCACCCGCGCCAACGTGGATTTGCCCGAGCCGGATTCGCCCACAACAGCCAGTGTCTGTCCTGGATGAAGCTCGACATTGACGTTGTGCAACACGTCGAAGTTCAGCCCCTTGTAGCGTGCGGTGATCCCGTCGACGCTCAGCACCGGGTCCGGCGTGGGCTGTTTCTCTTCATGTTCGATCGAGCGGACCGAGACCAACGCTTGGGTGTACTCTTCCTGCGGTTTGTTGATGATCTGATCCGTGCTGCCGTATTCGACCGTATTGCCCATTTTCAGGACCATGATGTCGTCGCTGACTTGCGCCACGACAGCAAGGTCGTGAGTGATATAGAGAGCGGCAACACCAGTGTCGCGAATGGCTTCTTTGATCGCCATCAGAACGTCGATCTGGGTGGTCACGTCCAACGCTGTCGTGGGTTCGTCAAACACCACGAGATCCGGCTCGGGACACAAGGCGAGCGCGGTCATGCAACGTTGTAGCTGCCCACCGGAAACCTGGTGCGGATACCGATCCCCGATATTGTCCGGATCAGGCAACCCCAGTTTGGCGAACAGCTCGCGCGCGCGCTTTTCGGCTTCCTTGCGCGAGAATTTTTTCTGTTCGACCGCGGCTTCGACAACCTGATCCATGATTTTTTTGGCAGGGTTGAAGGACGCCGCCGCGGATTGCGAAACATAGGTCACTTCGCCCCCGCGCAATTTGCGTATGTCGCCAAACGGAGACTTCAGGATATCCCGCCCATTGACCCAGACTTCGCCGCCAGTGATTTCGACACCGCCCCGGCCGTAAGCCATGGATGCTAAGCCAATAGTGGATTTGCCGGCCCCGGATTCGCCAATTAGCCCTAAGACCTTGCCGGGCGCGAGGTCAAAGCTGACCCCGTGCACGATTTCAATGTCATGGGGTTTTTCACCCGGCGGATACACAGTCGCGCCGATCTTGAGGTCGCAGACCTTGAGAAGGGTATCACTCATCCCCGGCCTCCTTTCAGCGAAGTTGTACGGTTCAGCACCCAGTCAGCCACAAGGTTGACCGAGATGGCGAGTGTCGCGATGGCGACGGCCGGGTATAGTGCTGCGCCGATGCCATAGACGATGCCGTCTTTGTTTTCCTTCACGATACCGCCCCAATCTGCCAGCGGCGGCTGCACGCCCAGACCCAGGAACGACAGGGTCGAAATGAACAGCACCATAAAGATGAACCGCAGACCGAACTCTGCCACCAATGGTGACAGCGCGTTGGGCAGAATTTCCCGGAAGATGATCCAGACCCGGCCCTCACCACGCAGTTTGGCGGCCTCGACATAATCCATCACGTTGATATCCACCGCGACAGATCGCGACAAACGATATGGGCGTGTGGCGTCCAAAAGGCCCATCACAAGGATCAGGATCGGAACGGTCACAGGGACAATTGCCAGAATGACCAGCGCCAGGATCAGCGTGGGAATCGACATGACCAGATCGACCGCCCGGCTTAGAACCTGATCAGCCCAGCCGCCCATAACTGCTGCAAGCAGTCCAAGTGACGTACCGGTCAGAAAGCTAAGGAGTGTCGCAGCCGCCGCGATAAAGATCGTGGTACGGCCACCGTAGATCATGCGGGTCAGCAGATCGCGTCCGATATTGTCGGTTCCCAGCAAATGTTTGGCACTGGCCGGTTCCCAAACGTCCCCAACCACTTCGGCCATTCCGTAAGGCGCGATCAAAGGCGCGGCGATGGCCACCAAAAAGTAGGTGCCAGTGAAAAACAGACCGATGGCTGCCGAAATAGGAATATTCTTCATCATTTCGGGTGCCTCAGTCTTGGGTTCGCAAGGATAGACACAATGTCCGCGACCATGTTCAGGCCAATGTAGACGGCCGCGAAGACTACGCCGCAGGCCAAAACAACCGGCACATCGCGTTTGGTCACGGCGTCGACAAGGTATTGCCCCATGCCGGGATATACGAACACAACCTCAACCACGACGACGCCGACCACCAGATAAGCCAGGTTCAACATGACAACGTTTACGATTGGTGAAATGGCATTTGGAAAGGCGTGTCTGGCGATAACCTGAAAGGTGGACAGTCCCTTGAGTTCGGCAGTCTCGATATACGCAGACTGCATCAGGTTCAAAATTGCGGCCCGGGTCATACGCATCATCTGCGCCAGAACCACGAGTGTCAGAACCAACGCCGGCAGCGCAATTGCATACAGTTTTTGCCCCAACGACATGGAATCGTTGACCATTGCAAGGGACGAAAACCACCCCAGCTTTACCGAAATGAAATACACCAGCACATAACCAATGAGAAACTCGGGGATCGAAACCGTTGTCAGCGTGATCGCTGAAATTAGTTTGTCCGGCCAACGGTTGCGGTAGCGGACGGCCAACAGGCCCAGAAAAATCGCAAGCGGAACCGAGACGATCGCGGCAACACACGCCAGGAACAGCGTATTTCCCAGTCGTTTTCCGATACTGTCGGCGATGTCGAGCTTGTTGGTGAGCGACTGACCCAGATCACCTTGCAGGATGCCTGTCAGCCATTCGACATAGCGGGTCAATGCGGGACGGTCCAAACCCATCTCTTCGCGCAGGTTTGCAAGGGCCTCGGGGGTTGCGGACTGCCCCAGGACGGCTTGCGCGGCGTCTCCGGGAAGGGCTTCGGTCAGGCCAAAAATCAGGGCCGAAGCGCCGAGCAGTAATAGGATTCCCAGCGCCAGGCGCTGGGAAACCAGTTTGATGATGGGATGCATTATCCGTAGTCCGTATCAGACGAACCACATCTTACGAGATATGTTGCCGTTCATCATCTCTTGCGTCGGATCAGATTCCCAGCCGTCGAGCTGGTTGCTTATGCCCTCGACAAAGTCGTTGAACATCGGGCAGATCAGGCCGCCTTCGTCGCGGACCATTCGGCCCATCTGGCTATAGATGCCCTTGCGTTTTTCAACGTCCAGCTCCGCCTTGGCCGCGAATAGCATGTCGTCGAACGCCTGAACCTTGAACCGGGTATCGTTCCAGTCTGCGGTCGACAGATACGCGGTCGAGTACATCTGATCCTGAACCGGACGGCCACCCCAGTACGACGCGCAGAACGGTTGAACGTTCCAAACTTCGGACCAGTATCCATCATTGGGCTCACGCTTGATTTCCAGCGGGATACCAGCCTGAGCGGCGGTCTGCTGGAATAAAGCGGCGGCATCTACGGCACCAGGGAACGCACCGTCGGCGACACGCAAGACAATCGGAGAGCCATCATGACCGGACTTTTTGTAGTGTTCCGCAGCTTTCTCGATGCTGAACTCGCGCTGTTCGATTGTCTCGTCAAACAACGGATATGCCGCGTTGATTGGCATGTCGTTCCCGATTGAGCCGTAGCCGCGCAGGACCTTGTCGACCAGATCGGCGCGGTTGATGGCGTATTTCAGTGCCAGTCGCAGTTCATTGTTGTCGAAAGGTGCCGTGTCGCAATGCATGATGAACACATAGTGCCCACGACCAGCCGTCGAATTCACCGTCAGATTGGGCGCGCGGCCCAGCAGGTCGGCAACCTTCGGTTCAACCCGGTTGATCGCGTGCACCTGACCGGATTGCAGCGCAGCAGTACGCGCTGTCGCGTCGTTGATGACGACCACTTCGACGCTGTCAAAGTTACCGAAATCGCTGTTCCAGTGGTTTTCGTTCTTGGTGAACAGGTGGCGTACACCCGGTTCATCAACTTCCAGCTTATAGGGGCCGGTACCGATACCTGCTGCAGGGTTGTCCATGCCGCCATCGGGCTGAATGATCAGGTGATAGTCAGCCATCAGATAGGGCAGGTCGGCATTTGGCTCGGTCAGGGTGACCTGGAAGTTGTCGCCATCAGCCTTCATCGACTCGATGCCTTTCATGATGCCGAGGGCACCCGACTTGGAGTCTTCGTTCGAATGGCGCTCCATCGTCTTCAGGACGTCTTCGCTGGTCATGGTCTTGCCGTTGTGGAACTCGACACCCTGACGCAGCTTGAAGGTCCAGACCTTGGCGTCTGCACTGCCTTCAACGCTTTCGGCAAGGCGTGGCTCGATTGTACCGTCAGGTGCCACTTCAACCAGTTGGTCGCCAAACTGCTTGCCGTTCTGGAACGGAACCGAGCTGGCATAGGTTGCCGGGTCGAGCGAGTTCGTAGATTCGCCGCCCTGCAGGCCAAATTTCAGATCACCACCCTTTTTGGCGCCTGCAGCGCGGGCGGCATCTGCGAACATTGTGCTGGCCATCGCGGCGGTGACCCCAAGGGCGGCCGCTTTCCCCATGAATTCGCGGCGTGTTAGTTTTCCTGCCGTCACTTGTCCGGTCATGTGAGTGAGTTGGTCGTTCATGCAAAGATCTCCCTTTGGTTTGTTATAGCCCTTTGCGGACTTTTTATTGACGCTTGAGTCAACGTTGGCGCATTTCAACCTGCCGGGCAAGTTTAAAGTCCTGCCCTTAGTGGTTGGATCTACAAGTTGTTCCGCGCTATCGTGTCTTCCTTGAGCGTTGAAAACAATAGCACTTCGTTTTCGTAGGCGTTTATCGAAGCGCGCAGATAGAAATTTTCGGCGTCAGACCACATCTCGCAACTTGTCGCAGTTTTCAATTCCAGGTCGCCGCGTTTTTGTTCCTGGATCCAGTCACAGGTGCCCCGTGCAGAAAGCGGGTCATCGGGACGTATTGACCAAATCTCATGTGCAGAACCGCCACTTATCAACCCATGCGCGCAATCTTCGACAAGACCAAAATCATCCTCGATGATCAGACGTATTTCTCCGGTATTCATATCCGTTTCGACACGGCGGGAATTCAATGCTTCCCGTAAGGTTTTGACTTTCCGCGGTTCTTCAGAATCAGGCGGAGGAAACACGCACTCGTCAGACGACACAGGTTCCCGCTGCGGGATCGTAACCTCGCCCGCTGTCAAATGCAGCTCGGCCTTCTCTGGAGAGGGCCAGATCAACGGCCAATATGCGCTGGAGACAGACAGGCGCAACCGATGCCCCTTAGGGACACGGTAGGCAATGTGATCCAGGTCAACTTCAATTTGATAAGGTTCGCCGGGTGTTAGCGGCGCGGGGTCTGCATGGCTGTCCCGGTGCGCAAGGTTCAGAACCCCGTAGGTGATTCTGGTCGTGGCGCCGTCGGGATGAATATGGTTCAGGCGTATCGCGATCTGAGCCTGCGGTTTGTCGGTGCTGACCGTCAGTCGCACCCGCGGTGCGCCTACGATGTCCATGGTATCGCCCAGCGGTTCGCTGTCAAAACAGGCCGACAATGAATCATCGGCCCGCTGGTCGCCAGGCATGTCAGGGCCCAACCAGATGGCGCAATACTCGCCGCCATCCATGCCGCAATGCTGGGGCGAGCGTATGCGCACATTCAAGTGACCGGCCTGACCGAACCCCGCATCCGAAATGGGCAAGGTCACAGTGGGCAGTTGAGATGTCGCACCATCAGGTTCTGCGACCCAGTGACCGGCCCGCTCGGCGTACCAACGTTCAGGGCGCACACCGTCCATCACATAGGCCCGGTAATCCGGATCGTTTTCCACCCCGGTGTCTACGTCTTTCAACCAATGGTCCCACCACCGCAACGCTTCCTGAAGGAAGCCAATCCGGGGTTCTGGCACTGCAAAATGCGGGTATTTGTGAACCCAGGGACCAACGATGCCCTTAACCGGAGTGTTCAACTGTTCAATGAGCAACGGAACGGTGTTTTTATACGCGTCCCCCCAGCCACCAACCGCGAGCGTCGCTGCACGGATCGCCCCAAAATCTTCGCACACCGAGCCATGTCGCCAGTAGTCGTCGCGTGTTTGATGCCGCAACCAAACCGACGGCAAAAACGGCTCGCACTCCAGACGCTCCAGCCACAGCTCACGCCAGTTCGGGCGTAACTTGGGGTCGGGCGCACGCGAGGAATAGGACCACATCGTCGCGCCCCACCCCAGGTTTTCGTTCAACAGACATCCACCCTTGTAGTGGATATCATCTGCATACCGATCCGCTGTCGAACATAAGGTGATGATGGCCTTAAGCGGGTCGGGTCGCATCGCGGCGACCTGTAATGCATTAAAGCCGCCCCAGCTGATTCCCATCATCCCAACCGAGCCACTGCACCAAGGTTGATCTGCCAGCCACTGAATAACCTCGACAGCATCATCCAGCTCTTGCTGGGTGTACTCATCGGTCATCAAGCCTTCGCTATCGCCGTTGCCGCGCATATCCACGCGGATGCAGGCGTAGCCGCGTTTGGCGAACCACGGATGGGTTAGTTCATCCCGTGCGGCGGTGCCATCGCGTTTGCGATAGGGGAGATATTCCAGAATTGCCGGAACCGGAGACTGATCTACGTCCGTGGGTCGCCATACCCGAGCAGACAGGCGACACCCATCAGATAAGTGGATGCCTAAGTCGGCGATTTCCTCGATCTCACTTAGGGAGTTGGGTGCAGACGTCATTGTGGCAGTCTCCGGGTCCTGTTGGTCATAGGACAGGGTAAAAACGTCAAACTACCTTCTTATTGCGACAACCAGATCCATGACATTTGTGCCCGTTGGGCCGGTCACAAGCAAAGCATCAACCTTGTCCAGATAGCTGCCACTATCGGCGTTTTCCAATGCGGTTTCGGCCCCCTCGGCCCAGGTTGAACCATCAACGATCCCACCTGCCGCGTTTGTCGGGCCATCCGTGCCGTCGGTGCCACCAACAATCACCGTGATTCCAGAGACGCCGGATATCTCGCGCCCTAAAGCAAGGGCAAGGGCCTGATTTCGACCGCCGCGCCCCGGGTTGTCGGGCAGAACCACCGTCGGCTCACCACCAAATACCATCACGCCGGGGTCCATCTGCCGCAATCGCGACCCCAGATACGCAGACACAGAAAGATAATCATCGTGCAGGGCCTCTTCATCCGCGTGCACGGTGAACCCGGCGATCTGCGCCGCATTTGTTGCCGCAGCTCGGGCATGTGCGTTTGATGCGATAATACGAGTCGTGGCCTCGAAGGTGTAGGTATCTGGCAATGCGCCAATCCCCGACCCGATGACGTGAAGATTATTCCCCGGAACATCTGATATCGCCAGAACCGTTACTTTTTTGCCCGTAAAATGTGACAGCAATCCACCGCCTTTGACACGGGACATCGCGCGACGTTTTGCATTCATTGCCGTGATATCCAGACCTTCGGACAGCAAACTCCTGTTCAGGGCCTCAAGATCCTCAAGCGAGTTTCCCGGCAACAGATCCTCGGCCAACGACGACGCCCCACCCGAGACCAAAAGCAGCAGATGCGAGCCCGGCTGCATTGCCTCAACAGCTAGGCGTAAAGCGCGCCCACCTGCAAGGCTTCGGCCGTCAGGCACGGGATGAGAGGCTTCGATGACCTCAACGCCGTCAGGCAGATTCCGGCCATGATCATCCTTGGTGACCACAAGGGTGGGAACGATTCCGAAATGATCCAACGCTGCGCGCGCCATCGCTGCGGCGGGTTTCCCAACGGCCAGAATACGATCGGGTTTCGGGACGTCCGACAAAGCGGATTGTGTTGCAGTGTAACCGTCGACCGCCGCAACCCCAGCCTGCCACAGTTTGATTGCTTGTTCTGCTTGGGTCATTGGCTGTCCATCCAGATTGTTACAGGCCCGTCATTGATCAATTCAACAGCCATATCAGCGCCGAATTTCCCCTTTTCCACGGCAATACCGTGCGATACCAGATATTGGGCAAAAACGTCGTACAAGTGTTTACCTGTTTCCGGAGCAGCAGCCTCGGAAAAGCCAGGGCGGTTGCCGCTAGCGGTGTTGGCGGCCAATGTGAACTGGCTGACGACAAGAGCAGATCCGCCGCTGTCCACGATCGAGCGGTTCATCTTGCCAGCGTCATCCTTGAAAATGCGTAGCTTTGAAACCTTGGCCGCCAGCTTCGCGGCCTGCTGTTCGTCATCGCCTTGCATCGCACACACAAAAATCAGCAACCCAGGTCCTGATTGTCCGACAACAACCTCATCGACCGTGACCTTGGCATGGGAAATGCGTTGTAGCAGCGCGCGCAAATTGAACCTCTGATGTTGTGCAGGTCTGTTTGAAGGGAAGGTTTATCCGCGCCAGTCGACAATGTCACCCAAAGCCGCGCGATCCGTTCGAAAAGCGTTTGCGGGGTGATCTGTGTCTGAATAGCCAAATGAAATCGCGCACAAGATCAACCGGTCATCCGGGATATCAAAATAGCGATGTAAAAACGGGCTATAGCTGGCAAGCGCCGCTTGTGGAATTGTCGCAATACCGAGCGCCTGAGCGGCCAGGGTAAATGCCGTGACAAACCCGCCGCAATCCAAAGCACCATAAGCGCCCAGTTCCACAGGGCTAGAGACAATGGCGCAATGCGGTGCACCAAACAAAGTGAAGTTTTTCATCATTTGACGCGCAGATGCGGTGCGATCACCGCGTTCGACACCGGTTGCTTCGTATAAAGCCCAGCCGCAGGTGCGGCGGCGATCCTGATAGACACCGGAATACGACGTGGGAAAAGGCAGATCAGGGGTGGCGGTGCCAGTCTCGGCTTCGGTCCGCATGGCGCGGCGGAAGGTGTCCGTTTCCTCACCGCTGGTGATCACCACATGCCATGGTTGCGCATTGCACCAGCTTGGAACACGCGAGGCACTGGTCAGGATTTGTTTGATCTGACCCTTGGGGACCGGGTTGGGACGAAACGCACGGCAAGAATGCCGATCCTCAAGCAGGGTATTCAGTACGGATATTGTCACAGCGGCTTTCTCCCCAAACTCGCGACGCGGAGGATGGCTTCGGACCAAAGGATGTTCAAGGGGGCGTGGGTGTCTGGCTGGCAAGGGTTATTGTTGCCCTGTCGCCACCATATAGCCGACACCGGCAGCAATCAGCAGGCCCAGAACAACAGCGATGGTGATTTTGATTGCAGACCAGGGGCGCTCTCCCTGTACACGTCCCGTTCGCCCGTTCACCACGAAACGATAGGTTTGCCCGCGATATTTGTAGGCGGCCATCCAAACTGGCAGCAGGATGTGCTTAAAAGTAACATCCCGGACGTCGGTGTTCACGGCATGGATGCGCTGCCGGTCTCCTCCGATATCGAAACGCACATCCCGCTCGATTACCCGCGCCATGTAGGCGCGCGCCTCGGCGTGACCCTCTTGCAATTCAACGGTGTAGGCCTCTGCTCGAAAACCCGCCAGATACTCGGGTTGATAGGGTTCCAATGCAGGCAAGTCCCAAGGTTCGAGCGCATCTGTGTATTTTTTGGGGAGAGAGCGCGACGCCAATACCAGAACGTCGTCAAAGAACCGCGCCACACGTCCTGACTTAGGTGTCCAACGGGTTCTTGGCACTTGTTGCTGCACGCGTTTGCCGTCGCGCATCACCGTGCGGGTTTCATAGTACACCACGCCACGCTCGCCGCGATAGCTGGACTTTGTGTCCGCATCGAAGGTCCAGTAGGGCACGTAAATACCCTGCATCCTGCGCCCTTTTCGGGCATAGTCTTTCAGTCCATTGGGGGCAAACCATAGACCACCCAACCAATCACTCATGCCTTTATGGGCGGCGCGTTCGTCCAACGCGAACGGCAACACACCTTTCGGCTTGATATGCCTGTTGACCCCGGTATCCGTCACCACGGGCGTGGCGCAGAACGGACATTCAGCTGCATGCGTGTCCGGATCGAATTCAACCTGAGCTGCACAGTTCGGACAGGACAGAACCCGGGTTTCCTCAATCTCGCTTTCAGGCAGGCGGTCGGCGATGGCCGCGTCAAAATCCAACTCACGCAAGCTGGCACCACCCCATGGGCCGGTGCTGATCGGCTGGGAATGACCGCAATGGTCACAGCTCAGGGTGCCGTCACCCGGATTGAAGCGGTAATCCGCCCCACATTGGTCGCAGGGAAAGCGGTGTTCTTCAGTCATTTGTCCGCCTTGTTTGCTGGCACGATGCTAGTCGGTGGGCATCAAGCGTCCGGAGGTGGAGGCGGCAGGATCGTAAACAACTGCGCCAATTCCTGAACATCACCAGCCTTTTTCCAACCATCCTGGCCCGCTGTCCAAACATGCGTATCGCGCGTGATCTCACCGTCGGTCGCCATGCGGCCCATCTTGGCCTTCGAAAACGGCCCGCTTGTCTGACCGTCAACCGCGATATGCCACACATGCTCGACCGGAGGCGGTGGTGGCGGTGCCGCATGCGCTTGTGGTTGCTGGGCAGCGGGGGCGGACGATCCCCAAGGGCCGCTGGGTTGGCCCGCTGCCATATTCGACAATTGCTGCGCCATCGCCATGCCCATCCCCATACCAAGACCGGCGCCCATGCCACCGCCTTGTCCGGGGTTGTTTGCAGCCGCTGTCATTGCCTCTGCTGCCGAATACTGGGTGAATTTGCCCAAGTCTCCTGCCAGACCCATCGAGGTGCGCTTGTCCAGCGCGGCCTCGACAGCTGGTGGCAGCGAAATGTTCTCAATATAAAACTCGGGCATATCCAGCCCATAGCCGTCAAGAACGGGTGAGACTTCGGCCGCGATCAACTTGCCCAGATCGGCCGTGTTCGCGGCCATATCCAACACTGGGATGCCCGAGCCTGCGATGACGCGGCTGAATTCCTGAACGATGATGTTGCGGATCTGAAAACTGATCTCGTCCATGGTGAATTCGCCATCGGTGCCGACGATTTCAACCAGGAATCTCGCCGGGTCCTTGACGCGAACTGTATACGTACCAAAGGCGCGGATGCGTGTTGGGCCGAACTCCGGATCCCGCAGCATGATCGGGTTTTTTGTGCCCCATTTCAGGTCGTTGAACCGTGTCGTGTTGACGAAGTAGATTTCCGACTTGAACGGAGACTGGAACCCATGATCCCAATGCTGCAGCGTCGTCAGGATGGGCATGTTGTTGGTTTCAAGCATGTAAAGACCCGGCGTGAACACATCCGCCAACTGCCCTTCGTGCACAAACACAGCTGCCTGACCTTCGCGAACGGTCAACTTGGCTCCATACTTGATTTCGTGCCCTTCACGTTCGAACCGCCAGACCATTGTGTCACGGCTGTCATCCACCCAGTGAATGACATCAATGAATTCTCCGGTCAGAAAATCGAAAATTCCCATTTGGGTTCTCCTGTCCTTGGGGTCAGAGCGGCTGCCCCATGATTTCACGTGCAATGATCCGTACCACGGGTCGGGCCTGATCGACCGAGACGCCGGGCTCCAGACGCGGATCATACAACATTGTCAGCAGTTTCTCGTCATGGCTGGTTAGCAACGCAAACTCATCATCATCATTGAAGATCGATGGTCGCGCGGCCGGACTGTCGTTGGACAATCCCAGGCCCTGAGCAATTTCTTCGTGAATGCAGCTCCGCCGCACCAGATCTGGCAATTCGGACCGGATCAAAGTCACGGCGCGTACATATTTGAACGGTGACGCGTTAGTGGCAGAAGCGAATACGAAACAATCAAAATTAGACCGCGGGTTGGCAACCAGTTCCAACGAGGCCTGGCTGATTCCCGGGATCAATTCTTTCAACCGTTTCACGACATATGCGCTGTCGTCCTTCCCGGCGAAAAAGACATGGAAGTTGGCTTTTCGGCTGACCGTCGAAACCGGGTGGTTGGTGAGCTTGGCGAGACGACTGGCAAAAGACTTAACCTGTGCGGCATCCGTTTCGCGCGTTGACGGCAAGACCGAAGGGCCAAATTCGGTTTTGATGCGCACAGGTCCAGACCAGCGGCTAAGCTGACCATCTGTCTGGCGCGAGCCAATTGATACGCTGTGATTGGGATACTCGCTGTAAAACGCGATCGCCTCGAAATTCCGTGCAAGATCATCGGCGTCGTAAGGCGTATCCGGGCCTCCTCCATCGGTGCGCAGCAAGCCACGTGTCAGCAAATCGCGTTCAACGCGTTTGTAGAACCGGGCCAGATCCTGACTGGCCGCCGACGGAGGGACATAAGCGACAGGCACAGCGACAGGAGCAGCCGGGCGAGGCTCGGGAACAGCAGGTGTTGTCAGCGCTTGCTCGCAATTGGCCAACGCCAAAAGCGAGGCGGCACTTAGCCCCAACCTGAGTGATCTCATTGGCTGCACGCCCCGTCCACCTTTATCCCGGAACAGCGGTTCCGGCGTTGTCGCCTGTACCATCCTTGCGCGCCTTGGCGGATGCCAGGGTATCGCGCAGTTCGGCCTCCATCTTCTGCAGTTCCTCTTCGGCGGCGGCGCGCTTGGCCTTGCCTTCGTCCGCGATCGCCAGACTTTCGTTGATGGTTCCGATCAGATCCGCATTGGCTTGTTTAACGGCCTCGATGTCGAAGACGCCCCGTTCCATTTCCTCGCGGATCATCTTGTTGGATTCTCGCAGGTTTGCGGCGTTCGAAGTCAGCAATTCATTGGTCAGGTCATTGGCATCGCGCACCGCTGCAGCAGCTTCGGCGCTGCGCTGGATAGTTACAGCCTGCGCCAGTTGTGTTTCCCAAAGCGGCACGGTGTTGACCAGTGTCGAGTTGATCTTGGTCACCAGCGACTTGTCGTTCTCTTGCACCAAGCGGATCGAGGGCAGCGATTGCATCGTTACCTGCCGTGTCAGTTTCAGATCATGGACCCGACGCTCAAGATCGTCGCGTGCGGCGCGGATGTCGCGCAGCTCTTGCGCTTTCATCACCTGCTCTTCTTCCGGTGCGGCCTGAACCGCGGCCTCTCGTTCCGGAATGTCATGGCTGTCAAGTTCGGTCAGCTTTTCTTCACCCGCGGCAATGTACAACGCCAGTTCATCGTAAAATCCTAAGGTTTTCTCATATAGCAAGTCCAGCGACTTGATGTCTTTCAGCAGCGTGTGCTCGTGCCCCAGCAGATCATCTGTGATCCGGTCGATCTGGCCCTGAACATCTTCGAACTGTGCAGTAAACTTGGCAAAGGGCGCGGCCTTGCCGAGCAATCTTTCCCACCAGCTGCGCTCGCGGCGGACGTCCAGCTCGCTGATCGAAAACCCGCGGATTGTCGTCACGATGTTTCGCAGGCTGTCGCCAGCAGGTCCAACGTCCTTGTTGCGTACATCAGCAAGCATGGCTTGGCTGATTTCTTGCAACTCGGACTGCGCGGACGATCCGAACGAGACAATCGAGTTGGTGTTCTCCATGTCGATTTCATCCATTCGCTTGCGAATCTCAGCGCTGACAGGTTCATCGGCATCTTCAAGCGAGATGACTTCGGCTTTTGGTTCGGGCAACGCAACTGCGGTGACTTCTTGTACAAGCGTTTCTGCCTGAACCGCCTTGTTCTTGATCTCGTCGGACATGGGGATGTTCCTCATTCAGATAATGGCCGGTCAATCCAACCGGACGCCTTCGCGTTGCAGCCTTTCGCGCAACACATCAATTTCAACCGTCAGATCACTGCGGTCATCCAATAGCATCTTGCGCGTGCGCGCAGCGAAATTCTGTTCCAGATCGTCCAGCAGCGCCGAATAATCGTCCAGTGCCTGTTTGTCACGGGTGCGGGCAAAGACATCCGCGAACTTCACTGTCGCGTCGCGGGCCCCTTGCAGGTAGACGGTCAGATACTTGCGGGCCCCTGCCAGATCACGGGGATCTTCCTCGACCGTGCGGAACAGATCACGAGCGGTGTCCTGAAAGCGTTCGACCCGTGCTTCGATCCGACGATCACCTGAGCGTTTGATCGCATCGGTCATCTCGCTCAGATGAGATTCGGCGCTTTCAACAACACGCGCGACACGGTCCTGTTGAAAGGTGTCGACGCCTTCCATCCCCTTGTTTTTCATAGGGTCCAGGCCAAAGGATACTGAATGTAGAACGGTTGCGACTGCACCAAACAGGATCGGGGCCAGAAGGCTAACCTGTGATGCTGCCTCAGCATCCAGAAACTCATTGCGGTAGGATGCGAGCGCTGCACCAAGACCGGTCAGCACGCTGGAGAATATCTTGCGGGGAAAGGCAGGTCGCCTGGCAGCGCGGCGGGCCTTATAGGCAGCTTCAGCCCGCAAACCCTCACGCAGCAAGAATGCGGCGGCGGTCAACAAGCCTGCCGCCACAAGCCCGATTGTCATGCCGATGGCACCGTCATTCAGGGACAAAAACACCAAGGGTATAGCCGGAACAAACAACACATTGGCACGCGCACCCGCAGGTTCGACCTTTGCACCTTCGAACTGCCCGCGCTGATGCGGTTCGTCTGAGGAAGGTTCATCTTGTGGGCTGAATTTTCCGCCGAACCGTTTTACCATGCGCTACAAGCCCCCGAGGACGCCGGTACAGACGCCGAACAAAAGCACCAACAGCGCCGCATAAGCCAGTTTTTGCACTCCGGTTCCGGACATGTCGCCCCCCAATAGCAGCATTCGCAGAAAATTTAGTAGATGCGAGGGCTTGGCGCTAGGGGGAAGGTTGCCAAACCCGCATCACTTGCGAAGTTTCTTGCCGACGGGTGCCCGTTTTCTTTGTGGGCGAGGCGCTCTCTTAGCTGTTCCTGCGGGTTCGGCTTCGGCATCCAGACCCAACTGTTCGCGCATCACCCGGCGACGGATCTCTTCAACTGCGCCAGGTTTCAGATCACCCAACTGAAATGGGCCGTATGAGACGCGTAGCAGTCGGTTTACGGTAAATCCGATATCCTCGATCGCGCGACGAATCTCGCGATTTTTTCCCTCGCGCAGGCCAATTGTCAGCCAAGCGTTTGCACCTTGTTGACGATCCAGCGTGACGGTCATCGGTTGAAACCGCTCTCCTTCAATGACAAGGCCTTTTCTTAAAGGCGCAAAGTCTTCGTCCTTCGGGCGGCCATTCACCCTGACGCGGTATTTGCGCAGCCACCCGGTTGCGGGCAGTTCCAGCTTGCGCTTGATGCCGCCATCATTGGTCAAAAGCAGTAACCCTTCCGAGTTCAAGTCCAACCGTCCGACACTCATGACACGCGGCATGTCTTCCGGAAGCTTGTCAAAGATCGTCGCTCGGCCCTTTTCGTCGCGGGTTGTGGTCACCAACCCCGAGGGCTTGTGATAAAGCCAAAGACGTGAGGGTTCCGGCTCTGACACCGGTTTGCCATCAACGGTGATCTTGTCCTTGGCGGTGACATTCAAGGCAGGGCTGTCGATCACCTTGCCATTGACGGTGACGCGACCAGCTTCGATCATGCGTTCGGCTTCACGACGCGAGGCGACGCCCGCGCGCGCCAGCACTTTGGCGATCCGTTCGCCGGGAGGAGGGGTGTTGCTCATGCGAGGGCCATAGCGCATCTGGTCTGCTTGCGAAAGGCAGGTTTCTGTTGCAGTCAGGGGCATGACGTTCAAAACCTATATGACCCATGCATTGGCCGAAGCACGCGCAGCCGGCGAACGTGGCGAGGTGCCGGTCGGCGCGATCATCGTGGCGCCAGATGGTCAGATCTTGTCTGCGGCGGGAAATCGCACGCGCGAACTGAGCGATCCAACGGCGCATGCCGAGATTCTGGCGTTGCGGACCGCATGCTCTTCGGCAGGGTCCGAGCGGTTACCTGATCACGACATTTACGTCACTTTGGAGCCGTGCGCGATGTGCGCAGCCGCGCTGGCCGCGGCGCGCATTCGGCGTATCTACTATGGCGCGGCAGATCCGAAATCCGGTGGCGTTGCACACGGGGCACGGGTCTTTTCTCACAAACAGGCCCACCATATCCCCGAGGTTTATGACGGTATTGCTGGCGAAGAAGCCGCATCACTTTTGAAAGCCTTTTTTGCTGCGCGCAGGCAGAACTTGCCGGACTGATCCGGCAAGCCCCTTGAATCAAAGTGTGATGGGTTGCATCAGCTGAGGTTCGATCACGTCCACCCCCGGCAATCCCTCGATCAGGGCCTGAGCCGACTGCTCTAGGATGGGGAAGGTTTTGTAATGGCAGGGGATGACCGTCTTGAAGTTGAAATACCGCTTGGCCGCGTAGGCTGTCGCTTTCATGTCCATGGTAAAGTGTCCACCCGCTGACAGAATGCCGATATCGGGTTTGTAGTAATCTCCCATCCAATCCATGTCGGCCATGATGTCGGTATCGCCCGAAACATAAACCACATGCCCTTCGGTCGCGATCATGAATCCGACCTCGCTGCCACCCGTGCGCAGCCCGTCAGGTGTTGAAAAGGTCGAGCTGTGAGACGCGGGCACCATTGTCACCTTGATGCCATTCAGGTTCACCGTGCCGCCCTTGTTAAAGCCAATTGTTTCAATCCCTTCGGCTTCACTCCAATACCCCATCAGGTCGTATTGCCCGACAACGGGTATGTTGAGATGCTTAGCTAGGGACAAAACGTCGGCAACATGGTCGAAATGCGTGTGCGTCAGCAGGATATGCGTGGCGCTTTCCAGGGCGGCGTCATGCTGCGCCTCGTCCAGGACCGGGTTCCCGGTCAGCCATGGGTCAAGCAGCAATACCTGACCTTGGGTTTCGATGCGGAAACTGCCGTGGCCCAACCAAACAATTTTCATAAATAATCCTCCCAATCATACTGTTGGCAACAGCTTACCATCCGCTATGTAAAAGTTCATGGACTGGATGCAGGAAATCGACGGGTATTGTGAACGCTTGTCAGCTGGTTATTGGGCTGAACCCATCAACGCTATTACAAATGCGGCTTTTTTGATTGCGGCCTGGGTCATGTGGCGGCGTGTTCGGGGTGAGAAACTGCCATTGGCCACGGCGTTGGTCATCATGTTGGCGGCTATCGGGATTGGAAGCTATCTGTTCCACACCCATGCGCAGGTTTGGGCTGCCATCGCAGATACCACACCCATATTGCTGTTTATTCTGATTTACATATTCGCGGTGAATCGAGACGCTTGGGGCATGTCACCTGCATATGCGCTGGGCGGGACTCTGCTGTTCCTTCCTTACGCGGCCGCGACTGCTCCCCTGTTTCAATTCGTCCCCGGGCTGGGCGGGTCTGCAGTCTACGCTCCGGTTCCTTTGCTCATATTGATCTATGCCGTTGCCCTGCGCAGCCGCGATCCGAGCCTTGCAAAGGGAATGGCGGCTGGTGCTGTAGTCCTGATCTTGTCGATCACGTTTCGCGCTATGGACATCCCGATCTGCGGGCAATGGCCCATGGGCACGCATTTCTTGTGGCACATTCTGAACGCCATCATGCTGGGTTGGATGATCGAAGTATATCGGGCCGCTATTTTGCGGCGTCGCGCACAAGATGCAAATCCCGGGCGCGGATCGAAGGCGTGATCAAAGCCCTTCGCTTTTAATAACATTTGCGATCCGCTCGCCAATGATGCGACTGGACTTTCGGGAGGGGTGGATCAGGTCAAACGAGAAATACGACGCATCACCTGGGCGTGCGACATCATGGTTTGAGACGAACGTAATACCTTGTTCTTGTTGTGCGAGACGGGCAATCCGAGCCTCAAACTCATCACCTTCGGCTTTACAGTGCTCAATAGGTGTCAGCAGTTTGGGGCTGCGCAGATATCCGACATAAATGACCTGGGTGCCACGGTCCCGAATGCGGCGCAGGAATCGCGGGATCTGACCAGAATTCCCATCAACCGAGATCATTCTGTCCAGTACGGCGTCGCAACGCGAACAACCGCAACCCAGCATCAGATCGTTTCCGCCACCGTTGACGATCGCCCATTTCCAATCACCTTCGACAAATTGCGCCTGAACGCCGGTTTTGGGCCTGTCATCTGTGTCGAACTGAGTTTGCAACCACGCAGCCGGTACTGTTCTGTCGATGACCGCAGACCCGACACTCTTTTCAATCACATCCGGGATCGAGGAGCCGGAGGTAGAATTCCACGCCATAAGAGAATCACCAACGACAATGATTTTTGCATCTGGTTGACTAGACGGTGCCTCCTGGCACCCGAGCAAGAAGCTGAATAACCCAATAAGGAGAATGAATTTTCTTGGCATGTGAGACCTGAAACAAGATGATTTCGAGAGTCTCGATAGGAGACTTAAATGGTAAATGCACCATTAAGATCCCAAAAAATCGGTATCAGTATCCGTCAGTTTTGAAATAAGGCGGCCAGGTCGGCCGGCAGCTCAAACTCGCTCAACACCCTGGCGCGACCTTCAGCTGACATCTTGCGCGCGGTCTTTTCAACGATGCTCTTAATCTTCTCGGCCGAGTGTTTTGCGGCGAAGGGCTGGAAATACCACTTGAGAAAGACGAAACAGATCACATCCTCTAGCGCTTGCACTTCGGCGTCGCGCTTGATGCCCTGCTTGCGCAGCATTCGTCCGACCGTTTCCGCCTGATCCCCGCTGTATCCGTTCTGGATCATCAGCGACATGACAATATCGGCATGATGCACCCCTTGGGCCTTGCGCCAGGCCAGATATCCTGCGCGTCCATCTGGGTATTCACTGCGGGCAAGCTTCCAGCGTTCGATATGCTGACCACGCGCGGCGATCTGCAATTCGTCAGACGCGTCCGGAAACAAGCGATCCAGTTCTGCGCTCATCCTTGACCCATAGAGCAAAGCTTCGGGCTGATCGTTGTCGATGTTGGGGTCTTTTGCATTGGCCGCATCTATTGCGTCCAGAACTGCTTGCTTTCGCGCGCTCATTCACCGCTCCGTTGGCTTGCGGGAACTGCGTGCTGTCGCAACAGTTCACCAGCGTGTTCTTAGCTATGGTAGCGGCTTGATGCGGCAAGTGCATCACTCAAATAAACCTTTGCCGGGTCAGACGAGGGGGTAGCTGACCCGGCGGGTTCGGGCAGGCTTAGTTGCCCGGTTTAACTTTATCCTGGGTGACAGGTTCCGAGACTGTGGTGGGGAAGCTCAGGTTCCGGGTCAGGTTGGTCATGTCGACACCCATGGCCATGGCCGGTGCGGCAAGAACGGTGGTAGACAAGATGGCGGCTGTGATGAAGGTTTTCATTTCTGTCTCCGTTGTTGTGCTGTGTCACACTATAGAAAATGAACAGTCCAGTTCAGTTTTCAAGGCGCAAAGTGAACTAATTAGTTTACTTTTTTGTATACCGGGTATTCAGGATTGAATGGCAGGGAAGGACGGGTGGCCAGATACATGGGTAAACCGGACCCTCGGCGGTCTTGCGACTGGTGCGCCAGACGGGTAAATGCCCCCTAACGTATATGAGGGAAGCCGATGTCGATTGACCAAAGCACCGCCGCTAAGGTGGCCAAACTGGCCCGGATCAAGGTCGAGGATGACGCGCTGCCGGCGCTGGCCTCGGAATTCAACACGATCCTGGGGTTCATCGAGCAACTGAACGAAGTCGATGTCGATGGGGTTGAACCGATGGTCTCGGTCGAGCCTATGCGCCTGAAACGACGTGAAGATGTGGTCACCGACGGCAACCAGCAGGACAAGGTTCTGGCCAACGCCCCCGATGCGCGAGAGGGGTTTTTCGCAGTGCCCAAAGTGGTGGAGTAAGACATGAGCGATCTGAATAAACTGGGTCTGGCCGAAGCCCGTGACGCGCTGCGCGCCGGCGATGTGACCTCGGTCGAGCTGACCGAATCCTGCCTTAAGGCTATTGATGAGGCCGACGCGCTGAACGCCTTTGTTCACAAGACGCCCGAGATCGCGCTGGAACGTGCCAAGGCGGCGGACGTGCGTATCAATGGCGGTGATGCGCCGTCGATGTGTGGCCTTCCGATCGGCATCAAGGATCTGTTCTGCACCAAGGGCGTGCCGTCTCAGGCCGCTTCAAAGATTCTGGAAGGGTTCAAACCGGAGTACGAATCCACTGTGTCGCAGCAACTGGCTGACGCCGGTGCGGTGATGCTGGGCAAGCTGAACATGGATGAGTTTGCCATGGGATCGTCCAACGAAACCTCTGCCTATGGCAACGCGGTCAGCCCATGGCGGCGTGGCAACGACGACGCGCAGCTGACACCGGGCGGCTCGTCGGGCGGTTCCGCCTCGGCCGTTTCCGCAGATCTGTGCCTGGCTGCGACCGGCACCGATACTGGCGGATCAATCCGCCAACCGGCAGCATTTGTGGGCATCACCGGCATCAAGCCGACCTATGGCCGCTGCTCGCGCTGGGGCATCGTGGCGTTTGCGTCCTCGCTGGATCAGGCTGGACCGATGACCAAAAACGTGCGCGACGCGGCGATCATGCTTGAAACTATGTGCGGACACGATCCCAAAGACTCGACCAGTGCCGAATTGGCCGTCCCTAATTTTGAGGCGATGCTGACCGGCGACATCCGAGGAAAGAAAATCGGTATCCCCAAGGAATACCGTATGGATGGAATGCCGTCCGAGATCGAAGAGCTGTGGGCCGATGGCGCCGCAATGCTAAAGGATGCGGGCGCCGAGATGGTCGATATCTCGTTGCCGCACACCAAATACGCACTGCCGGCCTACTACGTGATTGCCCCGGCCGAAGCCTCCTCGAACCTCGCACGCTATGACGGAGTGCGCTATGGCCGCCGGGCCACGCTGGCGCAGGGCGACGGCATCACTGAAATGTATGAAAAGACCCGCGCCGAAGGCTTTGGCCATGAGGTGCAGCGCCGTGTGATGATCGGGACTTATGTTTTGTCGGCTGGTTTCTACGACGCTTACTACAATCGGGCGCGTAAGGTGCGGAACCTGATCAAGAAAGACTTTGAGGATGTGTTTGCCAATGGCATCGACGCCATCCTGACGCCTGCGACACCATCGGCCTCCTTTGGTCTGGGCGAAATGACCGAGGCGGATCCGGTTCAAATGTACTTGAACGACGTCTTTACGGTCACCGTGAACCTGGCTGGATTGCCAGGTATTTCGGTGCCAGCTGGCCTGGATTCGCATGGTTTGCCTTTGGGTTTGCAGCTGATCGGGCGCCCTTGGGATGAAGGTGACCTGCTCAACACCGCCTATGCGCTGGAAAACGCGGCTGGTTTTGTGGCCAAGCCTGGAAAATGGTGGTAAGCCTCGGGCCGCCAGGACAACAGATACGGAGCCATCGAATGCGCTTTATGCCTTTGATCCCCACCGTCGCACTTTTCGCTGCGTGCAATACAGTTGCGCCGGTTGCCGGTACGGGTTTCAACACGCCACAATATCAGGCGCAGCGCGAGGCTGAACTGGCGGGGCAGGGCGCGGTTTACGATCCCCTTTTGGCCCCTGCTGATGTGTCGCAGGAAACTCTGGGCGCGCAGGGCACGGTTCTCGCGGCGACGGGGTCAAATGCCGATATCGCCAACCAGACAGCGGCCGCATTGGCCAGCACCTCTGGGGCGGCAGGCGCAACGGCAGTTGCAGCCACGGCCGCGAGCAACACAGGGATTTCCGACGAACAGGACTTTGCCGCCGTGTCCGAACGCCGCAGCATCGAATCCGATGCTGCCCGGATCGACCAGAACCGTCAAACATACGAGGTCGTTGCCCCGACCGCCGTTCCCGAACGCAGCGCTGACGGCCAACCTAACATCGTACAATACGCGCTGAGCACCACGAACCCCGTTGGTGCCCAGCTTTACAGCCGGGCTGGGTTTAACTTGCAAGCCAAGGCCCAGAGAAATTGCGCCCAATTCCCGTCATCCGACCAAGCTCAGATAGAATTTTTGTCGAATGGGGGCCCTCAGCGTGACCGCAAGGGTCTGGACCCGGATGGGGATGGGTTTGCCTGCAGCTGGGACCCCAGCCCGTTTCGCAGTGCCGTCAACAACTGACCGACTGACGCCGATCTGGCACCCATCGCCTAATTTTGGCCAGCGCCGAGATGGGTTGCTGCCGTCCCTCATCGTCATGCACTACACCGCTATGGACAGCGCCAAGGCGGCGCTTGATCGTTTGTGCGATCCACAAGCGCAGGTTTCAGCACACTATCTGATCGGTGCCGACGGGACCGTTTGGCAGATGGTACGCGAAGAAGATCGTGCCTGGCACGCAGGCGCCGGTGAGTGGCACGGCAAGGATGACATCAACTCGCGTTCCATCGGGATCGAGCTGGACAATAAGGGCGACCACCCATTTGCGCAGCCTCAAATGGATGCGTTAGAGCGTCTGCTCCCCGGTATCATGGACCGATGGACCATCGCGCCGGACGGCGTCATAGGCCATTCCGATATGGCCCCCGGGCGTAAGTCTGACCCTGGTGCCAAATTCGATTGGCAAAGACTGGAACATCAACACCTGGCAAAACAGCGCAGATGCGCCCAAGGCCCCGAGAGGGTTTCGATGGATGAGTTTCGCGCGTTAGCAAGGGATGCAGGTTTCACCTCTGATGCGGGCGATGCCACCCTGCTTACAGCGGTTCGTCTCCGGTACAGACCATGGGCCAAAGGCCCACTGACACCTGAAGATGTCTCGCCGCTCCGTTACAAAGCCCTCTCGACCTGATCCACCTTCTCATCTGGCTCAAAATATCCCGGGAATGAATTGGCCAAAGGCCAAGAAGAGGCTGGCCCCTTCCTGCCTAAACGGAGCTTGACCTGCGGCGTCGCCCGTCATACCTGAACCCTCGCGCGGAGGGCCGGATGGCCGCTGGGGCCTGAGGGCCCGAGAGGAAAGTCCGGACTCCACAAGGCAACGGTGCCGGGTAACGCCCGGGCGGGGAAACCCGACGGAAAGCGCCACAGAAATCAGACCGCCTCGGATTTCGGTCCGTGGTAAGGGTGAAACGGTGGGGTAAGAGCCCACCGCGCCGCTGGCAACAGCGGTGGCACGGCAAGCCCCACCGGGAGCAATGCCAAATAGGGTCCCCGCGCGCGTTGGTCGGCGTCAGCCGATACCACCGCTAAGCACGTCTTGGCCGAGAGGGACCGGGTTGGCAGCTTGAGCCGCGCAGCAATGCGCGGCCTAGAGGAATGGTCATCGAAGGGGGCAACCCCGGAACAAGATCCGGCTTACAGGCCCTCCGCGCATGTTCTTTTTGAGCGACCAGCGTTAAGCCGAATGTGCTGGGTCTCTTGTCTTCTTGCAGAGTGGATTTGCGACACCCCAGGTAATCCTATGAACAGTATTCTAATGTTCGATCTGCTGTTACAGTTTGAAAACGGATTGCAGTAGGAGTCTGGGAGGAAAGTTATGAGTTTCATGAAAGCGCTGGCTTCGGTTGCGGTGGGATTTGCGGCGGCCAAAGGTTTGGATAAGTACAAGCAGATGGGCGGCATGGCTGGTTTGCAGGATATGATGAAAGGGTCAGGCGGTGGGTTCGGAATGGACCAGTTGGGCAAAATGGCCGAGCAGTTCGGGATGCCCGGCGGTGCTTCTGGTCTGCAGGACATGATGGGCAAAATGGGAATGGGCGGCGGCGCCGCAGGCGCAGCCGGTCTGGGCGGCCTGCTGAACGCAATGCAGGGCGCCGCCAGAACCGGAAGCCAGCAAACAACAAATATGATGGAGACAGTTTTCCAAGGCACACCAGCCGGTGCGGCGATGGAGGAACAGGCCAAACTGATGCTCCGCGCCATGATCCAGGCTGCCAAGTCGGATGGTGAACTGGATGAACAGGAAAAGGACACCATTCTTGGCGAGTTGGGCGACGATATCAGCGATGAAGAACGCGCATTCGTGCAGGAACAGTTGAATGCACCGATTGATGTCATGGGGCTGGCCGCCGATTCAGGGGCGCCACTAAAGACCCAGATCTACGCGACCTCACTGGCAGCGATTCGACTGGATAACGAGCGCGAGGCCTCTTACCTACACCAGCTGTCCAACGCATTGGGCCTTTCCGATGAGGAGCGGGACCAGATTCATACCTATATGGGCGCGCCAAACCTGTCTGTCTAAGCTGGCGGCAGAATCCTGGCCACAGCCGATGTGATTGGCCTTGACATGCGCTGTGCAGGGCGTAAAAGCGCACGCTCATAGGAATTCAACCGAAAGGCCCCTGCCTTTTCGGACGCAGGAGATAACCATGGCGAAGCCGACGACAATCAAGATCCGTCTGAACTCGACCGCGGGCACGGGCCACTTCTACGTGACCAAGAAAAACGCGCGCACCATGACTGAGAAAATGACCGTTCGTAAGTACGATCCGGTCGTTCGCAAGCATGTTGAGTACAAGGAAGGCAAGATCAAGTAATCTGCCGTTCCGATTGGACATTCGAAGGGGCTCTGCGCAGGCAGGGCCCCTTTTTTGTTGTCCTTTTTTCCATGGTTCGACCCTATAGTGCCGTGCAATCGAAGGATCGTGCCGTTGCAGTGGCGCATCAGGGCTGAGCGCAATCGTCTTGGCTCCGGCTTGCAATTTACGCCGACCTGCACATACGGTTGAGCAAACCGCCACAAAATGTTGACCGCCATGAAAAAAATCTTGTTATCCACAATTACCGTCCTGTCGCTTGCGGGCTGTGAAGATCCCTTCAACCGTGAAGGTGTTGGGTTTGCTGGGATCGATGGCGAGCCGCGCACCATCTCGGATGTTCCGGGCGCAGTCGCGTTTGTTCCGCCAGCAACCAATATCCCAGCGGAACTTGCAGAACTTCGTACAGTGTCTGTTTTGTCCGATCAGGTTGACCCGTCCAAAGTGGCCGGTGTCGCCATCGACAATGGTGGGCGCACGGATACCTCTGCGGTTCAATTGACAGGCAGCGATACCAATCTGTTCCTGAGCACCGTCAACGTAAACGGCACATTATTCGGTGTGTTGCGTACGCCGACCAACACCACAACCGTGGACAACTCGATCGGCGCCACCTTCGGAAGTCAGACCGAGCGTTTCACCGGGTGTCTGCCGGCAGGTGACGTTTTCCGCAAAGGCTCGTCCGAGCGGAGTTCAGGCTTTGCAGTTCCTTTGAACTGTAGCTGAACCTTAGCCAACTAAGACCAATGAGGCCCTCATCTTGATGGTGGGGGTTTTGTTTTTGGGAATCTCGACATTGACCGATATCGTGTTGCGTCGCAGCCGAGCGCAGTTATTAAGACAAAAGAAAAAGGGCGGGTCGTTCGGACCCGCCCTTTGACAATTGTACTTTCCGGTTTGTTATTCGCGGCTTCCGAACAACTGCAGCAGGAACATGAACATGTTGATAAAGTCCAGGTACAGGTTCAGTGCGCCCATGATGGCGGCTTTGCCCAACCATTCCTGATCACCGGCATGTGCCATCTGCAAATAGGTGGTCTTGATCTTTTGCGTGTCATAGGCGGTCAGACCGGCAAAGATCAGCACACCCAGAATGGAGACTGCAAACATAATCGCAGGCGACTGCAAGAACAGGTTGATCACCATGGCAACGACCAGACCGATCACGCCCATCATCAAGAACGTGCCCATTCCGGACAGATCCTTTTTGGTGACATAGCCGTACAGCGACAAGCCCGCAAAGGCGATGGACGTCACCAGAAACACCTGAGCGATTGAGACGCCGGTGAAGGCGACGAAAATCCAGCTTAGCGACAGGCCCATGACCCCAGCAAAGACATAGAAGAACAACTGCGCACCGGCAGCAGACAGGCGGTTGATTGCGGCTCCAAAGCCGAACACCATTGCCAACGGAGCAAACATCACGATCCAGCCCAGAATGTTGGGGCTCAGCGTGACCGGGTCACGAAACACGGACAGTAGTTGCGGGCTGGATCCAACAGCCCAGGCCACAGCAAACGTGATCAGCATACCTACGGACATTGTGCCGTAGACTTTATTCATATGGGCGCGCAGGCCCTCATCGATCTCGGCGGCGCGCGCGCCGGATGCCGTCCGGATCGTGTCGAATTGTGCCATCAAAGGGTCTCCCTAAACATACTTCTTGTTCGCCCCACCGATGCAGAGCGCTTTCTCTGCAAATATCGGCAACTACAGGCTGTGTTTCAAGAGTTTACCGCATAAAACCGACTAAAACGCGCAACAAAAATGGCGATCCACCGCAGCGGACCGCCATTATTGCACTACAATGCTGATTTTTCGTCATTTCTGCCAGAAATCCGGTGCGTCCCATATGTAACGGCTGGCTTCTATATTGGCCTCGCTCCGAGTCACTCCGATGTCTTTCAGGGCGCGGTCATCCAGCTGAGCCAAACTGCTGCGCTGGCGCTTCAGGGACATTGCGTTTGTGATCATGCCAAGAACAGATCGCTTAGCGGGCTTGCACGGGCGATGAATTGCAACTTGGGTCATACTTATTGTCCTTTCTGCGGTTTGCGATGGATATGATGAGTTCCATCAACTTCCTTGATTGATATGGGGGAGTATGACATATATTGAAAACGAATATTTATGATGTAACCCATAAGGAATCGTGAAGATGCGAAATCTGGACATAACCACACTGCGATCTTTCGTGGCGGTGGCGGATCAAGGCGGCGTCACTCGGGCAGCCGGGTTTTTGCACCTGACGCAATCAGCGGTTTCGATGCAACTTAAGCGTCTGGAGGAACTGCTGGGCCTTGAATTGCTGGATCGCAGCGGACGAACAATTGCTCTGACCGCGTCTGGGGAACAGTTGTTGGCCTATGCCCGTCGGATGACCGCACTGAATGATGAGGTGATTTCCAAACTTACCGATCAGGCGTTTGAAGGCGAGGTCATCCTCGGAGTGCCGCATGATATTGTCTATCCGGCTATTCCGCGTGTTCTACAGCGCTTCAACGCGGACTTCCCACGGGTCAGGGTGCAGCTGGTTTCGTCCTATTCACTGCAGTTGAAGGACATGTACAAGCGCGGCGAATGCGATGTGATCCTGACGACCGAACCGTCAATTGCCGATGGGGCTGAGACAATTGCTGAGCTGCCGTTGCGCTGGATCGGTGCCCCGGGCGGGTCAGCCTGGCGCAAACGGCCGCTGCCTTTGGCGCTGGGGCGGCGCTGCCTGTTCAGACCGCAGGTGATTTCCGCACTGGATGCCGCCGGAATTCCTTGGGAGCTTTCAGTCGAGACTGAAAACGACCGTACGATAGAAGCCACTGTCAGCGCGGATCTAGCGGTACACGCGATGTTGGATGGCACAGAGGCTGCACACCTGGAGCAGATAGACACAGGGGGTGTCTTGCCTGAACTGCCCGCACACATGATCAATTTATACGGTGGCGAAGCTGGTCGTGACCCGGTGGTCGAGGCGCTAGCTGCCTTAGTGCGGCAGAATTTCCGCATGCTGGGTGGCAGCCCGTTAAGGGCCGTAGCCGGATAGACGTGTTCAGGGTTTGATAACAATCTTTCCTGTCGATTTCCGCTCTCTAAGCAACCGCATACCGTTTGCCACGTCCTGCAAAGGCAGGACATGGCTCATGTGCGGTTTAATCCTTCCCTCTGCGTGCCACCGGAACAGGGTATTGAAACTGTCGCGCACGATCTCGGGGCGGAATCTCAGATAGCCGCCGATGTAAAAGCCGATCACCGTCAAGTTCTTGACCAAGAGGTGATTGGCAGGGATCTGCGGGACGTCCCCGCCGGCAAACCCAATCGGCAGCAAACGCCCCTCGGGATTTGTGGCGCGAAACGCGGCTTTGAACACGTCACCGCCGATGGCGTCATAAACAACATCCGCCCCGCCCAACGCCCTGACCCTGTCGCGCAGGTTTTCGGACGCGTCTATTAGATGATCTGCCCCGGCGGTCTGGGCAACGGCCAGCTTGTCTTCGCCGCGTGCCTGCGCGATCACGGTGGCGCCCATCAGTTTTCCGATTTCCACTGCGGTGAGGCCGACGCCACCGGCGGCGCCAGTGACAAGCAGCGTCTCGCCCGGTTGCAATCTGGCCCGGTGATCCAGCGCGATATGGCTGGTGCCATAAGCGATCTGAATAGCTGCGGCATCTTCAAAGCTGGTGGACGAGGGCAAGGCAATTGCACGATCAGCATCGAAGACGCCGTATTCTGCCAACCCATCCTGACCGGAATAGACTGCGACCCGGTCCCCGCATTTCAGGTGTGAGACCCCGGCACCAACGGCGGCCACCACTCCGGCAATTTCCATGCCCAACGTGAACGGAGGCTCAGGCGTATCTTGATACGTGCCCTTCTGCATCAAGAGGTCAGCAAAATTCAGTCCACAGGCCTTGATCGCAATCCTGACCTGACCTGCCTTAGGGGCGGGAATGTCCACATGGCACAGTTGGGCCGCGGACCCATTAGATTGAATGCGATAAGCCAGCATAGAGAACCCTTCGGTGCTTTTCGCATATACGTTCGCGCTGAGCCAACATTGTCAATAACTTGACCCTTGCGGCAAAGTGAAACGCATAGGCGAACTGAGTCGGCAACGACAGGTGCGATTTGAAGTGATTGTGTCTCAAAACGACACAACCATAAACCACTGTGCGGTGTTGATGACTCAACCAGCTTGAAAAAAAGTCAAAAAGCAGCAATATAGGCGCCTAGTGCTGTTTCGGGGGAAGGCACGATCCGGATTAGTGAGTGCTTAAGACTGGCACGCTAATGATGCGATCACGGTCGTCGCGCGATCCCTTTCAGATGTTTGTGTAGTAGAGGAGAATACCAATGACTCATCACGTCGATGTCCATGTGGGCAAGCGCGTTCGGCATCGCCGCTGGCTGATTGGGATGACCCAACAGCAGTTGGCGCAGCAGGTTGGTATTAAGTTTCAACAGATTCAGAAATACGAAACGGGTGCCAATCGAATCAGCGCGTCTCGCCTTTGGGACATCGCCGAGACATTGGATGTACCGGTCAGCTTCTTTTTTGAGGGTTTGGAAGAAACCCAAAAGGACGAGGCAGACAAAAAGTCCGTTCCTGTGGACTTGATGGGTGACAAAGAAGCTCTGGATTTGGTGCGCTCTTACTATGCGATCCCGGAAAACCAGCGCCGTCGTCTGTTCGAGTTGGCTCGCGTTTTAAGCGACGTCGCCTGATAAATCCCGCTTGACTATCTGGGGCGTTAATCGCACCTCTGCTGCATGCGAACGACCCAGGTAAGTGATATAGAAGTTGCCGAGGAAATGGCCGACGCAGCACGCGCGGCCATTCTTCCGTATTTCCGGCAAGGAAATCTCGAAACATCCAACAAACTGGCCGAAGGCTTTGATCCGGTAACGATTGCGGATCGTGCGGCAGAGAAGGCGATGCGAGACGTGCTGTCCCGTCATTGCCCCGATGACGGTATTTTTGGCGAAGAATTCGGTCACACCGAAGGCGTCAGCGGACGTACCTGGGTTTTAGACCCAATTGACGGAACCCGTGGATTTATCAGCGGCACACCGACTTGGGGTGTCTTGATTGCACTTAGCACTCGGGACGGGCCAGTTTTGGGTGTGATTGATCAGCCCTATATCGGCGAGCGTTTTGTCGGCACGCCAGAGATCGCGCAGGTCACCGGTCCGTTGGGCACCAGCGCACTGAAAACGCGTGCGACCAAGGCCTTAGATCAAGCGATGTTGTTTACGACTTTTCCGGAGGTTGGCACATCGGAAGAGGCTGCAGGGTTTCGCTCCGTCGCCGAACAGGTTCAACTGACGCGATACGGAATGGATTGTTACGCCTATGCACTGGTTGCGGCGGGTCAGGCAGACCTGGTGATCGAGGCCGGTTTGAACGCCTATGATATTCAGGCACCTATTGCAGTCATTCATGCGGCGGGCGGGATCGTAACAGACTGGCAAGGTGGCCCGGCACATAATGGCGGTCGGGTATTGGCAGCGGCCAACCCCGAGATTCACGCTGCCGCGCTGGAGATCTTGCGCCGCTACTGAATTCTGTTGCCGTAGCGCCTGTAGGCAGGTACATCAGTCCAAGCTGGTTCTTGCGCCCGTTTTCCACCAGCTTTCGCACTCCTTGCATGAGACGGGCATATGCAGGAGGGCCCATATGACCGAATTTCTGATCAAAAACGCTGATTCCGTTTTAACAATGGACGACAAACGGCGCGAATTGTCCGGTGCAGACATCTTGATTGACAGCGGCCAGATCGTTCAGATCGGTCACGGATTGGCGACGAACGGCGAGGTCCATGATGCGTCAGGCTGTGTTGTGACACCAGGTCTGGTGAATACCCATCACCATCTTTATCAAACACTGACCCGAGCTGTCCCCGGGGGACAGGACACGTTGCTGTTTGGATGGCTGCAGACCCTCTATCCGATATGGGCGCGGTTCGGCCCGGATGAGATGTTTACGTCGGCTCAGATCGGGTTGGCGGAACTTGCCTTGTCCGGATGCACGCTCAGTTCGGACCATCTATATCTGTACCCAAATGGGTCACGATTAGAGGATACCATTGCGGCTGCTTCCGAGCTGGGCCTAAGGTTTCATCCCACACGCGGCGCGATGAGTATTGGAGAAAGCGACGGTGGTCTTCCTCCAGACAGTCTGGCCGAAGCCGAAAGTGATATCCTGAACGACATGATTCGTGTTGTGGACGCGTTTCATGATCCTCGTGAAGGGTCCATGTGCCGCGTGGGGCTGGCACCCTGTTCGCCGTTCTCGGTTAGTCGCGACTTGATGCGGGACACGGCGTTGCTGGCGCGGGACAAAGGCGTGATGTTGCACACACATCTGGCCGAGAACGACGAAGATATCGCCTATTCCAAGGCTCAATTTGGCTGTCGTCCGGGCCAGTATGCCGAAGATCTGGGGTGGACGGGTCAGGATGTCTGGCACGCACATTGCGTCAAGCTGGATGGGGCTGAAATTGATCTGTTTGCCAGGACCAGAACCGGTGTTGCCCATTGCCCCTGTTCGAATTGTCGTTTGGGGTCAGGTATCGCCCCGGTGCGAGCCATGCGGGACTGCGGCGTGCAGGTTGGCCTTGGTGTCGACGGTTCTGCCAGCAATGACATCGCCAACCTGATGGCTGAGGCGCGACAGGCCATGTTGTTGCAGCGCGTCGCGAACGGGGCGGATGCCATGTCGGCCCGCGAAGCCCTTGAGATCGCGACACGAGGTGGCGCAGATGTGCTCGGTCGCCCCGATTGCGGTCGCCTGATGCCCGGCAAACGCGCTGATATCGCGGTTTGGGATACGCGCTGCGTTGAAAGCGCAGGCAGCTGGGACCCTGCCGCTTTGCTTTTGGCAGGTCCGACGCGCGTTCGCCACCTGTTTGTCGAAGGGCGCCAGATTGTTCGCGACGGACATCTGACAACCATCGATCTGCCAAGGATCATCGAGCGTCAGAATACCCTTGCGCGGGCGCTGCGGGACTAGGCGGCCCGTTTCCCGCCGATCCAAACCTCGGATACTGCCCGGTCATCGCCCATCATGATGGTCGGGAAAACAGCTTCCCAAATGTCATTGGCGTGGGCTTCGCGCTGTGCAATGGCAGGGGTCGAAGCCAAGTCCAGCACGACCAGATCCGCCTCCATCCCCGGAACGATGTTGCCTATGCTCGCGCCCATCCGCAAAGTTCGGGCGGATCCGACTGTTCCCAGCCAAAGCAGTTGGGCCGGGTGCAGCGGGCGCCCGCGCAACTGGCCGACTTCATAGGCAGACGCCATTGTACGCAACATCGAAAAGCTTGACCCGCCGCCGGTATCAGTGGCCAGACCGATCCGATGACCTTCGGCAATCAGTCCGTTCATGTCAAAGAGGCCAGAACCGATGAATGTGTTCGATGTCGGACAATGGACCAGCGCGGCGTCTACCTCGCGCAGCCGATGGCGTTCGCGGTCTTCCAAATGGATGACATGGCCGTAGACACCGTTCTGACCCAAAAGACCGAATTTCTCATACGTGTCCAGGTAATCACGTGCATCCGGGAACAAGGATCGGACCCATTCAATCTCGTCGGTCTGTTCGCTCAGATGCGTTTGCATCAGGCAATGCGGATGCTCTGCCCAAAGGGCACCCATGGCTTCCAGTTGTTCCGGTGTGGATGTCGGCGAAAACCGTGGCGTGATCGCGTAGGACAGGCGGTCAACACCGTGCCATTTCTCCAGCAGGGCTGCGGACTGGTCATAGGCCGTTTGTGCGGAATCGCGTAGCCCGTCGGGCGCATTGCGATCCATACAGGTTTTTCCAGCCACAACGCGTTGCCCGCGTTCTTGCGCGGCACCAAAGAATGCGTCAACGCTCTCGGGATGAATCGTGCAAAAACTGCACATCGTCGTCGTGCCATGTGCCGTTGTGAGGTCGAGATAGCGATTGGCAACTTCCTTTGCATAGTCGATATCGCCGAATTTCATCTCTTCTGGGAAGGTGTAAGTGTTCAACCAGTCGATCAGGCGCTTGCCCCAGCTGGCGATCATGGCGGTTTGCGGATAGTGCACGTGGGGGTCGACGAAACCGGCCATGATCAGGTGGTCACCATGATCTCTGACCTCGGCCTCGGGATACGACCGGATCAGACTGTCAGCTGTCCCGAGTTCCGCAATGTGCCCGTCCTGAACCAAAACTGCTTCGTTAAGGCGGATTGCATCGGTCGGCTCACCCTCGAAGGGTGATCCGTCAAAACTCAATACCCGCCCTTTCAAAAGCGTCTTGTGCGCCATTTGCCCTAATCTCCAAGTGTTTTGGACCGCTCTGCAGCATAAGCGGGGGAAAGATGCGGGTAAATCTGAGCATTGTCATTGTTTTCCGGTAGCTGCTTCTTCTATTTAAGGGCCAATCGCCGTGAAAGAGGGGCAGCGCATGACGACAGGCATTGACGAAGCCAAACCTGATCAGCCCCGGGACGAAGACGTCTATGCGCTGGATCGCAAGACCGTGGCGACCATTCTGTACACCTTGGACGTGGAAGATCGCGACAAGCTGATCGAGCTGATGGAGCCGTTGCACCCGGCCGACATCGCCGACCTTCTTGAACAGATCAACCCATACGATCGGGCTCGTTTGATCCGATTGTATGACAAGGATTTTGACGGGGACATCCTGTCAGAACTGGATGAAGCCGTTCGCGAAGAAATCATCAATGTCCTTAACCCGGATGTTCTGGCCGAGGCGGTTCGGGACATGGAAAGCGATGATGTCGTTGACCTGCTGGAAGATCTTGAGGAACCGCAGCAAGAAACGATTCTGGATGCGCTTGAGGATTCCGAACGGGTTGCCGCGGAACAGGCGCTGGCCTATCCCGAAAATTCTGCCGGTCGTCTTATGCAGCGCGAAGTGGTTATGGCGCCCGAGTATTGGTCGGTTGGACAAGCCATTGACTTCATGCGCGCCAATGATGACCTGCCTGACCAGTTCTACCATATTGTTCTGGTGGACCCGCGGCTGAAACCCGTCGCCCAAGTGACCTTAGGCATGCTGATGGCCACGCGGCGCGAAGTGCCCCTGCACGATATCGCAGAAGAGGAATTTCACACCATCCCCGTCGATCAGGACGAAGAGGATGTGGCCTATGCCTTCAACCAGTACCACCTGATCTCGGCCCCTGTGGTAGATGCGGATGGCCGCCTGGTTGGCGTAATCACGATCGACGACGCGATGGTTGTTCTGGATGAGGAGCACGAAGAAGACATCTTGCGCCTCGCGGGTGTCAGCAACGAAAGCTCTCTGTCTGACAGCGTTGCTGCCACCAGTCGGCGGCGTCTACCTTGGTTGGCGGTTAACCTGTGCACATCCATTTGTGCGTCGCTGGTGATCTCGCAATTTGAAGCAGCGATTGATCAACTGGTCGCACTGGCCATTTTGATGCCAATCGTGGCGTCGATGGGCGGGAATGCGGGCACGCAATCCTTGACAGTCGCAGTGCGTGCCTTGGCCACGCGCGATCTGACGGGCGCGAACGTCATGCGGGTGATCCGGCGCGAGCTTCTGGTGGGCATGCTGAACGGGCTGTGTTTTGCCATCGTTCTTGGGACTGTCGGAATGCTTTGGTTTGGCTCTCCGTTGTTGGGGGTCGTGATTGGGTCGGCTTTGGTCGTGAACATGATCATCGCGGGTTTTGCCGGTACGGTAGTACCTGTGGTGCTGGACCGTTTGGGTGTTGACCCGGCGCTGGCGTCTGGAACCTTCGTGACCACGACCACCGATGTCATGGGGTTCTTCATCTTCTTGGGACTTGCCAGCGTGGTGCTTTTGTGACCGATCTGACCGAAATCAAAGCCGTCGCACGCAAGGTGGCGTTTGCCCGCCGCAAAGGAGCTTTCGACACGCGCCCAGCGGGCGCAGCGGGACGTTTATCCGAAGTTCTGGCCGGATACCGGGGTGTGCCGTTGTCAGGATACATGCCCATCAGGACCGAAATTGATCCGCTACCGGCTATGTCCGAGGCCATAGCCTATGGGCCCGTGGGTGTACCAGTGATTCAGGCGGCCGGACAGCCGCTGAAGTTTTCCCGCTGGTCGCCCGAAGGCATACTGAAGGACGGTCCCTTCGGGGCGAAAATACCTGAAGTTGATGATTACTTCGATCCTGAAATTCTGATCGTGCCGCTGGTTGCATTTGACGCGCAAGGCGGCAGGCTGGGCTATGGTGGCGGCTTCTATGATCGTACATTGGAAGGTCTGCGCACCAAACGCTCTACTCTGGCCATTGGCTTTGCCTTCGACGCTCAAGAGGCCGAAAACCTACCGCTTGAGCCAACGGATCAGCCGCTGAACATGGTTGTCACAGAAAGCCGAGTGCTTACTTTCTAACCCTATTGGTTTTCGAAATGGCTGCGCAGGTAGTCCCAGGCATCGACCTCGGTGCCGTCTTTCAGGATGCAGACACCGTACTCGCTGCCGTCTGAGTTTTTTCGAATCTGATACTCTCCATCGTTTTCGACGCAAAACGTGGCGGCGGGGTTGGCCATCGTTGTCTTAGTCGTCGCCTGCGCCCAGGCACCTGTGGTGGCAAAAGCGGCGATCGCGGTTACGGCAAGGGGTTTCATGAAATTCTCCGTGAACAAAATTGCTGCGTTTCAGATTGGCATCTTCGCATGTGATTGCAAGACTGCGCCGAGGCCCGTAATTTGCACGGTTCCGCCTTGTTATTGCCGTGCGCAGCCCCTACGACCCGGAATATGAGAATTTTGTTTCTGGGTGATGTCATGGGTCGTGCTGGACGCGCGGCCATTCAAGCGCACTTGCGGCGTCTTCGCGACGAGTGGCGTCTGGATTTCGTTGTGGTCAACGGTGAAAACGCCTCGAACGGGATGGGCCTGACCGGTGATCACGCCAAGCTGCTGTTGGATGCCGGGGCTGATTGCGTAACCTTAGGCGATCATGCTTTTGACCAGAAAGACATGCTGCAATTCATTGAGAAAGAACAGCGTATCGTGCGCCCGGTGAATTTTGCTAAGGGAGCGCCCGGACGGGGGCATCGGCTGTTCACAGCGCCCGGAGGTCGTAAGGTGCTGGTGGTTCAGGTGCTGGGGCAGGTGTTCATGAAGCGCCCCTTCGATGATCCGTTCTCGGCCATCGAACCTATCCTGAAATCCCACCCGCGTGGCGGGCAAGCGCAGGCGATCATCGTCGATATGCACTGCGAGGCGACCTCGGAAAAAATGGCGATGGGCCATTATTGCGATGGGCGTGCCAGCCTTGTCGTGGGAACACACACGCATATCCCCACGGCGGATTCTCAAGTTCTGCCCCAAGGAACAGGGTATCTGACCGATGCCGGTATGTGCGGTGACTACGACTCGGTGATCGGTATGGACAAACAGGAACCGCTGCGTCGGTTCATCACCGGCATGCCCAAGACGCGGTTTATCCCGGCCAATGGCGAGGCCACCTTAAGCGGCGTGTTCGTAGACACCGACGACCGCACCGGTCAGGCCAAGTCGGTGCGCATGGTGCGTGTGGGTGGACGTCTGGAACAGGCAGGCCCCTAAAAGAGACGTCGGGCTTGCCCTGTTGCACGCAATGCGTGAAACTGTTGGTCAGGCGCTTGGGCCAGGGTTCAGATAGAATACCACGAATGCAATTCCTTTCACTGACAGACACAGGCAGCGCGATTCTTGCGCTCATGATTGTTGCGGGTATGTTCGTCATGTTCCTGCGCGAGGTCTATCCGACCGAGGTTGTGGCCATCGGTGGCGTGGCTCTGATGCTGGTTACCGGGATACTCCCTTACCAGAACGCGTTGATCGTTCTGTCTAATCCAGCCCCTTGGACGATTGCCGCGATGTTTATCATCATGGGCGCTTTGGTGAGGACCGGCGCGCTGGATGCTTTCACATCAGTGGCCCAGAGACAGGCGCAGGTGTCCCCAAAGATCGCCATCGCATTGCTGATGGGCTTTGTGATTCTGGCCTCGGCCGTGGTGTCAAACACGCCGGTCGTGGTTGTGATGATCCCGGTTTTCATTCAAATCGCGCGGACATTGAATGTTCCGGCCTCGAAACTGCTGATCCCGCTCAGCTATGCAGCCATTCTGGGGGGAACCCTGACACTGATCGGCACGTCAACCAACCTGCTGGTGGACGGTGTGGCCCGGTCACAGGGCATGACACCATTCACGATCTTCGAGGTCACGCCGCTGGGCATCGCCCTGGTGATTTACGGCATGTTTTACCTACGGTTCATCGCGCCGCGGTTGCTGCCCGAGCGTGACAGTATGGCATCGATGCTCAGCGATCGGTCAAAGATGAAGTTTTTCACCGAGGCGGTCATCCCACCAGAAAGCAACCTGATTGGCCGGGAGGTCACGGGCGTGCAACTGTTCAAACGTCCCGGCGTTCGCCTGATCGACGTCATCCGGGGGGATGAATCCCTGCGGCGCAACCTAAAAGGTGTTGCACTGCAATTGGGAGACCGGGTGGTATTGCGTACCCAGATGACCGAGTTGTTAAGCCTTCAGAGCAACAAGGAACTGAAACGGGTCGATCAGGTCTCCGCGGTGGAAACCAAAACGGTTGAAGTTCTGATAACGCCCGGTTGCCGCATGGTGGGCCGTACTTTGGGCGCCATGCGACTGCGGCGCCGGTACGGTGTCTACGTACTAGCCGTTCATCGCCGCAATCAAAATATTGGTCGTCAGTTGGAGGATCTGGTCGTCCGGGTCGGGGACACTTTGCTGTTGGAAGGATCGCCGGCGGATATTCAAAAGCTGGCCGCCGACATGGACATGGTCGACGTGACCCAACCTTCGGCACGGGCGTTCCGGCGCAGCCATGCCCCTATCGCTATTGCCGCGCTTTTTGGAATTGTCGCATTGGCGGCGCTGGGCGTGGCGCCGATCCTGCTGCTGTCGATTTCGGCTGTTGCCGTGGTTCTTTTGACCCGCTGCATTGACGCGGACGAGGCTTTTTCGTTTGTCGAGGGGCGCCTGCTTGCCCTCATCTTTTCAATGCTGGCAATTGGTGCGGCTTTGGACAGTTCCGGCGCTGTGTCATTGATCGTCGAGGCCATCGCACCAGGTCTGAGCACCCTGCCGCCGTTCCTGATCATCTGGGCCGTTTATCTGCTGACGTCAGTCTTGACCGAACTGGTTTCCAACAATGCTGTTGCTGTTGTGGTCACACCAATTGCGATCGGGTTGGCCCAAGCTGTCGGCATTGATCCGCGACCATTGGTGGTGGCGGTGATGGTGGCTGCGTCTGCCTCGTTCGCCACACCAATAGGGTACCAGACCAACATGATGGTCTACGGACCCGGTGGCTACAGGTTCACCGATTTCATGAAGGTTGGAATTCCACTGAACCTGAGTGTTGGGTTGCTGGCTTCGTTGCTGATCCCACTGATCTGGCCTTTGTAAGTTCGGCACAGACCTGCCGCTGGGTTGGTGAACGTCTTGTATAAGCTCGATCAGGCACGATCTTTTAGATGTGATTGCCTGAGGAGATTTGAACATGCTCGGAACCTGTCATTCAATACTGGCCAGCGTCGCAATTCTGGCCACGCTCGCCAGCGCGACCTTTGCCGGAACGGTCGAAGGGTCGGCCACCTACCGCGAGCGGATCGCCGTTCCACCTGACGCGACTTTGTTTGTTGAGCTTCAGGATGTATCGATGGCCGACGCACCTGCCTTAACTCTTTCAGCACAACGATATGCGATCGGTGGCGTGCCTGTCGGGTTTGAACTGACCTATGACGACACATTGATACAGGACAATCACAGCTACGTCGTCAGGGCTTCGATCACGCAGGGTCAAAACCTGCTGTTCACCACGGATACGGCTTATCCGGTGCTCACGAACGGGGCGGCGAACTCCGCTGACCTGATTTTGGTTCAGGCCCAACAGGATGCTGTGCTGGAAAACACAGATTGGACTGCTGTTTTGTTGGATGGCGCGCCGATTGAAACGGATCGCCGCCCTGAGCTTTCATTTGTGTCAGGCGGCGCGTTTTCCGGGTCCGGAGGCTGCAATCGCTTTAGCGGTACGGCCGAGATTTCGGGCAATCGGATCGAGTTCCCGGAAAACATGGCCGCGACCCTAATGGCCTGCCCATCGCCACTGGACGAGGTTGAACGGCAGTTCTTTAAAGGGTTGCAGCGCGTCACCACCTATGCAGCGCAGGGAAATGCGCTGGCTCTGTTGGATGCCAATGGCGAGCCGGTCGTTGAGTTTTCACGCAAGCAGTAGCACATGTCAGGCAACAGCCCGTGATCGTCCCGCATTGCGTCCCGAGAAAATGCAACCGCCCAGGAATGTCCCCTCCAGCGCATTGTAGCCGTGATAGCCACCGCCGCCGAAGCCCGCGACTTCGCCCGCTGCGAACAGGCCTGGTACGACCTTCCCGTCGGCGCCGATCATCTGACTGTCGAGGTTGGTTTGCAGACCGCCAAGCGTCTTGCGCGTCAAAACATGCAGTTTCACCGCGATCAGCGGCCCGTTGGACGGATCCAGGAATTTGTGGGGTTTCGCGGTGCGGATCAGCTTGTCGCCACGATAGTTTCGCGCGGCAAGGATCGCCATCATCTGCGCATCTTTGGAAAACGGATTGTCGACCTGAGAATCCCTGGCCTCGATCTGGGCGCGCAAATGGCTTTCGTCGATCAGGCCACCGCCAAGTTGGTTCATACCACCGACAAGTTCAGTCAGTGTGTTCGCCACTACGAAATCTTCACCCTTCTCCTTGAAAGCCTCGACCGGGGCCGTCGCTTTGGAGCCTGAGAGTATGCGTTGGCGGATAACCTCTTTCCAACTGCCCGATGTAAAGTCCGGATTTTGTTCCGACCCCGACAAAGCGAATTCTTTCTTGATCACTTTCTGGGTCAGGACAAACCAGCTGTATTCATAGCCCGTTTTGAGGATCTCCCGCAGGGTCCCGAGTGTGTCAAACCCCGGCAGGCAGGGCGGCTCCAGTCGCTTGCCTGTTGCGTCAAACCACATCGAGCTTGGCCCGGGCAGGATACGAATGCCATGGTCGGGCCAGATCGGATCCCAGTTTTTGACGCCCTCGGTATAATGCCACATCCGGTCGCCATTGATCACATGGCCGCCCGCCTTTTCACTGATCGGGATCATTCGGCCATCTACGTGGAAGGGAACGCCCGCCACCATGTCCTTGGGTGGCGCGCCCAACCGGTCGCGTGGCCAGTTTTTGCGCACCATTTCAAAATTGCCGCCAATCCCACCTGACGTGACGATGATCGACGGGGCGTAGACTTCGAACTCTCCGACCTCGTCGCGGTTGGTCTTTTCACCGCGCTGGGCGGCGTCATCGGCCAAAACCTCACCCGAGACCCCCTTGGCAGTGCCATTCTGTACGATGAGGTGGCTGACCTGATGGCGGAACTTTATCTGGATCAAACCCGCGCTGACATGTTCCTGCACCCGGCGAATGAAATGCTCGAGAATTCCCGGTCCAGTGCCCCAGGTGATGTGAAAACGCGGGACCGAGTTTCCATGCCCGTTGGCATAAGATCCGCCGCGCTCAGCCCAACCAACAACCGGAAACCAGCGCACGCCCATCTCATGCAGCCACGGGCGCATCTCACCAGCTGCGAATTCAACATATGCTTCAGCCCATCTCTGGGGCCACTTGTCATCCTCCCGATCAAATTGCGCGCTGCCCATCCAATCACGAAGAGCAAGATCGTGACTGTCTTTGATGCCCATTCTGCGTTGTTCTGGTGTGTCGACCATGAACAACCCACCCAGGCTCCAGAACGCCTGACCGCCCAGAAAATGCTCGGGCTCCTGATCGACGATGATTACCTTCTTGCCCCGGTCCCCCAATTCTGCTGCGGCCGCCAAACCGGCCAGGCCGCCACCGACGACAATTGCATCTGCACTGTTATTGCTCATTAAATGTCCTTTCAGCGATTGCGGAACCAGGCCAGGAACGGAATCGCCACGGCGTACATTGTTATCCCGTAAACGGCCGAGGGCAGGGCCAGGGGGCTGAACCCGCTTTCCGTTCCGGTGATCAGTGCGGCCAGCGTAATGCCCAAAGTAGAGTTCTGAATGCCCGTTTCGATTGAGATCGTCTTGCTTTCATTCCAAGATAAACTTGCCGCGCGCGCCAGTCCCAATCCGATCAGCAACAAGGCAACGTTCAGGGAGATCAATCCGGCGCCCATGACGCCAAGATTATCAACAAACAGCTGCCAGTTCCCAGCCAGCGCGGCCAGGACAATCAGAACGAACAGCGCGGTGGCCAGTCTTGAAAGTGGGGCATCGATCTTTTGGGCAAAGGTGGCGGCGAAATGACGAACGCTCACGCCAATTGCCACAGGCAGGGTGGTGATCAGGAACATCGCAACTGCCAGCCCGCTGATCGAAACCTCTGGCGCATCTTCCCCCAGGAAGTGATTGATCGACCACGCGGCAAGGATTGGAACAGTCAGGATCGAAAGCAGACTAATCACCGCTGTCAGGCTGACCGACAAAGCAACATCCGCCTTGGCAAGTTTAGACAGGATATTGCTGGTCACCCCGCCGGGGCAAAAGCTCAGCAGCATGAACCCCACTGCGATTTCTGGCGGAAGGCCAAACAGTTTGACGGTCGCAAATGCAGCGACGGGTAGCAATACGACCTGACACAATGCACCGATGGCGAAGGGGTAACGACGGCTGATGACCCGCCGAAAATCCGCAATCTCTAGTCCAATGCCCAGGGACAACATGATGATGGCCAGAGAAATCGGCAGGCCGACGCTAATAAGTAGATCCAAGAACAACCCCTCCCAAAGTCGTGTCAGATCAACCTAGTCGAGCAGGGACCCAACCGGCAACCGCTCCGTTGGGTCAGGTGTACCGTTCGGCAAACCGACGCAGGATTTCGCCGGGCTGGGTGACATCCGCCGCCTTACAGGTGTCGATCAGTCGCTGGGCGTCCCCGGGTGGGAAATAGCCGTGGTGCTTATAGATGTTGATGCGCTGTTCAAAGTCTTCAGCGTCTGCCTCGGGGTGGAATTGGGTGGCATAGACATTCTGTCCCCAGCGGATCATTTGAATGGGGCAGGTGTCCGAAGCCAACAGATGCACGCACCCATCGGGCAGAGCCTGAACAGCCTCTTTATGACCTACAAAGGCGTCGAATTCTGGTGCCAGCCCCGCGGTCAATGGATCATCCTCGCCGTCGCCGGTCAGGCGACAGGTCGACGGGCCGACAGGTTCACCGAATTGTTCCTTGCTAACCTCTCCACCCAAATGTGCCGCCAATATGCCCAGGCCATAACAGCAGCCCATGAAAGGATGATCCCGCTGCGTGATCTGGGGCATCAGGCCCATGATGGTGTTTTCGATCTTTGCATCCAATTGGGTTTTTGTCGCCGGGTCATCGCTGACGCACCCGGGGCCGCCACCAACTATGACGCCTGCATAGTCGGTGACATCCAGTCCTTCGAGCAAATCCTCGCAATCCAACCGGATGCGATGGGTCTGGTCTGGCACCAAACCGGTTTTGTCCAGGATCGAGGCATACTCGGCATCCGAGGCATCGGTTTCCGGGCGCAGCTGCAAGATCAAAAAACGTTTCATCCGCTGCCTTTATCCTTCAGAGCGGCCAGAACACAAGGATGGCAGGGACCGACACACAGATGATCAAAACTTCCAGGGGCAGCCCCATGCGCCAATAATCACCGAACCGATACCCACCCGGACCCAGCACAAGCGTGTTATTCTTATGCCCGATTGGTGTGAGGAAGGCTGCCGAGGCCGCCACTGCGACAGTCATCAGGAACGGGTCAGGCGACACATCCAAAGCCCTTGCCATTTGGATCCCCACTGGTGCGGCCACAATTGCCGTGGCCGTATTGTTCAGAACGTCAGACAACGTCATGGTGACAACCATCAGCACGGTCAGAATGGCCCAAGCCGGCAGCCCATCGGTCAACTGGATCAGTGCGTTCGCAATAAGCTCGGTCCCGCCGGATGTCTCCAGCGCGCTGCCCAATGGGATCATCGATCCCAGCAAAACCACAACCGGCCATTCGATGTGATTATACAGGTCGGAGATCGGCATGATTTTGGTCAGCACGTAGCCAATCACAACCAGCCCCAGCGCCACGGGCAGGTAGATCAGCCCGATGCTTGCCGCCAGCACAGCAGCGGCGAAAAGCCCAATGGCCAGCCAGGCCTTATTGTTGGCGGTGACGTTCAAGCCGCGCTGTGCCAGTGGCAAACAGCCAAGCCATTCGGTAACGTCTGCACTACGGTCGCGGGGGCAGAGCAATAACAGGATGTCGCCAGCTTCAACCTCGGTCTTGCGGACTTGTTCGGTGATCCGCTGGCCCTGTCGTGACATGCCCATAAGCACCGTGCTTTGGCGCCAGGCAAGGCCCAGCCCCTGCGCCGTGCGCCCAGTGATGCGGGCGTTTTCGGGCACTACCACCTCGATCACCTCAAGCCCATCTCCATCGGCGGTTAACAATTCCTGTCTGCGCGTATCGGAAAAATCCAGATTCAGCGCCGCCCTAAACTCATCCAGCGCTTCCGGGCGAGCCTCAAGAACCAGCGCGTCGCCTTCTTTCAGCGTTGCGTGGGCCGACCGGCCATAGCGACGTTTGCCGTCCCGGATCAACCCGATGATGGCCACGTCAGACTTTTCGGCCGCCTCATAAAGTTCACTGACACGTTTGCCGATATGCGGGGACTCCTGCGGCAGCGTCAATTCCGCGATGTATTCGGCCAGAACCTCGGAGGTTTCCGTTTGTGGACCACGGTTTGGGATCAGCCGCCATCCGATCAGAGAGACAAAAGCCAGCCCGGCAATCGCAGCTAAGCCACCGACCGGGGCGAAATCGAACATGCGAAACGGCTCACCCAGTGTCTCTGCCCGGATCGACGCGATGATGATATTGGGTGGGGTTCCGATCAGGGTCGCCATGCCACCCAGAATGGTCGCAAAGCTTAACGGCATTAGCGTCAGGCCCACCGAACGTCCCGCTTTACGCGCGGTTTGGATGTCGACGGGCATCAACAGCGCCAAGGCAGCAACGTTGTTCATGAATGCCGACAGCACAGCACCGATCCCGCCCATAAGGGCTATGTGTGCTCCCAGTCCGCGAGAGGCATCGACCAGCGTGCGGGTGATCAGGAACACTGCACCGGATCTGACCAGCCCGGCTGAAACCACAAGGACCAGTGCAACGATGATGGTGGCAGGGTGCCCGAACCCTGCAAATGCATTATCGACGGGCACAACGCCCAGAACTACGCCGACCATCAACGCCGCGAATGCAACAAGGTCATATCGAAACCGGCCCCAAAGCAGCATGCCAAAGACGGTGAAGAAAAGTGCGAAAAGGATGATCTGATCCGTCGTCATGAGCGGACCTTATCCGCACAACCTGGCCAAAGCGAAGGGGAATTTTCCCGCAGCTGCGACGAGACCTCTGTTCGATGTCGCGTTGAAAACGATGTCAATTCCGGCCCTGTGGATGATCGAAACACCGGTGAACCCTCAAATGAGGACGTTGCGCAAGCTGGCAATGGCCGCTGATCCTATTGAAACCGAACCCATCCTTGCGTAATAGACCCGGGATTACAGAACGCGACAGGAGTAAGCCATGGCCGGTCATTCCAAATGGGCCAACATTCAGCACCGCAAGGGGCGCCAGGACGCCGCGCGGTCCAAGCTGTTTTCCAAACTGTCGAAAGAGATCACCGTCGCTGCCAAGATGGGGGATCCCGATCCTGAGAAGAACCCGCGCCTGCGTCTGGCGGTAAAAGAAGCCAAGTCGAATTCTGTCCCCAAGGACGTGATCGACCGCGCGATCAAGAAATCGGTTGCAGGCGAAGGCGACGAATACGAAGAAATCCGGTACGAGGGGTATGGCCCCAACGGCGTGGCGGTGATTGTCGAAACGATGACGGACAATCGCAACCGAACCGCGTCAACGGTCCGGTCAACCTTCTCGAAAAATGGTGGCAATCTGGGCGAAACCGGATCTGTCGGGTTCATGTTCGAACGCAAGGGTGAGGTTGTCTATCCGTTGTCAGCGGGCGATGCCGACACGATTTTCGAGGCCGCAATAGAATCGGGTGCCGAAGATGTCGAAAGCTCGGACGATGGTCACATCATCTGGTGTGCAGACACCGACCTGAACGATGTATCGAGCGCGCTTGAGACAGCGCTGGGCGAAACGGAATCCACCAAACTGGTCTGGAAACCCACGACGACGACCGAACTGGGCTTAGAAGACATGCAGCGCCTGATGAAGCTGGTTGATGCTTTGGAGGATGATGACGACGTTCAGCGCGTCACCACCAACTTTGAGGCCACGGATGAAGTCATGGCGCAGCTCTGACTGGGTCAGTTTTGGTATGATACGAAACCCGGCTTGAAAGGTTGGCTTTTTGCAAATGTTTTTGTTGGATGATTGGCCGGGGCCGCAGAACCCTTTAGGCTGACGTGCAGCACCTAACGGAGGAGAGGGGCACGCAGATATAGGCTCTGTTGTGCCGGATCTTGAGTTCATACCGATGGTAGAAGTCCCCTCGAACCTTGCAAAGCGGAATGTTCCGGTTCTAACCGGTCAAAGTATTCTCTCCCAGGTCGCATGGACCTTGGGCAGCCCTTCGGTCGTGCTGCCGTTTCTTGCTGTGTCGTTTGAACTGCCAATGTTCATCGCCGGGGCTTTGGTGTCTGTGCGGATGGTTGGGAGTATGATTGCCGACATCTTTCTGGCTCAGATGCTGGCTGCAAAACAGCAAAAGAAGCGTGGAATTGCGCTGACCGAATTCGCGGTTGGCGTGTGCCTGATTCTGGCAATCGCTGTTGCGGCCACCGGCGTGGTGCCTTTGATTGCGGTGGCGTTTGTATCGGTGTTTTTTCTGATTGGTCTGTTTGACGAGATTCAGGGCCTGATGTATGCAGATCTGCTTGGCGATCACGTGCAGTCGAAATCCCGGATGATCATGCGCTACGTTCAACTGGGGGTTGGCGGTCTGGGGGCCATCGGGCTTGCCTTGTTGGTCCACGAGATAACCAAGGGAAACCCGCCATTTTCCCGGCACTCCACCATGATCGCCGTCTCATTCGGATTTTTTCTGTTGTCCGGATTATCCATTCTGGCGATGTTTGAAATTGGGCAGCGTGATCAGCAAGTTCAGGCCTCAAAACCGTCACCGAAACTTTCCCTTGCTGCAAACATCAAAGGCATCCTGGACATGTTCGATCACGCATGGTTCAGGCGGTATATGGTTATGCGTATACCTCTGGTCTTTGTTTCTCTGTCGGTGCCCTTCTTTGCTCTGATCGCTGCCGAAGCCCATCATGCGTCAACCCGGGGCCTGACGGCGCTCATCGTATCCTCGGCGTCCGGATATCTTGTTGCCGCACCATTGTGGCAACTTGTGAACATGAAGTCTCATCGTGCGGTCATGGTGACCGGAACGCTCATGGTGGCAATCACGGGTGTGGTACTACTGACTTTCCACTATTTGCACATCGACCATGATGTACACTTGCATGCGGCTGCCTTGTTTGTTGTCACCGTCGCCTCGACAGGCGTTAGCAGTGCCCGCAAATTGTATTTTCTGGATGTCGCACCCAAAGCTCAGCGTGTTCAGGGGGCAGCTGCAGTTAAAAGCATCGCCCGTGTGACTGCTGTAGTTATCTCGGCCACATTGGCAGGGATAGCGCATTTACACGAAGTTGCGCTGGCGATCGACATTATCATCTTGGCCAGTTTGGTGGCCAGCGTTGCGTGTTATCGCATTGTTGTTCCCCCAGCCAAGGAACCGGCGCATTCCTAACGGTGCCGCTCGGCTTTGACCGGAGATAGCAATACCTTCGCGGCGGCCTTCTGAACCGCACTGGTGAGTGGCATGAGGGCAGGGGCAAGAATGCGGCCAACCTGCCAGGTCAACGTAACGTCCAAATGTGCATCCGGGATGATCGAGCGTAGTTGCCCGTCTTTGATCGGCGCGCGCACCAGCTCTTGAGGGTTCATCCCCCATCCCAGCCCGGCAATTGCGGCTTCGACAAAAGCGTGTGAAGAAGGCATGAAATGTGTCGGAGGCGAGAGGCGGCTGCCTGTCTGGGCCTCCATCCACGCATTTTGAAGGCCGTCTTTCCGGTTGAATGTCAGGCTCGGCGCCAGATCCAGCGTTTTGGCAGTGACGCCGTTTTTGAACCACGTGCTGATAAAATCGGGACTAGCCGTGGGCAGGTATCGCATGGCTCCAAGCGCCACGGCATCACAACCGGAGACAGGCTGACCGCCGACAGTGACTGCCGCGCTCACTTCACCTCGCCGCAACCAATCTGCCGAGTAGTCCTGATCATCGACAATCAGATCAAACATCATGTCCTGGGTCTGGGCCATCGCATCAACGAACCAGGTCGCAAGGCTATCAGCTGGCACCGCAATCCGTACCTGACCGGGTCCCGCGCCCTGTTCCAGGGCCAGCTCACGCGACAATTGCGCCTCAAGCAGGCCAATATCTTCTGCGTATTGGGCAATGCGCAACCCCGCCGGGGTTCCGGTGCAGGGGGATCCCCGATTGATCAACGATGCGCCCACGCGATCTTCCAGCGCTTTGATCCGCTGGGATACCGCCGACGGGGTTACAGCCAGTTGAGACGCTGCTGCGTCAAAACTGCCATAGCGCAAAATGGCGGACAGCGCGGAAAGATGATGAGGATCGAGCAGCATTAGTGCAACTTAATTCAGGTAAGCATCTTTAATTTGATAGATCGTCGGCTGGGCTTTAGTCAAATATCTTGAACACAGGAGGTTTTATGTCCCCATCTCTGATTGCTGGTTTTGCCCTTGGCTTTAGCCTGATCCTTGCAATTGGTGCACAAAATGCATTTGTCCTGCGACAGGGGCTTAGACGCGAGCATGTGTTTGTTCTGTGTCTGACCTGTGCCGTGTCTGATGCAATTCTGATCGGTGCCGGAGTGGCTGGGTTTGGCACTTTGGCGCGGGCCGTGCCATGGTTCGAAACCGTGATGCGCTATGGTGGGGCAACGTTTTTGCTATGGTACGGATTGCGCAGTTTTTGGTCTGCGTGGCAGGGCGGGTCGGCATTGGAGGTCGGTGAAGGCCATCGCACCAGCCTACGCACGGTGTTGCTGACAGTCCTGGCGTTCACATGGCTGAATCCACATGTGTATTTGGATACAGTTGTTCTGATTGGGTCGATTTCGGCGCAGTATGACGACCGGCTTGGGTTTGCCATCGGTGCGATGTCATCCAGTTTTGTTTTCTTCTTTTCTTTGGGCTACGGGGCCGGTGTTTTGTCGCCCGTTTTCGCGCGCCCTCGCGCCTGGCAGGTTCTGGATGTCGTGATCGGTGTTGTCATGCTGGGTATCGCTTTGAAACTTGTTATCATGTGAAGGGTTGTCCCCGGCCAGCTTTCCGTGTTCAACCAGGGCCATGACAACAGCTGTCGCCTCATCTCGTCCGATCGCGGGCATGTTCTGGATGTTCGCCGCCGGCATTTCATTTGTTGTCATGACGGCGCTTGTGAAATCCTTGGGCACGACGATGGACCCCATTCAGGCGGCTTTTCTGCGCTATGTTCTGGGGTTGGTTTTCGTGTTGCCCGCGCTGCGCTTGATCCTAAAAACGCACCTGACGACCCGACATCTGACCTTGTTTGGGCTGCGCGGTGTTATCCATGCAGCGGCCGTCATGTTGTGGTTCTTCTCCATGACCCAAATCCCATTGGCCGAGGTTACGGCGATGAACTACATGACGCCCGTCTATGTCACCCTCGGCGCGGCGCTGTTTTTGGGCGAGAAACTTGCCATTCGCCGCATTGCCGCGATTGTGGTCGCGTTGGTTGGGGTTCTGATCATCCTGCGCCCGGGATTCCGAGAGGTTTCCGCAGGCCACCTTGCCATGCTAGGAACTGCACTGACCTTGGGCGGATCATATCTGTTGGCCAAGCTACTGGTGCGTGACATCCCACCTTCAGTCGTTGTGGCACATCTGTCGATCTGGGTGACTATCGCGCTGATTCCCTTTGCCATCGCCGTTTGGAGCACGCCCAGCCTGCGCGATCTGGGCGTGCTGTTCTTGGTCGCGAGCTTTGCAACAGCCGGTCACTACTTCATGACGCTTGCCTTACAAGCGGCCCCGGTGGCCGTCACGCAACCCGTTACGTTTCTTCAGCTTATCTGGGCAACGGCGCTTGGCGCTGCAGTGTTTCACGAAAGCGTCGATGTCTGGGTGATTTCCGGTGGAACACTGATCCTTGCTGCAGTCAGTTTTATTTCCTGGCGCGAGGCGGTGCTCAACCGTCGAGACTTGACGCCCCCAAGTATTGCGCCAAAGCTATAGTGTGGCATAGGTCCGTCCGTTATTGATTGACGAGTCAATAAAAACCGCATAGCGTTCGCTCCCATAGCGCGTGTTCAGGGGGTAGCGATGCCAAAAGTCGGAATGGAGCCAATTCGCCGTGATGCGATCGTCCGTGCGACGATCGCTGAGCTGGGCGTCAAAAAGTCCCTCGATGTAACTGTCAGCCAGATTGCCAAACGCGCCGGTATGTCAAGCGCGCTGGCACATCACTACTTCGGCGGCAAGGATCAGATATTTCTGGCGGCGATGCGACAGATCCTCGCCGATTTTGCCAACGAGGCCCGCAGCGAACTTAAAGGGGCCGCGCCGGATCAGAGGGCCCAAGCCATAATCCGGGCCTGTTTTGCGCCGTCCTGTTTTACCCCTGATGCGATTGCAGCCTGGATGACCTTCTATGTGCTGGCACAGACCAATAAGGACGCATTGCGGCTGTGGCAGATTTATCAGGCGCGCATCCGATCCAATCTGATCTACGCGTTGCGCCCCCTTCTGGAAGATCCCGTCGAAGCGGCCGAGAACATGATCGCGCTTATTGATGGTTTGTACATTCGCGCTGCCCTTAGCGCTCCGGAAGAGCCGCAACTGGCGGTAAACCACGCGCTGCGTGTCCTCAATACTCTGCTCGAGGCTGAAAAATGACAAAGCCAAACATTCTGATCCTGATGGTGGATCAGTTGAACGGAACCCTCTTTCCCGACGGTCCCGCCGACTGGCTGCATGCGCCGAACTTGAAGAAGCTGGCGGAGCGATCGACCCGGTTTGCCAATGCTTACACCGCGTCGCCGCTATGTGCACCGGGGCGGGCCAGTTTCATGTCAGGTCAGATGCCCTCGCGCACGGGAGTTTATGACAATGCGGCCGAGTTCCGCAGTGATATTCCAACCTATGCCCATCATCTGCGCCGTGCAGGTTACTACACCTGCCTGTCGGGCAAGATGCACTTTGTTGGGCCGGACCAGATGCATGGTTTCGAAGATCGACTGACGACCGATATCTACCCGGCCGATTTCGGTTGGACCCCGGACTATCGCAAACCGGGCGAGCGGATCGATTGGTGGTATCACAATATGGGCTCGGTAACCGGTGCGGGCGTCGCCGAAATCTCGAACCAAATGGAATATGATGACGAGGTTGCCTACAACGCCACGGCCAAGCTTTATGATCTGGCACGAGGCAAGGACGACCGACCCTGGTGCCTCACCGTCAGCTTCACGCATCCGCATGACCCTTATGTGGCGCGGCGGAAATACTGGGACCTATACGAAGACTGTGAGCATCTTTTGCCCGAGATTGCGGATCTTGGCTATGATAATCAGGATGCACATTCGCGGCGGATTTTCGACGCCAATGATTGGCGGAGCTTTGACATCACCGAGGAGGATATCCGTAAATCCCGGCGCGCTTACTTCGCCAATATTTCCTATCTCGATGATAAGATCGGTGAGATCCTGGACGTGTTGGAAACCACCCGGCAAGACGCAACCATTCTATTCGTTTCCGATCACGGCGACATGCTGGGCGAGCGTGGCCTGTGGTTCAAAATGACCTTCTATGAAGGCTCAGCAAGGGTGCCGCTGATGATCTCGGCGCCGGAACTGCCAACGGGCCGGATCGACACTCCGGTATCGACTATCGATGTCACCCCGACGTTGGGTTCACTCGCCGGTGTCGACATGGAAGAAATCTCGCCTTGGACGGATGGCCAGGATCTTGTGCCCTTGGCAAAGGGGACCGAACGCACCGCTCCGGTCGCCATGGAGTACGCGGCCGAGGCGTCGTATGCCCCCTTGGTGTCCTTGCGTTACGGTAAGTGGAAGTACAACCGGTGCGATTTGGACCCTGATCAACTGTTCGATTTGGACGCAGATCCAAACGAATTGATAAATCTGGCTGACAATCCGGAACATTCGGGCACATTGGCCACCCTGCGCGCGAAATCCGAAACCAGATGGGATCTGGAGCGGTTCGACGCAGACGTTCGTGCCAGCCAGGCTCGTCGCTGGGTCGTGTACGAGGCGCTGCGGCAGGGCGGCTATTACCCGTGGGACTACCAACCACTGCGGAAAGCATCAGAACGTTACATGCGCAATCACATGGATCTGAATATCGTCGAGGAAAACGCCCGCTTCCCGCGCGGAGAATAACCTCTTCATCTTTTCAAAAATACTCCCGCCGAAGGCGCTGCAACATGTTTCGGCGGAGCAAGGAGTCGTAAGTATGGAAGCAGATTTCGTCATCGTGGGCGCCGGGTCCGCGGGTTGCGCGATGGCCTATCGCCTCAGCGAGGCGGGCGCGTCGGTTTTGGTTATCGAACATGGGGGCTCTGATGTCGGGCCGTTCATTCAGATGCCCGCAGCGCTGAGCTATCCGATGAACATGTCGCGCTATGACTGGGGCTACGAATCCGAACCGGAACCGCACCTGAACAACCGTCGGCTGGCGTGCCCACGGGGAAAGGTGATTGGCGGGTCATCCTCGATCAACGGGATGGTCTATGTGCGCGGCCATGCGCGGGATTTCGACACATGGGCGGACATGGGGGCTGACGGATGGTCTTATGCTGACGTCTTGCCCTATTTCAAACGAATGGAGACATGGCACGACGGTGGCCATGGGGGCGACCCAACATGGCGCGGAACTGATGGCCCACTGCATGTGTCACGCGGCCCCCGACAAAATCCTTTGTTTCAAGCTTTTGTCGATGCTGGGCAACAGGCGGGATACGAAGTCACCGGTGACTACAACGGTGAAAAGCAGGAGGGCTTTGGCCCGATGGAGCAGACCGTCTGGAAAGGTCGGCGCTGGTCTGCGGCAAACGCCTATCTGAAACCGGCGCTCAAGCGCGAGAATTGCGATATCGTGCGCGGGCTGGCCACGCGCGTGATCCTGGACGACGGGCGCGCAACCGGGGTTGAGCTGGTCCGTGGGGGCAGAACGGAAGTCATCCGTGCCCGCCGCGAAGTGGTGCTTGCGTCATCTTCGATTAACTCACCCAAGCTGTTGATGCTGTCCGGGATCGGCCCAGGTGCGCACTTGGCCGAACACGGGATTAACGTTGTTGCGGATCGCCCGGGTGTTGGCGCCAACCTTCAGGACCATTTGGAGCTTTACATCCAGCAGGCCTCGCTACAGCCGATCACGCTCTATAAGCATTGGAACCTGTTCAGCAAAGGCCTGATCGGGGCCCAATGGCTGTTCACCAAGACCGGTCTTGGCGCGTCGAACCAGTTCGAGAGCGCAGCATTCATCCGGTCGAAGCCGGGCGTAGAGTATCCCGATATACAGTACCATTTTCTACCTATCGCGGTTCGATACGATGGCCAGGTTGCGGCCGAAGGGCATGGGTTCCAGGCCCATGTCGGCCCGATGCGTTCGCCTTCGCGGGGGGCGGTCACGCTGCGCTCGGCCCAGCCCGAGGACGCACCAGTGATCCGGTTCAACTACATGAGCCAAGAAGAAGATTGGGAAGACTTCCGCAACTGTATTCGCCTGACCCGTGAGATCTTTGGGCAGGAAGCTTTCAAGCCCTATGCGGGAAAAGAAATTCAACCAGGCGCTGACGTACAGACGGATAAAGAGCTAAACGAGTTTATCGCTGAACATGCTGAAAGCGCTTATCATCCTTGCGGCACCTGTCGCATGGGGCGAGCGGACGACAAAAACACGGTTGTTGATCCGCAAGGTCGTGTCGTTGGCGTGGAAGGTCTGCGGGTCGCGGACAGTTCGATTTTCCCTCAGATCACCAATGGTAACCTGAACGCACCGTCCATCATGGTTGGTGAGAAAATGTCCGATTCCCTGTTGGGTAAGGGCCCTTTGCCTAAGTCAAATGATCGCCCGTGGATCCATCCAGGATGGGCGGCCGCACAGCGTTAACCTTGGTGAACAACCCCCGTTGAATATGCCTGAGTCTGGGCGCATATCGAGGGAATGTTAAGGTTTTGTTTGGCTTTTGTTTTGTTCGCCCCGTCTCTAGATATCGCGGCTGATCTGGTCGAAGGGCCAGTGAATGTTATCGATGCCGACACCTGGGATGTGGGCGGTGTTCGAGCACGATTGCATGGCATAGATGCACCGGAGCTGGGTCAGAACTGCGAAAAGAACGACGGCACAGCCTGGGCCTGTGGAAATTGGGCGACCCAAGAAGTGCGTCGGCGGTTTCATGGAAAATCTGCGCAGTGCACTCGACTGGATCGGGATCGATACGGCCGAGTGATCGCGCGTTGCCGGGTCATTGGACAGGACGCCGGGCGTGACATGGTGCGCCGTGGGGTGGCTTTTGCTTATCGTAAGTACTCGACCGATTATGTAGCGGAAGAAGCTCATGCGGCGTCCGAGCGGGCTGGATTGCACGGTGTGCATGTTCAGATGCCGTGGGTGTACCGGGCGTCTGGTGTTACGCAATCGTCCGGACCTTGCCGGATCAAGGGCAACATCTCATTTTCTGGCGCACGTATCTATCACGCGCAGGGACAAGAACACTATTCGAAAACACGGGTAAGTGCAGGTGGCAAAGAGCGATGGTTTTGTTCCGAGACCGAGGCCAAAGCCGCAGGATGGCGTAAGGCAAGTCGCTAAAAGTCACACAACTTGATCCGCGTCAAAGAGGTATGCTGCCATCAACTCTAGCTATGGATTGCAATGACAGATCAAGGAGCGAACAGGAATGTCTCACACCCCGCATGAACTGGCGGAAGAATTCCCCGACAAGACGGAACTTATGAGCCAGCTCAAGCAGTCGGACGCACATTTTGCCCGGCTGGCAGATGAGTATCACGAGGTCAATCGCGTCGTGCACAGGGCTGAAACACATGTCGAGCCGATGGAGGAGTTGGCGGAGATCGAGCTGCGCAAAAAGCGGGCCGCGCTCAAAGACGAAATTTGGACCATTTTGTCTAAGGTCTGAACAAAGAGGCGGGGCTCTGCCCCAGGCGCGGCAAGCCGCGCCTCCCCCGGGATACTTGTGGCCGGATGAAGATCAGGTGACCTCATAGGGAAGTGTCCCGCGAGTATGCGCGTCGATGGTCAGGCGACGTTCGAGCGGTGGAACCGAGCGCTGGTGACAGTTTTGCCGCTCACAGATACGGCAGGAAATGCCAATGGGTTCGAATGCGCTGGCCTTGTTGACGTCGAGGTTGTCAGCATAGACCAATGCTTGGGCGTGCCGCACCTCGCATCCCAGGGCGATGGCATATCGGCGCACAGGCGCACCGAAAGACCCGCCCGATTTCGACACGTCTCTTGCCAAAGAAATATAGCGCACCCCGTCCGGGGTTTCTGCAAGTTGCAGCAGGAAGTGGCCGGGTGTCTCGAACGCGCGATGTACGTTCCATAGTGGGCAAGCCCCACCAAAACGAGCAAATTGTAAGCGCGTCGCCGAGTGGCGTTTGGTGATGGTGCCTGCCTGATCAACCCGCACGAAAAAGAACGGAATGCCCTTGGCGCCGGGTCTTTGCAATGTGGACAGGCGGTGGGCCACTTGTTCTATCGACGCGCCGAACCGGTTGCTGAGCAATTCGAGATCGTGTCGGTCTTCCTGAGCTGCCGCCAGGAAGGCGGCATAGGGCATCAGGGACGCCCCTGCGAAGTAATTGGCCAAACCTATCTTGGCGATAGACCGTGCCTCTTCGCTTTGAAATTTGGCGAAGTCCAATGTTGCCTCGAGCAGTTTGTCTTGACTGATCAAAGCGACCTGAAGCAGCAGTTGAAACACCTGGGTTTGTGGAGCGGCGCGAGACGACAGGCGCAGGATCCTGCTTTCTGTATCGTAACTGCGCAAGGACGCGATGTCTGAAAAGATGACCTGTATCCCACGTTCGGACAGGCTGGTCAGTGCTGCCTGACGAACGCCACCCGGACCTTCGGCGCGATTTGCGAACAGTTCAGCAGCGCGGTCCACTGCGTCGATGTAATTGTCGCAATAGTGGAAGAAATCGCGCACCTCCTCCCACGGGCTGGCCTGAATACGTGCATCTTCCCGACCCAGTGCCTCGTCCAATGACGCAAGCCGTTCATGAGTCTGGCGATATGTTCGGTGCAATTCGATGAAGGCCCGCGCAAGTGCCGGAGCATTTGAGGCAGTCAAACGCAGATCTGCCAAGGGGGGAAGGACATCCGCAAATACCGGGTCCGCCAGCGCTTCGCGCATATCTGAGACCAGACGCTCGCTGTCACCTGTGCTGAGTTCAGTGACGTCCATTCCGAATTCCTGCGCCAAAGCCAAAACAACCGTGGTTGATATCGGCCGGTTGTTGTTCTCCATCTGGTTCAGGTAAGGCAGTGAGACGCCAAGTTTTGCCGCAAACTCGCGTTGCGTCAGGGTCAGGCGCGTGCGCATTTCGCGCAGTTTCGCGCCAGCATAGAGTTTTTGGGTGCCCATGTGGTGCCTTTGCAACTTTTCTAAAGTTGAAAGCTAACTTTGCAAACCCTTAAGGGCAAGTAGTGTTACAACCCCAGCTGCCGTTCGCGCCAGACCACAACACTTATGGCTGCGATGGCCAGAACAGCCGTCGCGAGCATAAGCCACAACAAGGGCATTGCTCCGGTCTCTTTTGTCAAAACTGCACCGGCGAGTGCGCTCAGCCCCGCACCGCCACCCAGCATGATTGCGCCACTCAGGCCTGAGGCTGTTGCCGCCAAATGCGGGCGCACCGACAATGCACCTGAGGTGGCATTTGGAATGGTCATTCCGTTGCCGACGCCCACGAATGTCATGAATCCGAAAAAGCTTAGCGCGGTTCCCATTCCGGCTAGGAAAAGAACAGCAGAAAGCGCCACGCCCAAAGCGTTGAGCCAGCACCCCCAAAGAACCATGCGATTCACGCCAAAGCGTACAGAGTATCGCCCGCTAAGGAAGTTACCGATAAAATAACCAACGGCCGGGGCGCCAAAATAAATGCCGACTTCGGCGGCGCTCATCCCGAACAGTTCGGTGCCAATGAAGGGGGCTCCGCCGAGATAGGCAAAAAATGCCCCTGACGAAAACGCCGATGACAGCGAATAACCCCAAAACCGCGGCGACGTCAGCAGTTCGGGATATTCCCGGAATTGCTGGAGCAACGTCTTGCCGCTTTTGGTCGAGGTTTCGCCGAAATCTGTGAATGTAAGGGCGAGAGTCAGGGCGCCGACCGCGAAGGGCAGCCAGAAGTTGGCCCTCCAGCCAAAACTTTCTTCAAGCAATCCTCCAATGGCAGGGCCGATCATCGGAACCACGGCCATTCCCATTGTGACATAGCCGATCATGGATGCGGCTTGGTCTTGATCGTAAAGGTCGCGAACAGCCGCACGGCTCAGGACCATCCCGACCACCACCACTGCCTGACACATTCGGAACGCCAGAAAAACTGCGGCGCTTGGCGCATAGATGCAGCCAAGGGTTGCAAGCAGAAATAAACTCAGCCCCCAAAGTAATACCGGTCTGCGCCCAGCTTTGTCGGCAATTGGGCCGATCAGAATTTGCAGAACAGCATTAACCAGCAGGTACAATGCAATGGACAGCTGCATGACCTTATAGTCGGTTTCGAAATGCAGAGCCATGTTGGGTAGGCTTGGCAGAAACAGATTCATGCTCAGGGCGGACAGCCCCGAGAGCAAGACAAGCGTTGTAATTGAGGGCGGTGTGCGGCGAACCGTGGACGAACTGAACTGCATTGTTCACATGTATAGTCACGGAATTTGGGATTGCCAGACGTCCACCCGTTTCAATTTGAAACTTAGCAAGTTTACACTTTGTCAGTTTCTGGTTGCCAAAACTTTGCAAATTTGCGGAAAACCACTTTGGCTGAGACATCGAAACATATACGGTCCGCTCAGATTTTACAGGGGATTATCGCCATGAAAGACATCCTTTCCGAGCTTGAAGACCGCCGCAACGAAGCCCGGCTGGGTGGCGGGCAAAGGCGGATCGATGCGCAGCATGCGCGCGGAAAATTGACTGCGCGCGAGCGTGTCGAATTGCTGCTGGACGAAGGCAGCTTTGAAGAGTTCGACATGTTCGTCAGCCACCGCTGTACTGATTTCGGAATGGAAAAACAAAAGCCTGCGGGCGATGGGGTTGTGACAGGTTGGGGCACGATCAACGGTCGCATGGTCTATGTGTTCAGTCAGGATTTCACAGTTTTCGGTGGATCACTGTCAGAAACCCACGCACAAAAGATTTGCAAGATCATGGATATGGCGGTGCAAAATGGCGCGCCAGTGATCGGTATTAACGACTCGGGCGGGGCGCGAATCCAGGAAGGTGTGGCGTCTTTGGCGGGCTACGCCGAAGTGTTCCAGCGCAATATCATGGCGTCCGGCGTAGTGCCGCAGATCAGCGTAATCATGGGCCCGTGTGCCGGTGGTGCAGTCTACAGCCCGGCGATGACAGACTTTATCTTCATGGTCAAAGACACGTCCTACATGTTTGTGACTGGCCCGGAGGTGGTGAAAACCGTCACGAATGAAGTGGTCACGGCCGAAGAGCTTGGAGGCGCATCGACCCACACCAAGAAATCCTCGGTCGCGGATGGCGCGTTTGAAAACGATGTTGAGGCGCTGGCAGAAGTGCGACGCCTTGTTGACTTCCTGCCGCTCAACAATCGCGAGAAACCGCCCGTTCGCCCGTTTTTTGACGAACCGGATCGGATCGAAAGCTCGCTAGACACGTTGATCCCTGATAACGCCAACACGCCTTACGACATGAAGGAACTGATCACCAAAGTGGCGGATGAGGGCGATTTCTACGAGATTCAGGAAGACTTCGCCAAGAATATCATCACTGGTTTCATCCGTTTGGAAGGCCAAACCGTTGGCGTTGTCGCCAATCAGCCGATGGTTCTGGCTGGCTGTCTTGACATTGACAGCTCACGCAAGGCCGCGCGGTTCGTGCGTTTCTGTGATTGCTTCGAAATCCCAATCCTGACTTTGGTCGATGTTCCCGGATTTCTGCCCGGCACCAGTCAGGAGTATGGCGGTGTTATCAAACACGGAGCCAAGCTGCTCTTTGCCTATGGTGAAGCGACGGTGCCTAAGGTGACAGTAATCACTCGCAAAGCATATGGTGGGGCTTACGACGTTATGGCGTCCAAACATCTGCGCGGCGATTTCAACTATGCTTGGCCCACGGCCGAGATCGCGGTGATGGGCGCCAAGGGCGCAACCGAGATCATTCATCGCGCCGACCTCAGTGATGCGGACAAGATTGCTCAGCATACGCAAGACTACGAGGACAGGTTCGCCAACCCATTTGTTGCGGCTGAGCGGGGATTTATCGATGAGGTGATCATGCCGCATTCGACTCGCCGCCGCGTCTCCAAGGCGTTTGCCAGCCTGCGTGGCAAACAGTTGAAGAACCCATGGAAAAAGCACGACAATATTCCGCTCTGATCTTTGAAAAGGTGTAGCGGAATGTTCAGAAAGTGCCTGAAAACAGCGCAAGTTTGACAAAAACCGCCAAATAGTTGAATGATCCGATCCATCAGACATAAAACCGCGCAGGCCAACAGCGCTGCGCGCGCGATCCCGGAAGGAGGAGCCTGCCGCTGGCGGGTCCGGGATTGCGCCATTGGTCTGATGCTTTTCTTTCATTGCGCTCCGGTTTTGGCTCAGACAGAAACACTGTTGCCGGTGCCATCGGGTCAGCCAGTTCATCTGAGCGACGTTCTTCTGGACAATAACCCCGGCGAGCTGTGGGTCCGGTTTCGTTTCATAGCACCAAAGATCGGGTCCTCAGTGGGTCGGATCGGCTACGATGTGGCCACCAAAGACATGGAGCACCTGTGCCAGACATTGGCCGTTCCTTACGTGGCGCAACATCAGTTAGAGCCGTTTCGCGTTGTTGTTTCGCTGTCCGACCGCCCAATTGATTTTGGCGATGCCGCTCCGGATGCGACACAGTTTTTCGAAGCCTACCGGCTGGAGCAGTCCCGGTGTATCTGGGAGGGACTCTGACCGTGAACCATTGCTTTCATGATCCCAGAGCGTCTCAGACCAACGGTGCGGCTTTGGAGGTGCACAACATGATCCCATCCTTTGGCGGATGCAAAATTTCCGACTTGGTAAACACTCTAGCGACTGAGGGGCCGACATGCTGAAACATCGCGGATTCCCTGGCCGTCTGACAGGCACGGACTTTCAGTTCACCATTCGTCGGGCCAACCCAAAAGGCGTCACTCCGCTGACCAAGCGCGAAAGGTTCCGTGATCGCAAACCCGCAGACAGGCGCGCGGATGCAGCTTTCATGGAGGCGCTGTGGGGGCATTTCGGAGATCAGCCTTTTGAACGTGGCAATCTGGATGCGGGTCGGATCAGTTGGCTGTTCGAACGCGAGGTTATTCCGGCAGAAGATCCGTTTGATCCTGCAAGCTATGAAGCTTTGCTGGTGATCGACCTGGATGTGGCCCGCGCATCTTTTCCCGACATCTTTGGTGAGACATCCTGATCATGGGTGCCGTGACGCCACATATTTCGGTTCCAACGGATGAAACATCGCTTCACGCGAGGTGGCGTCGAGGCGTGGCAGCACAAATGCGGCGACGCTCGACACTGTCAAGGCGCGGATTTCGCTGCGATGCAGCGCGATCTCCCGATCTTTGGAGCGCAAATCGTCGTCTGACCGTGTTCGGCACGAATTTGCGCGGTGTTTCGCCGAATGGGCAGAAACCAGCCGGAATCTTGACTGGAAACAATACTTTGCTTGCGGGCCTGATTGTGCCGTGCATTCTGATGCAGCCGTGTGGCTCTATTTTGCCTGCGCCGCACATGCACCTACTATTCCGTACCCCTTCCTTCCGCGGGCAGGCTTGTGGTTTCCACATCATCCTGCCCGCGTTTTTCTTTGCGCATGTTCCGGGCAAAAAGCGGCAGATTTCTGCGCAAAACACCGATCAACAGCATCGTTTATTGCCTGTGAGCTCCTGCTGCCCGCAACTGCACCCAAAGCAGTCAAAAACATCAGAAGGGCAGACAACATGCGAATCCCACAGATTTTCTTTGTATTGGCGACCTGTGCGGGCCTTGCGGCCTGCGGCGACACCACTGGCGAACAGGCGTTGCTTGGCGGAGGCGCCGGCGCGGTCGGGGCCGCCGTCCTTAGCGCCGACCCGCTTTTCGGCGCTGCGGTCGGTGCAGCGGGCAACGTGCTGTATTGCAAGACGCAGAACAACTGTAACTAAGACACCTTCTTTGGGGCCTGCAGCGTCCCAACACATATCGCGCAACACGCCGCTACGGGGTCAATGCCCTGTGGTGGCGTTTTTGCGTTTTCAGACCTTCAAGACAAAGGACGTACCATGTTCAACAAGATCCTGATCGCCAACCGAGGCGAGATCGCCTGCCGCGTTATCAAGACCGCGCGCAAAATGGGCATCGGCACGGTCGCCATCTATTCGGATGCGGATCGTCAGGCTCTGCATGTTGAGATGGCGGACGAGGCTGTGCATATCGGCCCGGCCCCGGCCAACCAATCCTACATCGTGATTGACAAGGTCATGGATGCGATCCGTCAAAGCGGTGCGCAGGCGGTCCACCCCGGCTATGGTTTCTTGTCGGAAAACGCCAAATTCGCCGAAGCGCTTGAGACTGAAGGTGTTGCCTTTGTCGGCCCTCCGAAAGGCGCAATCGAGGCGATGGGTGACAAGATCACATCAAAGAAGATCGCTCAGGAGGCAAATGTCTCAACAGTACCCGGGTATATGGGTCTGATCGAGGATGCGGATGCAGCGGTGAAGATTTCCAATGAAGTCGGTTATCCGGTGATGATCAAAGCCAGTGCCGGAGGTGGTGGCAAAGGCATGCGGATCGCCTGGAATGACGACGAGGCGCGTGAAGGGTTTCAGTCATCCAAGAATGAGGCAGCAAATTCTTTTGGCGACGACCGGATTTTCATCGAAAAATTCGTAACCCAACCACGCCACATCGAAATTCAGGTTCTGTGCGATAGCCATGGCAATGGTGTCTATCTGGGCGAGCGCGAATGTTCGATCCAGCGCCGGAATCAGAAAGTGGTGGAAGAGGCACCATCCCCTTTTCTGGATGAAGCGACCCGTCGCGCCATGGGCGAGCAATCGGTCGCCCTGGCCAAGGCGGTGGGCTATGCCAGTGCAGGTACGGTCGAGTTCATCGTCGATGGTGACAAGAACTTCTATTTCCTCGAAATGAACACCCGTCTGCAGGTGGAACACCCGGTGACCGAGCTGATCACCGGTGTCGATCTGGTCGAACAGATGATCCGCGTCGCTGCTGGTGAGCCTTTGTCGATCACACAGGATGATATCACCCTGACGGGCTGGGCCATCGAAAACCGCCTGTATGCCGAAGATCCGTATCGTGGCTTCCTGCCATCAATCGGTCGTCTGACCCGTTATCGCCCGCCGCAGGAAACTGCCGCTGGGCCGATGTTGATCAATGGTAAGTGGCAGGGGGATGCACCGGCGGGCGCTACCGCTGTTCGCAATGACACTGGCGTCTATGAAGGCGGCGAGATCAGCATGTACTACGACCCGATGATTGCCAAACTGTGTACCTGGGCGCCGACCCGGGATCAGGCCATCGAATCCATGCGCGTGGCGCTGGACAGTTTCGAAGTCGAAGGTATCGGGCATAACCTGCCGTTCCTGTCGGCTGTTATGGATCATCCCATTTTCATCAGTGGCGACATGACAACCGCTTTCATCGCCGAGGAGTACCCCGATGGGTTCGAGGGCGTCGAACTTCCCGAAACGGACCTGCGCCGAATTGCAGCCTCCTGCGCAGCGATGCATCGCGTCGCAGAAATTCGACGTGCCCGCGTCTCCGGTCGAATGGACAACCACGAGCGCAAGGTTGGCACTGACTGGGTCGTCACGTTGCAAGATCAGGAATTCGAGGTCGCTATCGAGGCTGACCAAGACGGCTCCACAGTGACATTCTTGGATGGTGGCGTGCTACGAGTTGCATCAGATTGGACGCCAGGGAACCAGTTGGCGGTTCTGGACGTCGACGGCAGCCCGCTAATTCTGAAGGTTGGCAAAGTATCCGGTGGCTTTCGCATTCGCAATCGTGGCGCTGATCTTAAGGTGCATGTACGCACCCCACGTCAGGCAGAGCTTGCCCGCATGATGCCAGAGAAACTACCGCCCGATACGTCAAAAATGCTGCTTTGCCCGATGCCCGGCCTGATCGTTAAGATCAACGTCGAGGTCGGCGCGGAGATTCAGGAAGGTCAGGCATTGTGCACCGTCGAGGCGATGAAGATGGAAAACATACTGCGTGCTGAAAAGAAAGGCGTTGTGACCAAGATCAACGCAGGCCCGGGTGACAGCCTGGCTGTTGATGATGTGATCATGGAGTTCGAATAGTCGGCTGATGACCGAGTTTCTCACAAATAACTGGCTTTTGTTGGCAGTGGGCGCCTGCGCCGTCCTCGTGATTGCTTTCTGGCTGTCCGAGGATGCCCATGTGGCGCGCCGCGTATTTGTGCAATTCATTCTGAATATCGCCCTTCCGCTGTTGGTCATTTTCGGCACCGGGCTGGCGATTATGGCCGTGCGCACGGATTTTGATGAACGTATCTGGGCGGCAATTATTGCAGGCTTTGTGATCACGACAGGTTGGTTAACAACAGCGATTTTCGGCGAACTCGGGAAATCCCGAGATAAGGCCGAAAAGCTGCGGGACTACCACAAAGCGCTCTACGCTGAGATTGGTAACACGCTACAGGTGCTGTGGGATCGCGGTAAGGCTGAAGACGAGGCCGAGGCGATGGTCGAACGGATGACCGCAGACCCGGATTTCATTCCATTGATCCCGCGCGAGCATCACGATTTTGTCTATGATTCTCTTGTTGATGAAATCGAGGTCCTGCCTCGCATCACGATTGATGCGGTGGTCGCCTATTACAGTCTGATCAAATCAATATCGGCGCAGGCCGAAGATATGCGTGGCGATGTATTTCGCAGCTCTGATATGGCGCAGGAACGGCGCATCCTGATGTATTGCGACTATTTTGAAACACGAAAAAGCGCCTTTGCCATGGGGCAATTCGCGCTTCGCCTGATCAAGGAATATGCGGATAAAGGTCAGCCAGCCGCTGAAAGGCTGGCCAAAAAGCTTAGTAACCCGGCCGCGGTCCAGTCCGACCTGTCACAGGGATCGGAGTAAACGGAATGTTAGGATCTTTCTCCATTCAGTTGCCCTTTCCTTGTTTGCCTGCAGGACACAACGCCCTGCATGTCCTAAATATAGGTGAATCCAACAGGTTTTACAAGCGCAGTGCGGCTCAGTTCCCGCCACGCCGGTCACGGATTTCCCGCTGGCGCAGCGGCGTTTTGTCGATGGACCGCCCGATTTCCCGTACGCTCCACGGCGCGGGTTTGCGCAGCTTCACGACACCATCCTTGTCGACGAAAACCATCTGGAACCCGCGCGGGCGCAATTCGGACCGGATTGCGGAGCGGGCAGATGGGTCGGTATCGGTCAGAACCACCACATCGCGGTCGCGCATCACATCTTCGCCCTTTGTCAGCATATCGATTTGCTGTTGGAACCTTGGGTCCGCCGGGGTGTCCGCAAAGACCACAATCGGTCGATGGGTCCACAGAAAATCGGCCAACTCACTGTCGCCGACAGGACGGACAAACGCGTCATCGACAGGCGCGGCGCCGTCGGCTGCCATAGCGGTCAAAGGGAATAGTGCCGAAAAAACAAGGACAAGCGTACGATTCATGGGGCCTCCTGTTCTGTTGAATATAGCCCCTATGCGCCCGAATGCGACCGGCGAAATGCGTCGGGCACTCAAAATGTCGCGCTTAGCCGTTTTCGAAACAACGGCCCCCAACACATTTACGCACAGGCTTAGCCCTGCGCGATCCGAAATGACGAGAGGATAACTCAATGACTGACACCAACGACTGGCGCGCGCTAGCCGGGAAAGAACTGCGCGGACGACCGCTGGACGACCTGACCAAGGAAACTCTGGAAGGTATCGAGGTCAAACCGCTCTACACGCAGGAAGACACCGCTGATCTGCCACATATGGGATCGATGCCCGGGTTCGGGCCGTTCACGCGTGGCGTGAAGGCAACGATGTATGCGGGCCGTCCTTGGACCATCCGCCAATACGCCGGTTTTTCAACGGCTGAGGAATCGAACGCCTTCTACCGCCGTAACTTGGCAGCAGGTCAGCAGGGAGTATCGGTGGCCTTTGATCTGGCGACACACCGCGGCTATGATAGCGACCATCCGCGTGTGGTTGGCGATGTCGGTAAAGCAGGTGTGGCGATCGACTCTGTTGAAGATATGAAAATCCTATTTGACGGCATCCCGCTGGACAAGGTCTCGGTCTCGATGACCATGAACGGTGCGGTGGTCCCGATTCTGGCGAGCTTCATCGTTGCGGGCGAAGAGCAGGGGCATGACAAGTCGCTGCTGGCGGGCACCATTCAGAATGACATTCTGAAAGAGTTCATGGTGCGCAACACCTATATTTATCCGCCGGAACCCTCGATGCGGATCATTTCGGACATTATCGAATACACCTCGAACGATATGCCCAAGTTCAATTCGATCTCAATCTCCGGCTATCACATGCAAGAGGCCGGGGCGAACCTGGTCCAGGAACTGGCCTACACGCTGGCCGACGGGCGCGAATACGTACGCGCCGCGACCGAGGCCGGGATGGACGTGGACAAGTTCGCAGGCCGTCTGTCGTTTTTCTTTGCCATTGGCATGAATTTCTTCATGGAGATCGCCAAGCTGCGCGCGGCCCGCACGCTGTGGCACCGGGTGATGACGGATTTTGGCGCAAAATCCGAACGCTCTAAGATGCTGAGGACCCACTGCCAGACATCTGGCGTGTCTCTGCAGGAACAGGACCCGTACAATAACGTGATCCGCACCGCTTATGAGGCAATGAGCGCGGTTCTGGGCGGTACGCAGTCACTGCATACAAACGCTCTGGACGAGGCGATTGCCTTGCCCACCGATTTCTCTGCCCGCATCGCGCGCAACACGCAACTGGTGCTGCAGGAAGAAACCGGGGTGACGGACGTGGTCGACCCGTTGGCGGGCTCTTACTACATCGAAAGCCTGACCAATGAGTTGGTCGAAAAGGCCTGGGCTTTGATGGAAGAGGTAGAGGAGATGGGCGGCATGACCAAGGCCGTTGCCAGCGGCATGCCCAAGCTGCGGATTGAAGAAAGTGCTGCGCGCCGTCAGGCCATGATCGACCGTGGCGAAGAGGTGGTCGTCGGCGTCAACAAGTACCGCAAGGAACAGGAAGATCCGATCGACATTCTGGATGTCGACAATGTCGCAGTGCGCGAAGCGCAGATTGCCCGGCTGGAACGCATCCGCGCAACGCGAGACGAAGCGGCGTGCCAGACAGCACTGGACGCCCTGACCAATACCGCCCGCGACGGCGGTAACCTTCTGGCCGCCGCGGTTGAGGCCGCCCGCGCCCGTGCATCAGTAGGAGAGATCAGCATGGCAATGGAAAAGGAATTTGGCCGCCACCGCGCCGAGGTCAAGACACTGGCCGGCGTCTATGGGGCTGCGTATGAAGGCGACGAAGGGTTTGCTGCGATCCAGAAATCTATCGAGGAATTTGCGGAAACCGAAGGCCGTCGTCCCCGCCTTCTGGTCGTCAAGATGGGGCAGGACGGGCATGATCGCGGCGCCAAAGTGATCGCCACAGCCTTTGCCGACATCGGATTTGACGTTGATGTAGGTCCGCTGTTCCAGACGCCTGCCGAAGCAGCACAGGACGCCGTGGACAACGACGTGCACGTTGTTGGCATTTCTTCACAGGCGGCGGGGCACAAGACTTTGGCACCACAGCTGGTGGAAGAGCTTAAGAAAGCCGGAGCAGGCGACATCATCGTAATCTGTGGCGGCGTTATCCCACAACAGGATTACCAGTTCCTCTATGACCATGGAGTCAAGGCGATCTTTGGCCCGGGTACCAATATTCCCGAGGCTGCGCAGGATATCCTGAGACTGATCGCTGAGGCACGCCGTTAAAGCTAAGGAACGAAGTCAGAGATCTTGCCGGACGAAAAGACGGCGAAGCAGGTACTCAATCGCAGAAAAAATGGGCGCAGCTTAGGCTTGCGCCCATTTGGTTCAACGGTAGGCTGAACGTGTTTGGGAGGTGCTATGGAACTGGATCATATCGCGGTGGCCGGCGCCACCCTGGAAGAGGCGACAGCCCATGTCGAGGACGCCCTCGGGGTAAAGCTGCAGGAAGGCGGCAAGCATGAGAAGTTTGGAACGCATAATCAGCTGTTAGGACTAAAGGACGGGCTTTATCTCGAAGCAATTTCCATTGATCCAAATGCGCGCCACCCGCAACGCACAAGATGGTTCGATCTGGATCGGTTTGCAGGGCAGCCCCGCCTGACCAATTGGATCTGCCGCGTACCCGACATCGAAGCGGCCTTGTGCGCGTTCCCAGATGGTGTTGGTCAGCCGATTGATTTGACCCGCGGATCGCTACGCTGGCGGATGGCCGTGCCACCCGATGGCCGTTTGCCGTACGACAATCTGTTTCCTGCCCTTATCCAATGGCAGGGCGATCTGCACCCCGCCCAGATGTTGAATGACAGCGGATGCCGTTTGAAACGGTTGATCGTCAGTCATCCAGATGCGCCGACACTGGAACAACATTTGGGTGAGCTAAAGGATGTGGTTTTCGAACCCGGTTCAGCGGCGTTACGTGCCGAAATTGAGACACCACATGGGATGCGTGTGTTGGAATGAACATCCGTCAGGCACGGGTCGAGGATGCTGGTTCCATAACCTCCATCACCAACACGATTATTCGTGAAACATTGGTGACGTTCACCACAAACGAACGCAGTGCTGAAAGTATCGTCGCTGATATCAGGGCCCGCGGTCCCGGCTTCCTTGTAGCCGAGCATGAGGGTGAAGTGATTGGGTTTGCCACCTATGGCCCCTTCCGTTCCGGCCCTGGATATGCGCAATGCCGCGAACATTCGATACAGCTTGCACCCGAGGTGCGCGGCAGCGGGCTGGGTCGTCTTTTGATGGCAAAACTGCAAGAGGTGGCACAGGCAGAACGCGTGCATGTGTTGATAGCAGGGATATCCTCGGCAAACCCTGCGGCTGTGGCCTTTCACGCTGCTTTGGGTTTTGCCGAAGTTGGCCATTTGCCCGAAGTGGGGTTCAAATGGGGTCAACGGCTGGATCTAGTATTAATGCAGAAAATTCTTTCGCCGGAGTGATCTGTCGCACCTGACAGTCTGGTTTTGTAGCGCTAGGGTACGCGCATGTCGATCTGGCTTAGAATATCCGATGCGCTCAGCGCGCTCGCCCAAGGCGAAAGCCTGACCGCTGTTTTTGAAAAACTGCGCACGCCGCCCGAACGTTCCGTGGCCTTCACGATTGCCGTGATTGCCTTGGGCGCCAAGATGGCCAAGGCAGATGGGCAGGTGACACGGGACGAAGTGACCGCTTTTCGCGACGTCTTTCAAATCGCGCGCGAGGATGAAGAGGGCGCAGCGCGCGTTTTCGATATGGCACGCACTGATGTCGCAGGATATCGAGATTACGCGCAGCGAATTGCGCGAATGTTCTCAGAAGACAGCACTACCTTGTGTGACCTGATGGAGGGGCTGTTTCACATAGCGATGGCCGATGGCTTCTACCATCCGAACGAAAATGAATTCCTTGAAGACGTCAGCCAGATCTTTGGCCAGACCGATGCCCAATTTATGGCTTTGCGGGCACGGTTTGTGCCAGATGCGCCAAATGATCCGTACACGGTCCTTGGCGTGCCTCGCGATATGCCGGTGTCTGACATTCGCAAGATCTGGCGCCAGTTGGTTCGCGACACACATCCCGATGCGATGATGGCGCGGGGCGTGCCTGAGGAAGCCATACGTCTGGCTGAAAAAAAGATGATAGACATCAATCGCGCCTGGGACGAAATCAAAGGCGTGCGAGCCTGATCAGATGCGATTGGCGACCTACAACATCGAGTGGTTTGCCAATCTGTTTGACCGAGAAGACAATCTGATTGTCGACAACAGTTGGTCGGGCCGCCATGACGTTACCAAGGCGCAGCAGATTGAGGCCATCGCCAAAGTCCTGACGGCAATTGATGCGGACGCCGTCCTGATCGTCGAAGCGCCGAACACCGGCAAGACCCAGAATACGGTTCGCGCCCTGCAGGTATTTGCGGAGGCGTTCGGACTGCGTACATCCAATGCCCTTATGGGGTTTGCCAATGACACACATCAGGAATTGGCGTTGCTGTATGATCGCGATGTGTTGACCGCACGCCATGATCCCAAAGGGGACGTGACGTCGACGCGTGCCCCGCGATTCGATGGTGATTTTCGGATCGATTTGGACATCGACGCGACCGAGGATGTGATTCAGTTCTCAAAGCCACCAATGGAACTGGCGGTGCGGACCCATGCAGGTTCCGAGTTCCGGCTGATCGGCGCACATCTGAAATCCAAAGCGCCGCACGGGGCGGACTCGCGGGATGAAGCGATCCGCATTTCGATTGCCAATCGCCGCAAGCAGCTGGCACAGGCGATCTGGCTGGCTCGGCGGGTCGAAACGCATATTGGTGCGGACGAGCCGGTGATATTACTGGGTGATCTGAATGACGGGCCGGGTCTGGATGAATTCGAACATTTGTTCGGGCGCTCTTCGGTGGAAATACTGTTGCAGGCGGGGTTGTATGATCCACACGCGGCCATGGCCCATGGGCCAAGGCCCGGTTCCGTCCTGTCGACGGCCCGGTTTGCGCGCCCGGACAAGGGTACATTCCTCGAGGCTTTGCTGGACTATATCATGATCAGCGAAGACCTGCAGACCAACCGACCCGCTTGGCGCATCTGGCACCCATTTCGCGATGCAGCTTGCTGGGCCTCGCCTGATCTTCGCGATGCCTTGCTGACCGCCTCGGATCATTTCCCCGTTACACTGGATATCGAGTTGTGACCTTTCAAGCGTGCATTGCGTCGCTTATATTTCACCCATGAAACGGATTCTGATGATCAGTGCGATGGTTAGTGCCTTAGGTGCGCCTACTATTGCGCAAGAAAACGGTAAGTCACTGATGGAGCAGGGGGCCGAGCTGTTTTTCGAAGGCCTGCGCAAGGAAATGGAACCAGCACTGGGGGAGTTGCTGGGGCTGGCTGATGAGTTCGGCCCGGCAATGCAGTCATTCTTTGAAGAAATGGGTCCTGCACTAGCGGAGCTGGCTGGTGAAATCCAAGACTGGAGCGTTTATGAAACGCCCGAGATATTGCCGAACGGTGATATCATCATCCGAAAGAAGCCGACACAGGACCCGCCGGAAGACGTCGAACCTGACGAAGAAGAATCTGAAGGCGTAACCGATATTTGATTTTCTGCCGGGTCAGCCCTTTACGATGACACGTGCGTCGGATTTCAGCGCGTTCGCCAACGAACTCAGGCGCGCCTCGGCAACCTCGTTGAACAGCGACGCAGCAGCTTTGGGTAGAAACAGTTCAAGTTCTCGCTTCTTTGGATAAAACCGCAACCGGCCCATATTGGCGTCACTGTGCATCCAAAGCATTGCCCCGAAGCGCATCGCTTTGCCCAATATCTCGGCTTGCTTCTGGTCCTTTTCATCCAAAAGTTCGTACAACGGGGCAAACCGGTTGCCTTCGCGCTTGTTGCGATACCTGTGTTGCAGGGCGAGACCAATGAAAACCCGTTCTGAGTGCTTTAGACCGCCCAGATTTGCGCGGGTGACATTGTCGAAACAGACCTCGGCGCGATAATCGGGATGCGCGCGCCAGCTGACGTCATGCAGCAGACAGGCCGCCTTGATCAGCCGAATGCGTGTTGGTGGGGCGGATTTGAACAGGGGTGTTACGAAATCATACAGATGACGGCCAAATCCGGGCAGTCGGGCATCCTTGGATTCGGAAAATCGGCTGGCTTCAATCAGCGGGTCCCGGTCGCGCTGCTCTTGCGACATCTGCTCATACAACAGCCCTTCGCGAATCCCATAGCTTGAGATTGCGATGTCTTTGGGTTTGAAGGTCCGGATTAGCCGGGCCAACACATCCATCGCATAGGGGACTAGCGCCATGCGCGAGCTTGAAACACCCGCCTGACTGCGCAACTTGTCGCGGTCATTCTTTTCGATGAACTTGATCGTTTCGCGCACTTGTTTGGTGGTCATACGGTATTCATGAAGAACGTTCAGCGGGTATCCTCGCCGCAACATGTCCAGTCGGGCAAAAGCCCGCCAACTGCCGCCGACAAGAAACAGCCGATCTCGCTGTGGTCCCATCTGATCGCGCAACTCTTCCATCGTGCATTTGATATGCGCCTTTCGGGCGCGTCGTCCGCCTTTGATATCGCGCAGCTTCAGCGGGCCAAGGGCAGAGGTTACCCGCCGACCAACCTGACCATCGCCGATTTCGGCCAGCTCCATGGAAGATCCGCCAATATCGCAAATCAGACCATAAGCACCGGGCCAGCCCAAAAGCACGCCTTGCGCTGATAATCGCGCCTCTTCCTGCCCGTCGATGACACCAACATGCAATCCGGTTTCGTCCCGAACCTGTTCGCAAAAATCTGGGCCATCTTTGGCTTCTCTTACGGCGGCGGTGGCCACAACATGCAAACCGGGCAAGTCCAGATCCTGTGCAAGCTGCTGAAACCGCCGCAACGCGGCCAGCGCGCGCTCCCGTCCGCGCGGGTTGAGACAGCCGGTTTCCAACAGACCCGCCCCCAGTTCGCACATCACTTTTTCATTGTAGAAATAGGCGGGCGATCGCGCCGCGCCGTCAAAGATCACCATACGGACCGAGTTTGACCCTACATCGACAACCCCAACCCGCGATAGGGCGCGGGCCCCCGGGTCATCGAACAAAGGTTTTCCGAAAGGTCCCCAATCCGGGATGTCGGCATCGACAGTCTGATCCATATCTTTTCCAGGTGTTGCAGGCGCAGGATGCGAAATCGATGCTTGCGGGTCAATCATCGGCATCAACTGAATTTACATCCGAATTCAGAACCCGAACCGCCAAAGCGCGGGTGATGTCGCGTTTCTCGGACAGCGCCAGCTGATCCAACTGCGCCACCGTATCAGCGGCGGTTTCAAAGCGCCGATCCATGTGTTTGACCAGGTAAGAGATCACGTCTGGCGAAGGGTTCAGCTGCCTGTCCAGGAACAGTTTCGCCAACACCGCGCCCAACAAGGCATCATCGGGCGGATCCAGCGCAACATGATGAGCGCCTTCAACCCGGCTTTGCAAATCTGGCAGGGGCAATTGCCAGAGTTTTGGCGCCAGACGCCCGGTCATCAACAAGGCATGCCCTTCGGCCAGAACCAGGTTGTGTAAGTGAAACAGTGCTTTTTGCTGGTCCATATCGCCAGCAATATTGGGGATATCTTCAACAGCAATTGGTGCCTGCGCCAGTTCCGGCACGTCATCATACCGAAGTGTTGTGGCCTGAACGATACGCCCGCCTGTTTCGGCTGCCCAAACATGTGCCAGATGCGTCTTACCCGCGCCGGTCGGCCCGCTGAGGACCAGCTTGTTTCCCGGCCAGGACGTAGCCGATATCATTGCAACTGCCAACGCATTGGCTGGTGAGACAAAGAAATCCTCGCGTCCCAGCGCAGTCTTTGCTGGTAGATCAAAGCTCAATTGCCGAGGCATTTATTCGTCTTCCTGATCCTGGCCCTGCAAGCCTGTATACAGGCGGCTGTCCAGATACATTGAGGTTCCGAACCGCGCCAATACGCCCAATGCTGCGGCGACTGGAACTGCGATCAGCATGCCAACAAAACCAAAAAGGGCGCCAAACACCGACAACGCAAGCAGCAGCCAGACCGGGTGCAACCCGACCGAACTGCCGACCAGTTTTGGTGTCAGGAAATTGCCCTCGGTCACCTGACCCAGTGCAAAGATCCCGGCCACCAACCCGATATGGGCCCAGTCACCCCAAAACTGAAACAGCGCCAAACCAATCGCTAAACTGCCGCCGATCAACGCCCCGAGATAGGGAATGAAGGTGACCAGACCGGCAATGAACCCAACGATCAGGCCGAATTGCAGACCCACCAGCATGAGGGCGACAGCATAATACGTGCCAAGGATCAGACAAACTGTCCCCATCCCGCGCACAAATGACGCAAGAACCGCGTCAATCTCTCCCGCCAGACGTTTGATGGTCGGCGCGTGGTCGCGTGGCAACAGCTCGGCGATCCGGGCGATCATGCGATCCCAGTCCAGCAGCAGGTAAACAGCGACAACGGGAACGATGACCAAGAGAACAACGATGTTCAGCGCGGATCCCAGTGAACTGAGGACGGTCTGCAGCACATCCCCGGTTTTGGACTTCAGCGTTTCGCCGAACGAGATCAGCATCTGATGCGTGTTCGAGTCCTGGTCGAGAAGGGCCGGAAACTGTTTTTCGATGAACCCGCGTAGTTCCTTGAACAGGCTGGGCAGCACATCGATCAGATCCAACAACTGCGTGATCAGGGCGGGAACAACCATCAGGATCATCAGGACAAACCCCAAAACCCCGACGACTGTGATGATTGCAGTCGCGGCCATGCGCGACAGGCCCAGTCTTTCCAGCCGGTCTGCAACCGGATCCAGAAAATAGGCGATCGCGCCGCCAATCACGAAGGGCAACAGGACGTCCCCAAGCGCCCAAAGCAGCAGCACGATAACCGCGGAAACGACGCCCCAGTACCTGAGCTGATCCTTTACCGGCAAAGCCATGTGGGTCCCCTTGTTGCGACCTTTCCTTGCGTTCTTGGCGTATGAAGGCTTGCGATGCAAGCGCTTCATAGATCTGCCGTTTTCGGGTCGTTAATCCTGCAACGTTCCCAGTTTCGGGGTGTCCTCGGCCGCCGTCTGGTCCGGCCAGTTGGTACGCCAGATTTCGGCTGACCAATGGCCGCAATGCACTGAGGGGCGCTCGAAGCCGGGCAGGGCGGGCAGCAATGGCGCGACAACCACATCGTGTCGTGGGACCGCGAAGTAAGGGAACGAGTAGCGCTGTCTGCCTGATTTGTTCACAACACGATGTGGCGTGGATTTCAAACGACCACCGGACCAAAGCTCCAGCATGTCCCCGATATTGACCACGAAACCGCCGGGGGGGCAGTCAGGTGTGATCCAGCCGCCATTGCGGGTCTGAATTTCAAGGCCGCCAACGGGGTCGGGGGCGATGATCGTCAGGGCATCGGTATCCTTATGCGGGTGAATCCCATAGCCGCCTTCGTCCGGGGCCTGCGGCGGGTAATGCAACAAGGTCATGTTGGTCATCGGGTCTCGAAAAGCATCGCGCAGAATGTTCGGTGGCAGATCCATACCGACCTCCAACGCGTCTAACAGGCGATCTGCGACCTGATCCAATTGAGCCCAGTATTCCAGAATGGCGTCCCGCGCCTCGGGCACCTCCTCGGGCCAGATATTGGGTCCATAGAGGGCGCATTGCTGACGAACCTCGGCATCCTCAGCTACGTCATAATGCAGCTTGTACCCTTCATACTTGTCGGTCTGCCCCGAGCCGTCATTGGGTGAAAAGAATCCCATCGGGATATAGCCGCGATAATTGTCACGGGTGATGGCCTGATCCCATTTTCGTTGCTCATCGACATCGAAAATCGCCTGGATCACGCGCCGAACCTGGTCGACTTTATCTTGTGGCGCGTGTGTTCCCGTGATCGATAAAAATCCGATTTCGGTGCAGGCTTCTAAAATCTGCCGAACTGTCTCATCGTAGCCCGCGCTGGTTTTGTCCCACAGTGGAGATATGTTTATAGTTGGAATTCGCACCATCAGTGAACCCTGACGCCCTGGCGATCCAGCTCGGCCTGGACCGGCGCAAGGTCCATGCTGTGCAGGTCCTGATTGCTTCGGAGGGCAAGCGCTGCTGCAATTCCTGCGCCTTGGCCCATGACGGCGCAACAGGCCATATTCCGGGTCGCGGCATGTGCCACCTTGTCTGATCCGTGCGAGCGGCCCGCGACCAATAGGCCTTTGATCCCTTTTGGCAGCATAGAGCGATAGGGGATCTGCATGTACCGGCCCGTGGTGGGCAGGATCAGGATGCCATATCCATCGATGAATTCGGGATAGATCCCGATCGAGTCTTCGAACCGCCCCTGATGACGCGCGTCATTTTCGCTCATGTTGTAAACCGCATCGATCTTGCGGGTATCGCGGATGCCGATGGTCATTCCGAAATTGCGCAGCCGCGCATTTTCGCAGCCCGGCATGAAACGGCGCAGCGCCTCGATCGCCTGCATGGATTGCCGCCGGCCTTCGATCTCACCTCGGGTCAGGCTGTCGGGATCTGTGCCATCGATCTCGGCCAGATGGATCAGGTTCATATAGGTCAACTCGCCGGTATCGTGCATCGCACCCCATGTGCCCGCGCTGGTATTCAGATGCGGCGGGATAAGACCTTGATCAATAGCCTGCTGAAACGGTTTGTGCACAAAGGGCGAGAACATGTCGTCCTCCTTACCGCTGGTCTCGATGTTCCACTCACCGCCACCGCCCCAGTCCTTATAGGTCTGCGGATCGGATTTGACCCCGTCCATAAAGGCACGTTTGTCGACGCCTGCAAGATGGAACATGACCGACGCCGCCATCATATCTTCCGGCGCTGTCTTGCGCGTGGGGGCACCAGCGCGATGCGCCACATCGGCGTCCCCCGTCGCGTCGATGACGAGACGGGCTAGGATCGCCTCACGCCCGGCTTTGGATTCGGTGATGATACCGGTGATCCGGTCGCCCTCCATGATCGGGGCAACGAACTGGCGGTGCAGCATGGGATGCACACCTGCCTCTTCTACCAGCTTGTCAGCGACCAGTTTGAACCCCTCGCTGTCTAGCTCGTAGCTCAGCGATTGGCTCTCAGGCACCGCTGCGCCCATATCCTTGGCGCGGGTTTCGAACTCCATGCCGATGCCACCAGCCTCGACCGTTTGCTCATGACGATACCAGGCAAACCCTTCGACGCCCACGGCGGTGATGTTGCCACCCATGCAACCGAAGCGGTCGACCAGCGAGACCTCGGCACCGGCGCGTGCGGCTGCAAGTGCTGCGGCCAAGCCCGCAGGGCCAGACCCCACGACCAATACATCTGTTTTGTGGACAACAGGGATCTGACGGGCGGGTTCCTGAATGGTCTGCATCGACGCCTCATGAAGTTTGTGGTTCCGTCACATTTGAAATTCCTGATCGGCGGGTCAATCAAAAACCGACCATTCTGAGGTCGCAAATTCATCAATGCATGATTGCCCCCGGCGGGGCTTTGGCATAATCACTTTTGAAGTCGATTTTCACCTTTGAAGGTTAAACAATGCGCCTCAGCCGTTACTTTCTGCCCGTTCTCAAGGAAAATCCCTCCGAGGCCCAGATTGTCAGCCATCGGCTGATGCTGCGCGCGGGCATGATCAAGCAGGCCTCGGCCGGTATCTATTCCTGGCTGCCACTGGGCTTCAAAGTACTGCGCAAGATTGAAAACATTGTGCACGAAGAACAGGCGCGCGCTGGCCATATCGCGATCCAGATGCCGGTCATCCAATCGGCAGATCTGTGGCGGGAATCCGGGCGCTATGATGATTACGGTCAGGAAATGCTGCGGATGAAAGACCGGCATGACCGGGACATGCTGTTCACCCCCACGGCCGAAGAGTTGGTGACCGACATCTTCCGCGGCCATGTCAGCAGCTACAAGGATCTGCCGCTGACCCTCTACCAGATCCAGTGGAAGTTCCGTGACGAAATCCGCCCGCGTTTTGGCGTGATGCGTGGCCGCGAATTCTATATGAAGGACGGCTACAATTTCGACCTAAATAAAGAGGACGCTCTGCACGCCTATAACCGCCATCTGGTGACCTACCTGCGCACCTATGAGCGCATGGGTCTGCAGGCCATCCCGATGCGCGCCGATTCCGGCCCCATCGGTGGCGACAATACGCACGAATTCCTGGTGCTCGCCGATACGGGTGAATCCGAGGTCTTCTATGACGGTGCAGTCACCGATCTGACCTTTGGTGATCGCGAGATCGATTATGACGATCGCGCGCAATGCCAGTCGATTCTCGAAGAGTTCACCTCGAAATACGCCCGCACGGATGAAACCCATGACGAAGCGCTTTTCAAACAGATCCCCGAAGACCGCCGTCGCGTGGCGCGCGGAATCGAGGTTGGACAGATTTTCTACTTCGGCACCAAATACTCCGAGCCGCTGGGCGCGACCGTCCAAGGCCCCGATGGCAAGCCGGTTCCTGTGCACATGGGCAGCCACGGTATTGGTGTCAGCCGTCTGGTCGGAGCGATCATTGAGGCAAGCCATGACGACAAGGGCATCATCTGGCCTGAAGGCGTAACCCCGTTCCATTGCGGCATCGTCAACCTGAAGCAGGGCGACGATGAAGCTGACGCAGCGTGTGACAGTATCTACAAAGCGCTGACTGCGCTGGGTCTGGACCCGCTGTATGATGATCGCAAAGAACGCGCAGGCGGGAAGTTCGCCACGATGGACCTGATAGGACTGCCCTGGCGTATCACCGTCGGGCCACGCGGTTTGAAGAACGGTGTAGTCGAGCTGACAAGCCGCCGCACCGGCAAAAGCGAAGAGCTCAGCCCCGAGGCAGCCGTCACGAAGATCGCCGAGATCTATCAGAACATCGCTTGACCTAAAGACCTCGGGCAAAAAAGGCCTGGCACCTGCCGTTCAGTGGACGGCAGGGCATCCCTGGAAGACGCTGTCTAACCGCGTGTGATTAGCGTTCAGGTCTGGGCAGATGTTGGCCGCACAGCCAGTACGTCGCCATCCGCCTGATTGCCGCGTGCAACAACGATTGGACGGCCCAGTCGGCTGATTAGGTCCTTTAATTCGAAACCAAGAAACCGTAGCCCGCAAACCCGCGCACCCGTCGCAACATCCGTGATGCACAACCGACCCTGTCGAAACGCCAGGTGGTAACCTTTGTCTTTCAGGATGTCTGACAGGTTACCCCAGCTTGCGGCGCTGGCAAAAACTGGGCGGATCGCTGCCCGCAGAAGTGCTGCGGTTTCACAATCCAGATCTGTTGATACCTTGCGGGTCAAAATCGGACCCGACCCTTCCGTGTTCGTTTGAATATACATGAGCGACCCCCGCTCTTTAAAATGTGTTCCCCCAAATCAGGGTGACAAAGTTTCTTAAAATAAGCAAAAAGCGAAATAAAATTGCCTGCGAAATGTGGCATTTTGAGTTCAGTGACTCACGTAATGCCCGCATTGACTTCATAAGTGAAACAATGCGCCCTTGTCTGTGATGAGCGTCACAACCACAGGTGTAAATCATTGGTACCGCAAGCGACTTTTTTCCGAAGATGGCCCCGCAAACGGCCGGAAATGATTCGTTTCAGAATCGCTAAACAGGAAATTTGACGGCGTGGTTTTGGTCATAAGGGGGTGCTGAAGGCCGAGAAGGATCAGGGTTTGCGGGGTTTCGCCACATCCGTTTGCTCAGGAGACTTTCCATTGCTTGGGCTCTAGGTGCTGTACTTCGCGCCGTTTGTTCGGCCGGAACAGACTACCTCGACACACGTGATCCCGACCGATATCGATGAGGCGATGCTCAAGGAAGGCATCTCGCCAAATCCGCAAGCGGCTTTGTGTTGGCAAGTCCCTTCACAGCTCGAATTCCGCAAAGTCTGCGATCGAACCACGGCCGAAACTGCGCTACAGCAAACTTCGGCCTTAAAGGGCTGAGGGGCAGGCGTCGGCACACAACCGGCTTGACCATCCGACGAAATGCCGAAAGTGTCGCCGCGATACAAAAACCGGAGCAGGTATGGCCAAAACACCCCCGCCCTTTGCGCCTTTTGAATGGAAAATTGCTTGGCGTTATCTGCGTGCGCGCAGGGCTGAAGGTGGCGTCAGTGTGATGACCTGGATTTCGTTAATCGGGATCACGCTGGCCGTGTTCGCTCTGATCGCGACGCTGGCCGTTCGGTCCGGGTTCCGGGCGGAGTTTGTCGGGACGATCCTTGGGGCCAACGCACATGTCACCATTTTTTCTTCTGGCGAGATCGATGCGCAGGGGCGAGTGGATCGCACCATGGTCGATTACGAAGAACGGGCCACAAGTATTGCGCAGGTGCCGGGTGTTGCGCGCGCTGCACCTTTGGTCAAAGGCCAGGTTCTGATCACCAATCGCGACCGCAGCAGTGGCGTCGAGGTCTTTGGCATTCGTCCGGATGACCTGCGGGATCTGCCGGGCGTTGCGCAAAGCGAACAATCCGCTGGCGATTTGTCCCTGTTTCAAACGGGCGAAGATGTGATCGCCATTGGGTCGGGCGTGGCGCGCAGTATCGGTGCGACTGTCGGGGATACGGTCAAGCTGACCTCGCCCAACGGCGTGAAGACCGCATTTGGCACCTCGCCTCGCGTCAATGCGTACCGCGTGGTTTATGTGTTTTCCGCCGGGCGCTACGACATCGATCGCACTCGCGTCTACATGCCATTTTCACAAGCGCAGGGCTTTTTCAATCGTGACGGTGTTGCCGATGAAATTGAGGTGATGGTCGACAAACCTGAAGATCTGGGGCCAATCCTGATCCCTATCCTGGAAGCCGCTGGCGAGCGCAGCCAGATCTGGACATGGCAGGACGCCTCGGGGGGGTTCCTGCGCGCGCTTGAGGTCGAAGACAACGTGATGTTCATCATTCTCTCGATCCTCGTGCTGATCGCCGCGATGAACATCGTTTCGGGTCTGATCATGTTGGTTAAGAACAAAGGCCGCGACATCGGTGTCCTGCGCACCATCGGACTGAGTGAAGGCTCGATCCTGCGCGTCTTTTTCATCTGCGGTGCCTTTACGGGGATCATCGGAACCGCGATGGGCGTGGTTTTGGGGTGCCTTTTTGCGATCTATATCGACCCGATCTTTTCATTCGTGAATGCAGTCATGGGTGGTGGGGTTTGGGATCCGTCCATTCGGGGCATCTATGCGTTACCGGCCGAGCTGCACCTGAACGATGTGCTCAAGGCCGTGGGGCTATCGCTTGGCCTGTCCTTCATCGTCACCTATTTTCCCGCCCGTCGCGCAGCGCGGCTGAACCCGGTTGAGGCACTGCGCTATGAATGATCTGACGATGCGGCTGAGTGGTCTGACCAAGACCTATCTGAAAGGAACCCCTGGCGAGGTTCAGGTGTTGCGCGGGGTCGATCTGGACCTGCGCACGGGCGAGGCTGTGGCAATGGTCGCACCATCGGGTGCAGGCAAGTCAACGCTGCTTCATATTGCCGGGCTTCTGGACAAACCTGACGATGGGACCGTCGAAATCGGCGGGCAGAACGTGTCGGGTAAAGGGGATCGGACCCGTACATCGCTACGGCGGCAAGACGTCGGGTTTGTGTATCAGTTCCATCATCTGTTGCCCGAATTCACGGCGCTGGAAAACATCACCCTGCCGCAGCTTGCCAACGGGCAGTCCGAAAAGACCGCTCAGGACAGGGCCATGAGTTTGTTGGAACGCGTGGGTGTCGCCGCGCGAGCGGATCACCGTCCGGCGGCTTTGTCTGGCGGCGAACAACAGCGCGTGGCCTTCTGTCGGGCCTTGGCCAACAAACCACGAGTGATGCTTGCGGACGAACCGACGGGCAACCTCGATCCAGACACAGCTGATCAGGTGTTTGATGCACTGATGTCGCTTGTGCGCGATGAAGGTCTGTCGGCCCTTATCGCCACACATAATCTTGAGCTTGCTGCACGCATGGACCGGATGGTCCGTCTGGACGGTGGGGTGCTCAGGCCAGTTGAGTGATGGCCACACCCACCACCATGACAGTGATACCACCCGCACGAATCCACGTCAGCGGCGTGACCTGAGCGCCAAACAGGCCGAAATGGTCAATTGCAGCGGTGCTGATCAGCTGTCCAACAAGCACAAAGAAAACGGCATTCCCGACACCGAAATGCGGCGCTACATGGGTGATCGACAGGACATAGAATGCGATCAGAACACCGCCCAGCAACAGATGTTTGGGCGCCTGGGTAACCTTTGACAGGGCGTCAAACCCGGGAAACAACACCATCAACGAAGCGGATGCCAAAAACGCGATAGCAAACAAGATGACCGCCGCAGTTGTTGGCGATCCAATCAGTTTGCCCAGCGCGGCGTTCAGCGCTGCAAGGATCGGAACTCCGATTCCAGCGGCCAGCATGATGGTGGCGTATTGTGTCATGGCCCGGACCCTTTGCGACGGTTTCGTTGATCTGGATCATTGCGCCAAGACGCCCGACGGGCAAGCCTGCAAATGTCAATCTTGACAGGAGGATGCAATGATCAAGGCAAGAATTGGGGCTGGGGTATTTGGGCTTGTTGCGTTGGCGTCCCAAGTCGGGTGGGCGCAGGATGTTGAAACAGGCGAAGACCTGTATATGCATTATTGCGCGACCTGCCATGGGATCGACGCCACCGGACAAGGACCGATGGCCGGAGTGCTGCTGATCCAGCCAACAGATCTGAAGTCTCTGGTCAGTGAGGATGGCGTTTTTCCTACAGCGCGCGTTGTCGCCCGGATTGATGGGCGCGACCCTTTGGTCAGCCACGGCAGCCCAATGCCGGTCTACGGACCTTACTTCGAAGGGCAGGACACAGCCATCAAAACCCATGAAGGTCAACCGATCCTGACCAGCCAACCGATTGTCGACCTGGTCGCGTATCTGAAAACTCTCCAAAAGGATTGAGTTCTCAGCGGCAAATCCCTTGAACTTTAGCCTCGCTCCAGGGGATAACCACGTCGCGCTCTCGCCCTTTCTGGGGCAGGGCTGACAAGTCAAAATGCTCGCCCAGCATGTTGTGCAGTCTTTGGGTGCGTTCCGCTTGGGGATCAAGCGCGCGGCAGCAGACGTATTCCTCCACAATAGCGCCTTGCTGTTCATACCCGTATGAGAGGAAGTCCGGCGACGTATCGAGGTCGAAAAGATAGGGATCTTTCCGTCCGCCATGCTCGGCCGCTGCGCGCAATGGATGGTATCCGGTTGTTTTGCGGTTCTGCCATTGCCAAACATGGGTCAATTCATGGGCCAGCAGCATTGCCGCGATCAAATTCATCTCGTCCGGGTATTCGGACATATAGTCTTCAAGAAACCAATCCCGCGCAAAATATACCCTGTTGAACAGGGCAATGGCTGCAGGCTTGCCAGAGACGGTGCCCTCTTCGATCGGCGGCAGAATGCGTTCGCGGCAGGCCAAACGCGGGCGCGCTTCGCGAAAATAGGTGATCTGCGTAACTGGCGCACCATCGACAAGGCGCACTCGGTCCAGATCAAGTGTTTCGCCTTGAACTGTGCTGGCAAATTCGCGCTCCAGATCTGTCAGGGGACGACCGCAAGACGCAAGACACAAAAGGGCAAAAAACAAACCGCGCAGAACCATGAAGTTAAGCCTAATATGCTGCACCCTTTCCGCAAGCCGTTTTCACACGCTAGTCGCAAAGAAAAGTAGCGGGGTGCCGGTCGGCGTGCTATCTGAGTCAGCAGCCTTGAAGGAACGGGGGTTTCTGAATGTATCTGGCTTATGTCACAACAACGGATCGCGGCGCGACGGATCGCCTGCTAAGTGCAGTGGCCGAACACTTGTTGGCTGGCGGTGCGCATCTTGCGGGGGTGGTTCAAACCAATACCGAATGCGCCGACGACAGCAAATGCGATATGGATGTGCGCGTTCTGCCGGATGGTGAGACCATTCGAATTTCGCAAACTTTGGGAACTCAATCCCGTGGATGCCGTCTGGACCCGGCTGCTTTGGAACAAGCCGTTGGATACGTGACCGCATCCCTGAAAGATGCGCCGCAGTTGCTGATCATCAATAAATTTGGCAAGCACGAGGCTGACGGACGCGGATTCCGTCCCGTGATTGCCGAGGCCCTGGCGCAGGACATTCCTGTTCTGGTTGGCGTGAACGGATTGAATGCCGAAAAGTTTAACGAATTCACCGGCGGTGAGGCTGAACAGCTTGTCCCAGATGTGCAAGCCATCGCAGATTGGTTAGACCGTGTCACCGCGCAGCGAGAGGCTGCTGCCTAGGTGACGATCACCTCGCGTAACGTCCTGATATACTGACTTGTTCCGCGCCGCCCGGGCTGCGATCTTCGACGGTGGGAGGAACAGTTACATGTGGACCAATTGGGCGGGCAATCAAAGCGCCAGCACAAAACTGACGCGGCCCGCAACACTGACGGCGTTGCAAAGCGCTGTTTCTGAGTCGCAAAATTTGCGAGTTGTCGGGGCAGGGCATTCCTTTACACCCATCGTGGCAGGCGCGGATCGCATTCTGGATCTGTCGAATCTGCAAATGCCCACAGTCGGGCCTATAGAGGGCGGGCAGGTTTGGGTGAACGCCAATGCGCGTCTGCGAGATCTCTCGCTAGCGCTGGCGCAACATGGCTTTGCATTTCGCAATCTGGGCGACATCAACGCCCAGTCGCTGGCCGGTGCCGTCTCCACCGCAACCCATGGAACTGGACAGGAACTGCCAAGCATCGCCGCTGAACTTACCGCTGCAAAGCTGGTCGGAGCCGCAGGGGACGTCCTTACCATATCAGATATCCCGCTGGACATGGCACAGGTCACGCTCGGGTTGCTTGGGGTTCTGACCGAGGCGTGCATCAAAGTTGTGCCTAAATTCAACCTTCGCCGTCAGGTGCGATTGGCCGCGCTGCAAGACAGTCTGGACATGATGCATCAAAACTGGACCGAAAACCGGAACTTTGAGTTTTTTTACATTCCCTTCACCGGCGCGACTGTCGAAATCCGTCATGCGTTAAGCGATGCGCCGGAAACCAATGCACCACGCGATCTGGACATGATTGCAATAAAGGTGCTGAGACTTGCGCGAAATGCCGGGCGTCTCAGCCCACGTCTGCGCGCCATGCTTTTGAAATTGCTGATACTTGCCCAGTCCGAAGAGGACTATGTCGGTGAAAGTTGGCGTGTTCTGTGCAGTGACAGGCATGCGCGTTTCAAAGAGATGGAGTATCACTTGCCACCTGACGCGGCAGGCGATGTGTTGGCCGAGGTGTTTCGGCTGCTGGAGAGGGATCACAAGGATATCTATTTCCCCGTCGAGGTTCGGCAGACTGCTGGCGATACAGCCTGCTTGTCACCGTTTCAGGGTGGGCCGCGTATTTCAGTGGCAATTCACACTGATGCGCATGAAGATCACCGCAAGTACTTTAACTCGATGGAACCGCTATTTGTCGAAGCAGGCGGAAGACCACATTGGGGAAAGATGCACAGCTTGACATACTCTGACTTGTCCAGACTTTACCCAGATTTCGACCGGTTCTGTGCGGCGAGAGAGCGATTGGACCCAACCGGGAAATTCCTGACGCCTGCTTTGTCCCGGCTGTTTCAGCCATGAGCGATCCGTATCTGGCCCAGCTGTCTGACACGCTGCGCAACTACGGCGTCGATCAACCGGTGACGGTTGTCGATCTTGACCGTCTGGAGGCCAATTGTACCATCGCATTGGCGGCCGCAGATCCTGGAGTAAACCGGCGTCTGGTCGCCAAGTCGTTGCCTTGTCTGCCGTTGTTGGACCATATCAGACATCTGATCCCGACCTCAGGCCTGATGACCTTTTCCGAGACCATGCTGACAGCCTTGCTCAGGGCGGAAACCGGCACTGACCATCTGCTTGGCAAACCGCTTCCTGTCAGTTCGGCCGCGCGTTTACTGGCGGCGTGTTCCGATGCAATCGATCGGGTGCAATGGTTGATCGATACCCCGGATCGCTTGCAGGAGTATCTGAATCTTGCGGAGGGCGGCAAATCTCGGCTGCGAATTTCGTTGGAAGTGGATATCGGCCTGCACCGCGGAGGGATGACATCTCATCAGGTGGCCGAGGCCGCGCGAGCCGTAGCCGCCCATCCAAATGCCCAACTCAGTGGGTTAATGGGGTACGAGGCCCATTTGGCCAAGTTGCCCAGATTTCTCAGATCCCGCGCCAGTCGATCCTGCGCCGAAGCCTATCGCCGTGCCATTGATGCCCTTCCGGCGACCAATTCTCAGCTTTGCTTGAATACTGGTGGCAGCCTGACCTTTCAGTCCTACAAGGCGGCAGGGTTCGCGAACGAGATCGCCTTTGGCTCGGTTCTGGTGAAGCCATCAGACTTCGACCATGCCTCGACGAGGGACTTCACACCTGCGACCTATCTGGCGACGCCAATCCTCAAGGTCATGCCCGGTAACACGTTGCCAGGTTTGGGTTTTCTGCCGCGTCGGAAAACTGATATCGCCGTCTTTGGCGGGTACTACATGGCTGATCCGCTTTATCCCAACGGGTTCGCCTATTCTTCTGTCTTTGGACGCTCAACCAATCAAGAGGTCTGGACCGGTCCAATGGCGGCATCCGTTCAACCCGGTGACATCGCCCTGCTTCGGCCCACCCAAAGCGAGGCGGTCTTGAATCAGTTCGGCAGATTGCTTGCGGTCCGGGATAACCAGGTTGTCCACGAATGGCCTTGCCTGACAAATTAAAGGCTGGTTGCTAAAATCACTCATCTTTGGAAGATGGTGGGCGACCCTGGAATCGAACCAGGCGTGCGTCTCCGCGAGGGAGTTACAGTCCCCTGCCACACCTTGCGGCCTGTCGCCCACTGTCAGGCGTTGCACCTGACGTGGAGGCGTGATTACTAGCGCGCTAAAGAAGCGTCAACAGGAAAATACCGCATTGGCGCAGGAAACCTTTCGCCCGGCTTGGAGGCCCAAGAAATGAAAAAACCCAAGTGGGTCGTCGAAAAGGAACAGGCGCGCAAAGCGACCGCATCCGAGACTGTCTGGCTGTTTGGTTTGCATGCCGTACGGGATGCTTTGATGAACCCGAAACGTCAAAAACTGCACCTTGTTGTGACCCGAAATGCGCGGGACAAACTGGCCGAAGCCATTGAGTTTGCAGGTATTGAGGCCGAGATGGCTGATCCGCGCAAATTCAGTGCTCCTGTCGATCCGGGATCTGTCCATCAAGGCGCCGCGCTGGAGGTAAAACCGCTGGATTGGGGTGGTCTTGCTGAGAACTGCATTGGTCGCGAACACCCGCGGGTAGTATTGCTTGATCGGGTGACCGATCCGCATAACGTGGGCGCAATTCTGCGTTCGGCCGAGGTGCTGGGGGCCAGTGCGGTGATTGGTACGCGACATCATTCTGCGCCAGAAACCGGGGCGCTGGCCAAAACAGCCAGTGGTGCGTTGGAACGCCAGCCCTATCTACGAGTACGAAACCTGGCCGACGCGATTGTTGAGCTTCAAAATATGGGATTTCTGGTGCTTGGACTGGACGGTGATGCCGAAAATACGATTGAGGCCGCGCTGGGTGATGGACAGGATCGTCCAGTGGCATTGGTTCTTGGGGCAGAGGGGCCCGGCTTGAGGCAAAAGACCAAAGAAACGGTGGATCAACTGGTGAAAATTGACGCAGCTGGCGGGTTCGGCTCACTGAACGTATCAAACGCGGCGGCAATCGCCCTATATGCATCTCAGCACTGAAGTTAGGAGAGCGCCATTCCAGGACCGTCCAAAATCGCGACCTGCTGTTACTGCGGCACACGCGCCGCTCTGGTGCTCAAAGGGAAAGACCGGCACGAGCTCAGCTGCTCGAGCTGCGGTGCCCCACTGCATAACCTGAAGATGTTGCCCAAGCGAAAGACGTCAGATTCCAGGCCGACGCGCGATGTAGCAGCTTACCCGTCTTCTCGAAAATCCAAGCGCAAGAAAAAGAAGAAAACGATGTTTTCGCGCGTTCTGGATGAGGCATGGGATGTGATCGAAGATATCTTCGACTAAGCCACCCTGACAGCGATACAGGCGTTCACAACCGCGTCAACGGGGGTTTCACCGGGCGTCAAAAGTTGCAATTTATCACCCTCTGATCCTGATTCTGAAACCGTGATGCTGACCCGACGTTTCCTTCTTGGCGCGCTGACCGCCATCTTTTTTTCCCCTGCTGTGCAAGCACAAGACGTGCCGGTCTACTTCGAAGCAGACGGCGCCGCCATGGCGGGTTATGACCCCGTGTCTTACTTCGAAAACGAGGTACCAGTCCTTGGTGAGCCAGAGATTGCTGTTATGTGGAAAGGGGCGGAGTGGCATTTTGCCTCTCCTGAACACCGGGAAATGTTTGAAAGCAATCCACGCGCTTTTGCGCCTCAGTTCGGCGGATATTGCTCGTACGCCGTGGCGCATGGTGTTCTCAAAAGCACTGACCCAAACGCGTGGCAGGTTGTTGACGGGAGATTGTACTTGACCCATTCACCTCAGGTCGAACAAATCTGGGATCAGGATCGAGGTGAATATATTCAAATGGCTGATGAAAACTGGCCAGCCATCCTGTATCAGGAATAGGGACGGGTGCGACATTTGTGAAAAGTCATCACAAAAATGAGCGCGACCTCTTTTTTTTAAACAGATCATGCCTAAATGTCACAGTGACCGCGGAACGGAACTGCCGCGGGTCATTTCACTGTCCCTCGTTCCATAACTTGCGCCCAAGGTTTCTTGGGCGCTTTTTTCTTTTCAGGACCCTGCTAAGTATAGGGTCATGACCGATTATTCTGACAAATACCTGAAATCCATTTTGCAACGGACCAAGACCGTGGCCGTTGTAGGGGTTTCGATGAACCCTGTCCGCCCCAGCTACTACGTAGCGCGGTATCTGTCCCTGAAAGGCTATACGGTCATTCCGGTCAATCCGGGGCATGCTGGCAAAGACCTGTTCGGTCAAACGGTACGCGGCAATCTGGCCGATATAACTGATCAGGTTGATATGGTGGACATATTCCGCCGGTCCGAGGCGGTGCCACCGATTGTCGACGAAGCGCTGGAGGTGTTTCCCGACCTTCAGACGATCTGGATGCAGATCGGCGTGGAACATGCTGAGGCGGCCGCTAAAGCGCAGGCGCGGAACGTCGATGTGATCATGAACCGTTGTCCAAAAATCGAGTATCAGCGTCTGTTTGGCGAGCTTCGCATGGGCGGGTTCAGCACCGGGATCATTTCATCAAAACTGTAACTCTAACCGCCGGTGTAGGGCTTTAAACGGGCCACCTGCTCCTGACGGCGTTTTTTCAGAACCACCTCGCGCGGAACCCAGTCGTATCGGGTATCTTCAGCCAACGGCGACCAGAACAGCACGCCACCATAGCGCCACGGGTCCAGTACGATCCCTTCATACATGGTTTCGCCACTGCCGCTGATGATGGCCGTACTGTGATCGATTCGGAACGGGTTGTCGGCGTTGGCAATGGCACGGTGCAGGGTAAGCGTGCGGAAGTTTTCCTGCTTCAATCGCCGTTCGATGTCCTCGGCCCAGTGCCAGCACAGCCCGCGCGGGCGCGTTCCTCGGTTCACCTTGGTGTTGTGGATCAGCGGCGGATCTGTGATCTGGTACTCCTGCGCCAACTGCGCGGTATAGGCATAGGCGATACTGGCCGCGCGCTGTGCCTCTTGTGGGTCAACATCTGGCCCGAGACGTTGGATTTCGGTTGCCAGACGCTGAACATCGTCACTACTGGACGGGGGTGGCGCAGAACACGCTGTGAGCGTTAGCAGCGCAAGCAGGGCCAAAACATAGGCCATGGGTCTGATCATTCCTGCGTCCTTTGATCTGTCCTGCGCGAATGCGCGTCGAGCGGTCACTATAAAGGGGAAGTCAGGGTGGCGGAACCCGCAGGATCAACTGTCAGGCCGCGATGCCTTTTCCGCAATGCCACTTGTCCCCTGACGCCGCTCAAGCTCACTCAACACCGTGCTCAACGCCACATCGCGCGACGCCAGCATAACCAGGAGGTGGTACAGCACATCCGCCGCCTCTGCGGTCAGCTTCTCTTGGTCGCCCTTGATAGCTTCGATGATGGCCTCAATGGCCTCTTCGCCGAATTTTTCGGCACATTTCTCAGGCCCCTTCGCCAGTAGTTTAGCTGTCCAGCTGGAGTCTGGATCTGCGCCTTTGCGCGCTTCAATCGTTGCTGCCAGGTCGTTTAGAATGCTCATGCCATCCTCATGGGAATGCCGGCTGCGGCCATATGTTCCTTAGCTTCTCGGATTGTATATTCGCCGAAATGAAAGATCGAGGCTGCCAGTACCGCGCTTGCCCCGCCCTCGGTCACACCTTCGACCAGATGGTCTAGGGTGCCCACGCCGCCCGAGGCAATAACAGGTACATCCACCGCATCTGAAATCGCGCGGGTCAGGGGCAGGTTGAACCCGGCTTTGGTGCCGTCCCGATCCATCGATGTCAGCAGAATTTCGCCCGCGCCCTTGGCAACAACCGTTTTGGCAAATTCAACCGCATCTATGCCGGTTGGTTTGCGCCCGCCATGGGTGAAAATCTCCCACTTGCCGGGGCTGACGGTTTTGGCGTCGATGGCAACTACGATACACTGGCTGCCGAACTGGTCCGCCGCCTCGGCCACCACATCAGGGTTAGCCACAGCGGCCGAGTTGAAACTGACCTTGTCTGCCCCTGCCAACAGCAGCGCCCGCACATCATCCTTGCTGCGTACTCCACCGCCGACGGTCAGGGGTACAAAGCACTGCTCGGCCGTGCGCTGGACGACGTCGAACATGGTGCCCCGATTTTCATGCGTTGCATGGATATCCAGAAAACAGATCTCATCCGCCCCGGCTGCATCGTAGGCCTTTGCCGATTCTACTGGGTCACCCGCGTCCCGTAGACCAACAAAGTTGACGCCTTTGACCACACGGCCATCAGCGACATCCAGACAGGGAATGATGCGGGTTTTCAGCATGGAACATCCTTTGTTGCCGCACCTCTACCGGCAAAGCCCCGCCGATGCCAGACTTGTGATTGCCCGAACACGCAAAGCTGTGAAAACTAGGGTGAAATTCACAGAAGGAAGTCCGATATGCGCAAACTGATACTGGCAACTATTTTCACCTTCGGAGGGGCGCTGTCCGCAATGGCTGACGACATCATCAAAGTTCCAACAGACAAGTCTGTGGCAGAGGCGCTGGACGCGCTTGAAGCCGCAGTGGGCAACGCTGGCGCAACTGTCTTTGCCCGCGTCGATCACGCGGCAGGGGCCGAAAAGGTGGGAACGCCCATCCCGGCTAACCAAGTGCTGATTTTCGGCAACCCCAAGCTGGGGACCCCAGCCATGATGATCGATCCCGGTGCTGGCCTGTTTCTGCCGCTGAAGGTACAGGCATATGAGGACGCGGGTGGTCAGGTTTGGTTGGCCTATGAAGACCCCAAAGAAACAATGGACGAATTCGACGAGGTCGAAAAATCACCCGTCATCGAAAAGATGCGCGGCGCGTTAAAAAAACTGACAGCCGCGGCGGCCGGTTAAGCGCGATCAGATCAGGTGCTTGCGTGGCGTACCCGCGCAAGCGCATTCCGGGCGATGAGGATGTGAAACGGTAGGATCAAAGCCAGATACAGGCGCCCGCCCAGATTGTGCCGATGGACCCAAGTGGCCAATGAAACACGACCGTTTTCCGAATGTACGGAAACCCGGAAGTCAAGATGTCGGTCGTTGAAACCCGCGATCACCTCGGTTTCGTCATCATGCTCCACCGGAAAAATTCCCAATTTGTCGCTGGCATCGGGTCCGGTCTTACTGATCCCAAACGGCGCCACCAACAGGCCACGCAGGCGAACCAGCGCCGTTGCCCATGTCGGAAAAGCGGTGATGATTTCTGCCGCCCGACGCGGTGGCAGGTCCGAGGCGACGCTGAAACAATCCAGAAAATCGCCGCTTTGTAGTCGCTTGTGCAACAGACTGCTGGCGGGTAAATCAGTCCGTTTGACACGCGTTTCGAACATCAGACTATTCTCTGAGCGCTGCCAGAGCCTCTTTCAGATCTATCGCCCCATCATACAGCGCGCGGCCCGAAATCGCACCGTTCAAATCTGAGCCACAATCGCGCAGGGCGATCAAATCGGTGATCGAAGACACACCGCCTGATGCAATGACGGGGATCGAAACCGCCTGCGCCAATGCGGCGGTGGCGTCGACATTCGGGCCTTGCATCGCGCCGTCGCGGTTGATGTCGGTGTAGATGATCGCAGCAACGCCCGCGTCCTCAAAACTGCGGGCCAGATCGGTGACCTGAACATTGGTTTCTTCGGCCCAGCCTTTGGTTGCGACCAGCCCGTTGCGCGCATCAATCCCCACAGCGACCTGACCGGGGAAAGCGCGCGCTGCTTCGCGAACGAGATCTGCGTTCTCGACCGCGACCGTGCCCAGAATGACGCGGGCCAAGCCCTTGTCTAACCACGTCTCGATTGTGGCCATGTCGCGAATGCCACCCCCAAGCTGGGCGGGAACGTCACAATCTTTGAGGATCGCTTCGACCGGGCCAGCGTTCACCGGCGTGCCCGCGAAAGCGCCGTTCAAATCAACAAGGTGCAGCCAGTCACATCCTGCGTCGACAAAAGCACGGGCCTGAGCGGCCGGGTCTTCGTTGAACACGGTGGCCTTGTCCATTTCACCGCGCAGCAGGCGTACGGCCTGGCCGTCTTTGAGGTCGATGGCGGGGTAGAGGATCATGTCGGGCGGCCCTATGTCATAGTTATTCGGGCGGGATATCGCACAAGCGGGGCAGGGGATGCAACGCGACGCAAAGTCATTCTTGCCCGAAATCCCCGACGGGGCCAGACTGCATGCAAAATAGGGAGAATATTATGAAGAAGCTTACACTCGCCGCGGTCTTCGCCGCCATGGCAACCAGCACCTTTGCAGATCAGGTTGACGGCCTTTGGAAAACGCAATCCGGCGACACGGGCGGCTATCTTCACGTGTCCATCGGGTCCTGCGGCAGTGCCATTTGCGGTACGATTGACACCGCTTTTGACAAAGATGGCAATGAGCAGCTGGAATACGAAAACCTGGGCAAGCAGATCATCTGGGATATGATTCCCGAAGGTGGCGGTAAATATGATGACGGTAAGATCTGGGCGCCAGACCGGAACAAGACTTACAGTTCGAAGATGTCGTTGGACGGCCAGAATACCTTGACCGTCAAAGGGTGCGTCGCGGGTGGTCTGGTCTGCCGTGGCCAGACATGGACACGCGTTCAGTAACCCCTTTATGGGGTCCAGGTCAGGAAATTCCCGATCATGCGGAGGCCGACCTCCTGGCTTTTTTCCGGGTGGAACTGCATCCCAATCATTGTGTCACGGCCAATCACGGCCGTGACCTCCTGCCCGTATTCCACATAGGCCAGACGCTGCGCCGGGTCAGTGACCCGAAAATGGTAGGAATGCACGAAATAGGTGTGATCACCTGATTTGACCCCGGCAAACACCGGATGATCACTTTCAAGAACCAGATCGTTCCAGCCCATGTGGGGTACCTTCAACACGCTGTCTGACGGTTCAATTCGAACCACATCGCCCGCGACCCAATCCAATCCATCCGTTTCTGTGTACTCTAAGCCTTTCGAGGCCATCAACTGCATCCCAACGCAGATGCCCAGAAACGGCCGGGCTTTCTGTTCGACCGCTTCGACCATCGCATCATAGATGCCTTTGTGCCCGCGCAGTTCGGCCGCGCAGGCCGGAAAGGCCCCGTCGCCGGGCAGAACCAGTCGGTCGGCCCGTGCGATAACATCCGCGTCCGAGGTCACCACAACTTCGCCCGCACCCATCTCACGCGCCATACGCTGAAATGCTTTTTCGGCGGAATGCAGGTTGCCGCTTTCATAGTCAATAATCGCAGTGAGCATCTGAGTCCTTTCTGCGCGCAACTTGTCCGAAAACCGGGCCGATTTTTCGAGTTGCACTTACAGCGCGCCTTTAGTCGACGGGATCGCATCCGCCTTGCGCGGATCGGTCTCGACCGCCAGCCGCAATGCGCGGGCAACGGCCTTGAACGCCGCCTCGGCAATGTGGTGGCTGTTGAAACCGTGCAATTGGTCAATGTGCAGCGTGATGCCGCCATGGGTGCTGAGCGCCTGAAAGAACTCGCGTATCAATTCGGTATCGAACGCCCCGATCTTGGGTGTCGGCAGGTCCACGTTCCAGATCAGAAACGGACGGCCCGACAGATCAAGCGCACAGCGCACCTGAGCGTCATCCATGGGCAGGTGGCATTCGCCATAACGGCGGATGCCCTTCTTGTCGCCCAACGCCTGAGTCAGTGCCTGACCCAGCGCGATGCCGGTGTCTTCGACCGTGTGGTGATCGTCGATGTGGTAATCGCCCTTGGCGCTTATCGTCATGTCGATCAACGAGTGGCGCGCCAGTTGGTCCAGCATATGATCGAAGAACCCGACACCGGTCTTGTTGTCATACTGGCCTGTGCCGTCCAGATTGACCTCAACCGAGATGTCCGTCTCGGCGGTCTTGCGGCTGATCAAAGCGGTGCGCATGGGCGAATTCCTTTTGCTACAGGCGCGCTTATAGACGGGGCAGGGTGGATTGATCCAGACCAAGCGTGGCAATCGCTGCAAACTGTTGCAGGGGATTGCGCCTGCACGCCCGGCATGCCAGCCTGCCCGCAACTCAACCAACAGGGTCAAGCCATGTCCACCTGCGTTTTCATCCAGATCCGCTGCAAACCCGGCACCACCTACAAAGTCGCCGAAGAGATCGCGCTGCGCGAAATTCACTCCGAGCTTTACTCGACCAGCGGCGAGTATGACCTGCTGTTGAAGCTCTACATCCCCGAATCCGAGGATGTGGGGCATTTCATCAACGAACACCTTCTGGTGATTCCGGGAATCGAACGATCTTTGACCACGATCACGTTCAAGGCGTTTTAGGAGTCATCCCAGCTCAAACGTGGTTACGCCAAAGATACGGTCCAAGTCGATATCAGGCTGATGGTGGGAATACATCCGGGCCGTTTCAAACACCTTTTCCAGCCCCAACTCATCCGCCAATGCAAAGGCCGAAGCGTTGGGTTGAGGCATATCCACAAACACCTCGTGTTCTTTGTGATCGTCGGGAATTGTGTCCAACACCGCCGCAATTAGGGCGCGTGCGATATCTGCACTATCTGCAAACAAAGGCCCGATCTTGTACCCGGGCTGACAGGGGCGCAGGGTGGCATACCCCTTTATCTGGCCCCTCTCGGAATAGACTTTGGAGACGTGGCTGTCGGCATCTAGCCAGCTTTGCAAAAACAAATCACGCGCGGCAGGAAACAGCTTGCGATCATAGGCTCTCAGATCGTCTGACAGGCTGACCAGTTGGATGATCTGGTCCACAGGCTCCATCAGCTTGTTCAGGATTCCGTTTTTTGTGCCGACAAAGCGATAGTTGTTGTAGGCGGAGGTGAAACCGGATTTGCGGTAATTGTCCTGCTGCTCGACCACACCTCCAATCCCATGTTGCGACCGGTGCAATGGGTCAGCGCATGCTGGGCGATTTCCAGACCGTGCCCTGACCCCCGAAACTCAGGCCGTACAATGTAGAATCCTAGAAACGAAAACGCTTCATCGTAATTCACCGCTGATACGGATGCGATCATCTCACCGTCGAGAAACCCGCCCAAAAACCCTTCGGGATCTGTGGTACGGAAACACTCGGCGTCGTGTTTGCCAGGATTCCAACCCTCGCGCCCGGCCCAGTTCACGGCGTGTTGTAGTTCGGCAGCGGTGAGGGGGCGAATGGTATAATCCGACATCGGCGTGGTCTCGTCCTGGTTGCAATCGCAGCCAGAATGGCGCAACGCCCGGGAAAGAACCAGCATGTTCAGAGAGGCTTGTATCTGGAGCGGGCGAGGCGATTCGAACGCCCGACCCTAACCTTGGCAAGGTTATGCTCTACCCCTGAGCTACGCCCGCATCAGATACTTATGGCGACCTTTCGGTCTCTCAATGGAGCGGGCGAGGCGATTCGAACGCCCGACCCTAACCTTGGCAAGGTTATGCTCTACCCCTGAGCTACGCCCGCGCCGTTGAGTGAGGCGTGAAGTATTAATTCTGGCGCAAAGCTGCAAGAGGAAAAACGCCTCATCGCTAAAAAATCTTTCGTGCGACGGAATTCATGCGCTGATCCGTTCAAAGGTCAGAAAGCAAAAACAAGCGTGTAGCAGAGGTGACAGATGACGCGGAAAGAAACTCTGAAAATGGCAATGCTGGCGGCGTTGATTGTTGTTGGTACGCTGGCCCAAACAGACAGGTATGGCGCCCAGGCGGCCGAGCCTGTCCAAGCGCCGGAATTCTGTGAAACCGACCAGTTGCAGCCCTGACGCCCTTACCCTGTTGCACTGCTGACAAGGGTTTCCTTGTCAGAGCGCCAGTACAAGGTTTGCAAGTGCAGCAACCAATATAGCGGCAAAGGTCAATAGCATGCCGATCTGGCGCAGAATGATGACCTGAGGTGTGCGCCCGAATCCGTAGGCATGCAAAACGCGACCGCCCAACAGTGACAGCCCCAACAGGTTCAACAAGAGCGCACCGGCACCTTGCAGCTCGACCATGGCGATCAACAGCAGCGCAAACGGAGCGTATTCGGCACAGTTGGAATGCGTGCGCATGGCCTTAATCATGTCTTTGCTACCTCCGTCACCAACCGAAATCCGGCCGCTTCGGCGTTGCGAGATGACATTGGCGCTGAGCGCGACGAACAATAGCGCGATTAGTGCCGCGTAGATCGGAGTGATGGCAAGCATGGGGGCCTCCGTTAGAGCATCAAAAAAGGCCACGCAGTACATTGCGCGGCCTTTGGTAGGTTAATGCTTTTTTTCTTTTATTCCAGTTCGATCAGCAGATCCTTGGCGTCAATCTGGCCGCCCGGCTGGACATGGACAGTCTTGACCGTCGCGTCACGCTCGGCGTGGATACCGGTTTCCATCTTCATCGCTTCGATGGTCAACAGCATGTCGCCTTCCTTGACTTCCTGTCCGGCTGCGACGGCAACGGTAGCCACCACACCTGGCATCGGCGCTCCGACATGGTTGGGGTTGCCAACTTCGGCTTTTGGACGCGCCTGCGTGGCAGAGGTCACCAACCGGTTTGGCACCCGGATTACGCGCGGTTGACCATTGAGCTCAAAGAACACTTTCACCTCGCCCTTTTCATCGGTTTCGCCGATGGCTTGGCAGCGGATCTCAAGCGTTTTGCCGGGGTCGATCTCGGCGGCAATCTCTTCACCTGGTTCCATGCCATAAAAGAAGGTGCGGGTGGGGAGGGTGCGGACCGGACCGTAGACCCGATGGCGCCCCATGTAATCCAGAAACACCTTAGGATACATCAGATAGCCGTTCAGATCCTCGTCATCGACCTCTTTGCCATCCAGTTGCTTGGATAGATCGGCGCGAGTGACCTCCAGATCGACAGGGTCGACACCTTTACCGGGACGTTCGGTTTTAGGCACCTCATCCTTCAGAACTTTTTGGATGATGACGTCAGGGAACCCGCCCGGAGGCTGGCCCAGATTTCCGCGCATCATATCCACAACCGAATCCGGAAAGGCCACATCGGTATCGGGGCTTTCCACCTCGGCGCGGGTCAGGCCCTGGCTGACCATCATCAGTGCCATATCGCCAACCACTTTGGACGACGGCGTTACCTTGACGATATCGCCGAACATCTGGTTCACATCGGCATACATCTGCGCCACTTCGTGCCAACGCTCCTCCAGCCCCAAACTGCGCGCCTGCGCCTTGAGGTTGGTGAACTGGCCACCAGGCATTTCGTGGAGATAAACCTCAGAGGCTGGCGCTTGTAGGCTGGATTCAAACGCCGCGTATTGACCGCGCACAGCCTCGAAGTAGTCGCTGATTTCGCGGATCGCTTTGATGTCCAGCCCGGTATCCCGCTCGGTATGACGCAGTGCTTCGACCACGGTGCCAAGCGTCGCCTGCGAGGTGTTGCCCGAGAAACTGTCCATCGCACAATCGACCGCGTCCACGCCTGCCTCGGATGCGGCTAGAATGGTCGCACTGGCGATGCCGGCGGTATCGTGAGTGTGGAAGTGGATTGGCAGCCCAACCTCTTCCTTCAATGCCCGGATCAGGATCCTGGCCGACGCTGGTTTGAGCAGGCCCGCCATGTCTTTCAGACCCAGCACGTGCGCGCCCGCATCGCGCAGCTCTTTCGCCATGCCGACATAGTATTTCAGGTCATACTTTGCACGATCCGGGTCCAGAATGTCACCGGTGTAGCAGACGGTGCCTTCACAGATTTTGCCGTTTTCTACGACTGCATCCATCGCGACACGCATGTTCTCAACCCAGTTCAGTGAGTCGAACACCCGGAACACATCGATGTTCTGCGACGCCTGACGCACGAATTCCTGCACCACATTGTCGGGGTAGTTGGTGTAGCCAACCCCGTTTGCTCCGCGCAGCAACATCTGAGTCATTAAATTCGGCATCGCTTCGCGCAGATCACGCAGACGCTGCCACGGGCATTCCTGCAAGAACCGATAGGCCACATCAAAGGTCGCACCGCCCCAGCATTCAACGCTGAATAGCTGCGGCAGGTTGGCCGCATAAGTGGGCGCCACCTTGATCATATCGATCGAGCGCATCCGGGTCGCCAGCAGCGACTGATGCCCGTCGCGCATGGTTGTGTCGGTGATAAGCAACTGCCTCTGTGCTTTCATCCAGTCGGCAACGGCCTGGGGACCTTTCTGCTCTAGCAGATTGCGGGCACCCATCTGTGGTTCGGCCTTCGGCGCGGGGGCTTTGGCCTCTTTCAAATCGGCGCGGGGTTCCGGGCGGTCTTTCGTTTCGGGGTGCCCATTCACGGTGATGTCCGCGATGTAGGTCAAAACCTTGGTGCCCCGATCGCGTCGCCGCTTGAAGGTGAACAGGTCCGGCGTCGTGTCGATGAACTTGGTGGTGTATTCATTGGACAAAAAGGTCGGGTGCTTCAGCAGGTTGATGACAAAGTCAATATTGGTGCTGACGCCGCGAATACGGAATTCACGTAGTGCCCGGTCCATCCTGCTAATCGCCTTGTCAGGCGTTGGCGCCCAAGCGGTCACTTTGGTTAACAGCGAGTCGTAATACCGTGTGATCACCCCGCCGGCATATGCCGTGCCGCCATCCAGCCGGATCCCCATTCCTGTGGCGGAGCGGTAGGCCGTGATGCGGCCGTAGTCCGGGATAAAGTTGTTCTGCGGATCTTCGGTGGTGATCCGGGTCTGCAGTGCGTGACCGTTCAGCTTTACCTCGGCCTGGTTTGCTGCGCCGGTCGCTTCGGCCAACGACTTTCCTTCGGCGATCAGTATCTGTGCCTGGACAATATCGATACCGGTGACTTCCTCGGTCACGGTGTGCTCGACCTGCACGCGGGGGTTCACCTCGATGAAGTAGAACTTGCCCGTTTCCATATCCATCAGGAACTCAACGGTGCCCGCACATTCATAATTCACATGCGCGCAGATCTTGCGGCCAAGTTCGCAGATATTGGTACGCTGTTCTTCACTGAGATAGGGGGCAGGCGCGCGCTCTACGACTTTCTGGTTTCGGCGCTGAACCGAACAGTCGCGCTCATACAAGTGGTAAATCTCACCATGCTTGTCGCCCAGAATCTGCACTTCGACATGGCGGGCGCGGGTGATCATCTTTTCTAGATACCCCTCGCCATTGCCAAAGGCGGCTTCGGCTTCGCGGCGGCCTTCCAGAACCTTTTCTTCTAGTTCATCCTCGGACTCGATCGGGCGCATGCCACGTCCACCGCCGCCCCAGGACGCCTTGAGCATCAAAGGATAGCCAACTTCAGCTGCTTCTTTGCGGATTGCATCCATGTCATCGCCCAGCACTTCGGTGGCGGGTATCACCGGCACTCCGGCCTCGATCGCAACCCGCCGTGCGCTCGCCTTGTCGCCCAGGGCGCGCATGGTTTCGGCTTTTGGTCCGATAAAGGTGATGCCGTTTTGCACACAGGCATCCACGAAATCCGGGTTCTCCGACAACAGACCATAGCCCGGGTGGATCGCATCCGCGCCGCAGTCCTTGGCAACACGGATTATTTCGTCGATCGAGAGATATGCCGCGACCGGCCCCATCCCTTCGCCAATGCGATATGCTTCATCCGCTTTGAAACGGTGCAGGCCCAGCTTGTCTTCTTCGGCAAAGACGGCAACGGTGCGTTTGCCCATCTCGTTGGCTGCGCGCAACACGCGAATGGCAATCTCGCCGCGATTGGCGATCAGGATCTTGTTGAAGTCTGTCATTTTAGGTCCCGGTCTTTTTTGTATGGCCGTGTTAATAGGCGGACATTACGGCCGCGTACATCTGTAGTTCTGGGTAGAACCGGCATGTTATCGCTCGCAAACGCCGCCCTAAGGCGCTTTCCTTTTACATACGCCGCGCTGCAGCATCAATTGTTTGATTGACCCGGGGGAAATTGGGCAAGTGTTGCGATCCCCATTTGCCCCATATTGGCCAGCATGTCCTGTCTCAGTATGTCGATGACATGCGCAGGGCCGCGTGCACCAAGCGCCGCAATTCCATAGAGAAATGCCCGGCCCAGCATGACAAAATCGGCACCCTTGCTTAGTGCGCGCAGAACATCCAACCCGCTTGCAACCCCGCTGTCGAAGATCAGCGGCAGATTGGTGACGGCGCGGATGGCGGGCAACGCTTCGATGCTGGCGGGTGCGGCATCGAACTGACGACCGCCATGATTCGAGACCCAAAGCGCATCGATACCAGCTTGTTCTAAGCGGCCCGCATCCTCGGGGCGCAGAATTCCCTTAACAACAAATGGCCCATCCCAGTGATCACGGAGCCATTTCACATAGTCCATGTCAGGAGAGGTGCGTAGCAGATATCCGATATGCGCTGTCGGCGGCAGGTTCTGGCTGTCATCGATGTATTTATCGAGCGTCCGCATATGAGGAACCCCGTAGCGCAACATGCCCAAAGCCCAAGCGGGTCTTAGCGCGATTTGCGCCATCAATCGCGGTGTCATCTGCGGCGGGTGCGTCAGCCCGGACCGTGTCTGCCGTTCCCGACGGGATGCGACCGGTACATCGGCGGTCAAAACCAGGGTTCGGAAACCCGATTGCCACGCCCGGTTCAGCAGATCTGATCGAATTTCCGGGTCTTTCGGTGGGTACAGCTGAAACCAGGCATTGTCCCCAAGGTGGGGCGCCAGATCTTCGGGGCATTGGCTGGCAACTGTCGATAATGTGTATGGTATTCCAGAATCGGCTGCGGCCCTTGCCAATATGCCTTCCGCGTCAGGCCAGACCAACCCTGACATCCCGATGGGCGCGATACCAAATGGCAATGGATAGTCATGTCCCAAGACCCGAGTGCTGGTGTCAAACTCCAGCGCGCCATGCAGGATCGAGGGGGGGAAACGGATCTGATCCAGCGCATCTCTGTTGCGGTTTACGGTCGTTTCCGCGCCGGTCCCGCTGTCGATGTACTCCCAGACGAAATGCGGCAGTCGTCGTTTAGCGCGCTGTTTCAGATCCGATATGCCGGGATAAGTGCTGTGCAGGTCCATGCATCTTGATCGGGCTTACAGCGCGATTCGGCAAGGATGTCAGGCCGCGTTTGCAGGAGGGATCGCTGCTCCAAGCTCGTTACGTGCCTGTTGATCAGCATGTTCGTGGCGGGAAATCCCGCGCGCCACCTGCATCTGATTGCGCCCTTTGTCCTTGGCAGCATAGAGCGCGTCATCTGCCGAGCGCATCAGGTCCTGCGGCATATGTCCATGGGTCGGATAATGCGCCACCCCGATGGATATCGTGATGCGTGGCAGGGATTTTTCGCCATACCGGACCGAGACAGATTCGACCGCCTGCCGCAATTTTTCCGCTCGCGTCACGGCGTCTTCGGGCGTGTTGTCCGGTAGGATTAGCATGAATTCCTCACCCCCAATGCGGCAGGCCACCTCGTCTCTGTCACAGCCTTGTTCCAGCGCCGCACCAACCGCCCGCAAGACCATGTCACCGGCATCATGACCATGGGTGTCGTTGAATTTTTTGAAATGATCCACATCCACCGCAATCAGGCTCAGCGGAGCGCCGGTCTGTTGGCTGCGGCTGATCGACTTGCGCAGGTTTTCGGTCATATGGCGGCGGTTGAACAATCCGGTCAACGGGTCGCGAACCGATTGGTCATGCAACTGATCGCGCATCCGGACATTGGCAATTGCCATGCTGATCTGCTCGGCGCACATCTGAGCGAGTTTTTTGCTGGCGTGAAACGCTTCCGCTTCCGAAGATTGTGCCCGGAGATGCAGTAGCCCAACCGTTTCACCATGCGCCAGAATTGGAAAGCAAAAGTAGGGCCTGCCATCATGCGGTTCGGCATGTTCGCAGACGAAATCAATTTCGGACGCGCCGAACTCATAGGTGCGGCCACGACGCAGGCCCCAGCATCCTTCGGGGTGAATATGCGCTTTGTGACTGCCACCATTCCAGCTCGCGCAGCCATCCAGCACATCGCGTGAATTCGAATAGACATAAACGCTGCCTTCAGCGTCGGGCAGAATATGTGTCATGAAGCGCGCAACCATATCAAACAGCTCTTCCAAAGAGCGGCTTGATTGTAACCATTCGTTAAGTTCACCCAACAGGCGCACTTCGCGCGCCAACCGCAACTGGTCGTTCAGCAGATCCCGTTCCTTGGTGTTCCGGCTGCGCAACGACGACATCCGCGATCGGTTGGTTTGGTAGATAACCAAAGAAACCGCAGCCATCGCACATAAAGCCACAGCCGATAAGACAACCAGAGACAGCCGCACCCGTTTGACAAAGGTCGCGCGAAGGTCGGTGAAATCGGTAAAGAATTCGATTGCGCCGACAAAACGCCCGTTGACCATCACAGGCACAAAAACTTCGGCGACGTGGCGCATTTCGATGCTGTTGGCGTGTTCGACATGTAGATCCAGCCCATCGATTTCGGACAATGGCAAGGTTTCGTGAATAAAGTGGATCATGCCCTGTGCGACATCGTTGCGAAAGAACGAGGCGCTTTCAAGCTGCCCGATTTCGTGGTCGCGCGTCGACCAGATGACCTGACCAGTGGTGTCGAACAGTTTGAAGCGATAGACATCTGACGCTTCCGGCAATGCTTCAAGAAACTCCTGATCATGGGGGTCCAGGTGCCCGGTTCGAAAGCCATCTTCAACGTTGCCCATGTGAAAGACCACGCGTCGTTTCCACAACTCGGCGGAATGAAGAATATCGGTCTGCAGCATCCGATCCACCAAAGGGCCCGGAATACGATAGATGCCCCAACCGGCTGCGATGGTCATGAGAACCAGCATCGCACTGATTCCGGCCCATTTCAGTCTATGTCGCGTTGTTTCTGATAGTTTTCTATTCATGATCTGACACTTCCCAACTCCAACGCAACAATGTCGGGCAGTGCTTGACAGAGGGTTAACGTCAGGCGTTTTAGACGCGGACAGTTTCAATCGAATTGGCTGAGTGGTTTGGCATATTGGTGAATTTCAGGTGAACAAGTCATGAACAAACTCTTTCCCTCGTCATCAAACCGGCGTAGCTTGCAGCCATGAGCAGTTTTGACGAAATGGACGCCTTCGAGGGCGCATCGCTGTCCCAAAGAGCTATGGCACGGCCATCAACTCCGTATCTTGATGATCTGAACCCGGCGCAGCGCGAGGCGGTTGAGCAACTTGATGGTCCGGTATTGATGTTGGCTGGGGCGGGGACTGGTAAGACCAAAGCGCTGACGACGCGTATTGCGCATCTTTTGACCACCGGACGCGCCCGCCCGAACGAGATTTTGTCGGTGACGTTCACCAATAAAGCCGCGCGTGAAATGAAAGAGCGTGTAGGGCGTCTGCTTGGCCAGCCCGCCGAGGGAATGCCCTGGCTGGGCACCTTTCACGCGATCTGCGTCAAGCTGCTGCGCCGCCATGCAGAGTTGGTGGATCTGAAGTCGAACTTCACCATTCTGGACAGCGACGACCAGCTTAGGTTGCTCAAACAATTAGTGCAGGCGGCAAATATCGACGACAAACGCTGGCCTGCGCGGATGCTGGCCGGGATTATCGATGACTGGAAGAACCGCGCACTGACACCGGACAAGGTGCCCACCGCGGATGCCGGGGCTTATAACCACAAAGGCATTGAACTCTACGCCCAATACCAGACTCGCCTGCGCGAGTTGAATGCCGTCGATTTCGGCGACCTGTTGCTGCATATGGTGACAGTCTTCCAGATGCATGGGGATGTGCTGGAACAATACCAGCGTTGGTTCCGCTACATCCTTGTGGACGAATATCAGGATACCAACGTCGCTCAGTACCTCTGGTTGCGATTGCTGGCCGGCGGGCACAAGAATATCTGCTGCGTGGGCGATGACGATCAGTCGATCTATGGCTGGCGAGGGGCCGAGGTGGGCAACATCCTGCGGTTCGAAAAGGATTTTCCCGGCGCTTTTGTGGTGCGGTTGGAACAAAACTACCGCTCGACCCCACATATTCTGGCGGCTGCTTCGAATGTCATCCGAGGCAATGAAAGCCGTTTGGGCAAGGAGCTTTGGACCGCCGAGGAGAATGGCGAGAAGGTGCGCCTGATCGGTCACTGGGACGGCGAGGAAGAGGCGCGTTGGATTGGTGAAGAGATCGACGCGATGCAGGGCGGTACCCGAGGCGTGCGTCCGATGAATCTCGACGAGATGGCTATCCTTGTCCGCGCATCCCACCAGATGCGCGCATTTGAAGACCGGTTTCTGACCATCGGTCTGCCCTACAAGGTGATCGGCGGGCCACGCTTTTATGAGCGGATGGAGATCCGTGATGCCATGGCCTATTTCCGGCTGGTGGTCAGCCCCGAAGATGATCTGGCCTTCGAACGGATTGTGAATACGCCTAAGCGCGGTCTGGGCGACAAGGCACAACAGACGATCCAGATGACGGCACGGGAAAACGGTGTGTCCTTGGTCGACGGTGCGCGGATCGCGATCGACAATGGGTTGATCAAGGGGAAAGGCAGTAAAGCGCTGAGCGAGTTGATCGACGGGCTGGCCCGTTGGAACGCGATGACCCGTGGGCCCCGGATCGAACTTGACGACGAGGCGGTGATCGACGATGGCACGGCGCCGATGCGGTTTGGCGCGCCCGAGCATACACATATCGAACTTGCCCAAATCGTATTGGACGAATCCGGCTATACTGGACACTGGCAAAACGACAAAACGCCCGAGGCACCGGGGCGGCTGGAAAACCTTAAGGAACTGGTCAACCAGTTGGATAATTTCGAGAACCTTCAAGGGTTCCTCGAACATGTCAGCCTCGTCATGGATAACGAGCAGGACTCGGATGGTGCGAAAGTGTCGATCATGACCTTGCACGCAGCCAAGGGGTTGGAATTCCCTGCCGTGTTCTTGCCGGGGTGGGAGGATGGGTTGTTCCCGTCCCAACGCTCGATGGATGAGACCGGCATCAAGGGCCTCGAGGAAGAGCGGCGGCTGGCCTATGTCGGCATCACTCGCGCCGAAGAGGTCTGTACCATTTCTTTTGCCGCCAACCGGCGTGTTTTCGGCCAATGGCAGAACTCGATGCCATCGCGGTTCATTGATGAACTGCCCGAGGACCATGTAGAGGTGCTGACGCCTCCGGGACTTTATGGCGGGGGGCAGACGACAGCCGGAATCGAAACCCGCGCGGCCGAGGCGAATGTCTATAACTCTCCTGGCTGGCGGCGAATGCAGGCCCGGCAAGGGCAGTATGGTATGTCGCAACCAAAAGAGAGCCGCAATACGGTGATCGATGCCACTGCCGTGGCCAGTTTCACACTGGGCGAGCGGGTGTTTCACCAAAAGTTTGGCTATGGCGGTGTGATCGGGATCGAGGGCGACAAGGTCGAAGTGGATTTCGACAAGGCCGGCACCAAGAAAGTTGTCTCTCGGTTTTTGTCCGCCAAGGACGATGTTCCGTTTTAATCATATGGAATGTGCCTGACGGCACATGCTCTTTTTTACAAAAGGCGCCCAGCTCTGGCTGTGGCGCTTTTTTCGTGTTGGGGAAATCAAAAACGGCGGTTTCCAGGGAGGAGGAGAGGAAACCGCCGTTCTTATTAACATCGAAGCAGGGAGGAGGAGAGCCCCGATGTATACGAACCCGGGTTTGATCCCGGTATGGGAAGACGCGGCGACATCAGGGAGGAGGAGACGTCGCCGCGCGCTTTCAACATCAGGGCAGGGAGGAGGAGAGCCCCGATGTATCAAGTTCCGGCGTTCAGGGCCGGTATTAGATGCGGCAGCATCAGGGAGGAGGAGAGATGCCGCCGCTGATTACAGACCCAAAGGGAGGAGGAGGGCCTGATCTCGGTTGTTCTTCAGGTGCTTAACGCACCGCGTTTTCTTCGGCCGCTTGCATTGCAATGCGGCGGATCATCGAACGGTGCAGGCCCAGATCGGCCAGTTCGCGATCCGACAAAGATGCCAGTTCGCTGACCGTTTGGCGGTACATGCGATAGCGATCAAAACGCGTTTTTGCTGCTTCGATCAGAGCGCTCAGCCCACCTGTGGATGCGCCTTTCAGCGCGGAAGTATTGGTTGCCACTGTCATGTGCGTAACCCGATGTCTCATGTTGTTGCCGGTGTGTTCCGGCGTTTGCTTGAGACTGAAAATAGGTGAATGCTGCAATTGCACAATAGCTGACGTCGTCAATGCTGCTATGCAGCAAACGCATAGATATCAATTCGTTGGGTGTTGATTTGGAAATTCGCCCTAAAAATATGGGTTTGGCGCGCGTCTGGTTTGCGTCAGGAATTTGCAAAAAAATGTTAGCGCAAGCGGATGCTTCATGTTTGTGCGCCCAACTCTAAAATTTGTGCGGTGGGAAACCATCGTTTGCATGCTGTGTGAGTTTGGTGCGCCTGCCGCGATGACATAGGAAACCATGGGAGGGTCGGCTGAGCTTTGTGAAAGGCATGTGGCCGGTCTTACAGGATGCGCGTGATTCGTAGCGAAATACTGAAACTCACCGCAGGTTTGAAAGGTATTTGCACTAAAGTCTGATCTATGCGGGAAATCATGGGAAATTTTGATGGCCACCTATCTGCGCATATGTTGTGCCTGCCTAGATCAATATGTCGACATAGTGTGTACATCGCGCGTTTTTCACGATAAGAATATCAGTATTACGCTGCTTGAGTCGTTTCTAGTTTAAAAATACTAGTTGATTTCCATGAATTCCCATGGCATCCCTTATTCATCCGATGAGGACGAGGCAGCAGGGGCGCCAAACGACCCCGAACCAAAAATAATCAGGTTTCATACAGGCATCTCGCTTTCATCAATCAAGAGATCCGGCGCGCGGGCGAGCAGACATCCCCCCAGGTGGCGCGTGCAGCTGGACATCCCGCACAGCGGGTCAATGCGGCGGGTTGATCAGTGGCAGCAGATCAACCCGCCGTTTTTACTTCCGGGGGAACGTAGTTTTCTGGTGGGGCGCAAGCGAAAGGGACAGTCGTCTTGGCGCGCAGGTTTAGAGGTGAAAGCCACCATAAGGTGGACACAAAAGGCAGGGTCTCGATCCCGGCCTCGTTTCGCCGTGTGCTTGAAGCGTCCGATCCCAATTGGCAGCCCGGAGACAGTCCTGAACTGGTAATTGTCTACGGTGACCACCGCCGCAAATATCTTGAGTGTTATACGATGCAGGCCATCGATGAGGTTGACGCCAAGATCGATGCCTTGCCGCGCGGCTCGATGCAGCGCCGGATGCTGCAACGCATGTTCCACGGTCAGTCGTTCCCGACCAATGTGGATGAGACCGGGCGCTTGGTGCTGCCCGCCAAGTTGCGCAGCAAGATCGATCTTGAGAATGAGGCGTTCTTCATAGCTGCCGGTGATACATTCCAGATATGGAAGCCTGAAACCTACGAGGCCGAGGAACTGGCCGCAGCCGAAGATTGGCTGGACGATCTGCCCGAAGATTTCGATCCGCTGCAGTTCCTTGATGGCACCGGGGATGCGTAGCGGCATGGCCGGCGCGACCCCCTCCTCGGATAAACCACATATCCCAGTTTTGCTGCGCCCCTTGCTGGCTGCGGTGGCCCCTGTTTCAGGCATCTGGTTGGATGGTACTTTTGGTGCTGGGGGCTACACCCGCGGATTGCTTGAAGCTGGCGCGGATAAGGTCATTGGTGTGGATCGCGATCCGCTGGCTTTTGAAATGGTTGCCGATTGGGCCGGGGACTATGGCGACCGTCTGGTGATGCAGCAAGGTGTGTTTTCGCGCATGGATGAATATGCCCATGATCTGGACGGCATCGTTCTGGATCTTGGGGTCTCTTCCATGCAGCTGGATCAGGCCGAGCGCGGGTTCTCCTTCATGAAAGACGGTCCGCTGGATATGCGCATGAGCCAGGAGGGCGACAGCGCTGCCGATATGGTCAATACTGCAACCGAGGCGCAGCTGGCCGACATTCTGTTTCACTATGGTGAAGAGCGCGCCAGCCGTCGCATCGCCAAAGCCATCGTAAAAGCGCGTGCTGAGGAGCCGATCACAACAACCTTGCGATTGGTCGGGATCATCGAGTCCTGCCTGCCGCGCCCAAAACCCGGGCAATCACACCCAGCAACACGCAGCTTCCAAGGCCTGCGCATCGCAGTAAACGCAGAATATGAAGAGCTGTTTCAAGGCCTAATGGCGGCTGAACGGGCGTTGAAACCCGGCGGGCAACTGGCCGTTGTCACCTTCCATTCCATCGAGGATCGGATGGTGAAACGGTTCTTTCAGTCGCGCGCGGGCAAAACAGGCCGGGCCAATCGTTATGCGCCTGAAATGAAAGAAGAACAGCCGCAGTTTAACCTGAAAACCCGTAAGGCCGTTGGTCCGGATGATCAGGAATTGCAGGACAATCCACGCGCGCGTTCGGCCAAGCTGCGCGTTGCTGTGCGCACGGATGCCACTGCGGGGGAAATCGATGCCCGCGCTATCGGCATGCCGCAACTTGGGGGAAGGGCAAGATGAGGGGTTTCTTGTATGTGTTGACTGCTCTGGCGGTGTTCGGATTGGCATTATGGGCGTATCAGGAAAACTACCGTACCCAGCAGGTGTTGAAAGAAACCCAAGGGTTGCAGCGACAAATCGGCACCGCACAGGTGCGGCTGGCCGTGCTCAACGCAGAATGGGCCTACCTGAACCGCCCTGATCGGCTGCGAGAGCTGGCGGATCTGAATTTCGAACGCCTCGGTCTGCTGCCGCTGCGTTCTGAACAGTTCGGGCGGGCCGATCAGATCACCTATGCCGAGGACCCGGATCTGCCGATTGTTGATCCGATCGAGCTGCAGGCAATCACCGATATTCAGGCCCTTGGCGAGGTACAGTTCCCATGACCCGCACGCCACTCCGTCCTTTGGCCCGCGTTCTGGATGCCCGCGCCCGTGGCGAAAACCCCAAAGCGATTGAACGGGAAAATATCCGCCAGCGCCACGAAGATATGAAGGACCGAGCCCGCGCCCGCGCCGAAGGGCGCCTGCTTGTACTTGGGCTGTTCTTTTTCTGCGCCTTTTCGGTTGTGGGCGTGCGCATGGGCATGCTTGCCACATCCGAGGCCCAGGAGCCGCTGGCCAGTGCGCCCGGCGCGGCAATTGCCATGCAACGGGCCAATATTGTCGACCGCGAAGGGCGCATACTGGCGACCAATCTCGACACTTATTCGGTTTACGCTCAACCGCCTTTGATGATCGATCCGAACGCGGCCGCCGACCAGCTTGTCGCGATCTTCCCAGATCTGGAGAAAGAGCGCCTGATCAAGGACTTCACTGGCAACCGCAAGTTCATCTGGATCAAAAAGCGGATCTCGCCCGAACAGAAACAGGCGGTACATGACATCGGAGATCCGGGCATCTTGTTCGGCCCGCGCGAGATGCGCCTGTATCCCAATGGCCGTCTTGCGGCACATATACTAGGTGGTTCCGGGTTTGGGCGTGAAGGCGTCAGCGCGGCCGAGGTCATCGGCGTGGCCGGGGTCGAGAAAAAGTTCGACGACTATTTGCGTGACCCGGCCAACGGCAACAAACCCCTGCAACTGTCGCTGGACCTGACCATTCAGGCCGCGGTCGAACAAGTGCTGCATGGTGGCATGAAGATCATGAACGCCAAAGGGGCCTCGGCTGTTTTGATGAATGCGCATACGGGCGAGGTCGTTTCGGCTGCGTCGTTGCCTTCCTTTGATCCCAACGACCGTCCGCGCCCGCCAACCTCGGGCTTTGATCCGTCGGACAGCCCCTTGTTCAACCGCTATGTGCAGGGTGTTTACGAGCTTGGGTCGGTCTTCAAAATCTTCACCGCTGCGCAGGCGGTGCAACTGGGGCTGGTGAATTCGAACACGATCATCGACACTTCGGGCCCGATGAAAATTGGCCGGTTTCCGATTGGCGAGTTTAACGGCAAGAACTACGGCAAAATCAGCGTGGCTGATGTGATCGTGCACAGCTCTAACCGGGGCACTGGTCGCCTAGCCTTGCAGATCGGCGCGCAGCGGCAGCAGGCCTTCCTGGAAACGCTTGGTATGTTCGAACCTACGCCGTTCGAAATTGTCGAAGCCGCAGGTGGCGAACCCCTTAAGCCCAAGAAATGGGGCGAACTGAGCACCGTGACCATCTCTTACGGCCATGGGTTGTCGACCAGCCCAATGCATTTGGCAGCAGGATATGCGGCCATCGCCAATGGCGGCCACTATGTAAGCCCGACAATTTTGCGCAAAAATGGCCCGCAATATGGGCCGCGAGTGATGTCGCAGGACACGGCCAGTCAGGCGCAGAAGATGCTGCGCAAGGTCGTCACGGAAGGGACAGCAAGTTTTGGCGATGTGTCGGGGTATTACGTTGCAGGCAAAACCGGCACTGCCGACAAACCGAAACCCCGCGGTGGGTATTATGACGATAAGGTCATTGCCACCTTTGCCACGATGTTCCCGTCTTACGATCCGAAATACGTTCTGATCGTCACACTGGACGAACCGTCCATCGTGGCCTACGGCGAAAAGCGCCGAACGGCAGGCTGGACTGCAGTTCCTGTCGCCGCCGAATTGATCGGTCGGATCGCACCGCTTTTGGGTTTGCGTCCCCGGCTTGAGCCTGAAGCCGGCGCTGCTATAACCCTGACCTCGAACTAGGTTGTTGGACAGAAGGTGGGTTATGGGCGATCAGTCAAAGAAACTTAGCCAGCTGGCCCTGACTGCGCGGGGGGGTGCGAACCCGTCGATCACCGGGCTGGCCGTCGATAGCCGCGAGGTCAAGGATGGCTACCTGTTCGCGGCCCTTCCGGGCACGCGGGTTCATGGCGGAGAGTTCATTCAATATGCCCTGCGTATGGGCGCAGCTGCGATCTTGACCGATGCCGAGGGCGCCGAAATCGCCGCGACTGATCTGTCGGCCTCGGATGTGGCCCTGATCGTGACCGAAGACCCCCGGCAGGCCTTGGCCGGATGTGCCGCGCTGTGGTACGGGGCGCAACCGCAGACCATTGTGGCCGTCACCGGCACCAACGGTAAGACATCCGTCGCAACATTCGTGCGTCAAATTTGGACCGAGCTGGGCCATGCCGCCGTAAATCTTGGCACAACCGGGGTGGAAGGAGCTTGGACCGCACCGCTGGCCCACACTACGCCCGAACCGATCACCCTGCATCGGTGTTTGGCCGAAGCGACCCATAATGGTGTAACCCACGCCGCGATGGAAGCGTCTTCCCACGGTCTTGAACAACGCCGCCTTGACGGCGTGCAGTTGGCCGCAGCCGGGTTTTCGAATTTCACGCAGGACCATCTGGACTATCACGAAACGTTCGAGGCGTATTTCGACGCCAAGGCGGGTTTATTTGATCGGGTTCTGCCACAGGACGGTGTCGCAGTTATCAATCTGAGTGACCCGAAAGGCGGGCAGGTGCGGCGGATCGCCGAAGCGCGCGGCCAATCGGTGCTGTCGGTTGGGCTTGGACAGGCAGACCTGTGTCTGATGAACCAGCGTTTTGACGCGACAGGACAAGATCTGCGGTTTTCCTGGCAAGGCAAAACCTTCCTGACTCGTCTGAACCTGATCGGTGGGTTTCAGGCTGAAAACATACTGCTCGCTTGCGGATTGGTGATTGCAGCCGGGGATGACCCGGAGCGCGTGTTCGAAACGTTACCGCATCTGACAACTGTGCGAGGCCGTATGCAACTGGCTGCAACCCGCGAAAATGGCGCGGCCGTCTTTGTTGACTATGCCCACACACCGGACGCGGTTGCGACGGCACTGAAAGCCTTGCGTCCGCATGTGATGGGGCGTCTGATCGCCATTGTTGGCGCGGGCGGGGACCGCGATGCCACCAAACGCCCCTTGATGGGCAGTGCTGCGACAAATCACGCCGACATCGTTTTTGTCACCGATGACAACCCGCGCAGCGAAGATCCGGCCACAATTCGCGCTGCGGTGATGGACGGAGCCCCAGGAGCCACTGAAGTGGCTGATCGGGCCGAAGCCATCCTGCGTGGCATTGACGCCCTGCAACCGGGCGACGCGTTGTTGATTGCGGGTAAAGGGCATGAAACGGGCCAGGTTGTCGGCGATCAGGTTCTGCCGTTCGATGATGTCGAACAGGCCAGTATCTCGGTCGCCGCATTGGATGGGAGGGTCGCATGACCCTTTGGACTGCAGCCGAGGCCGCCGGCGCAACCGCAGGGCGCGCCACCACCGATTGGGTGGCAAACGGTGTGTCCATCGATACGCGCACGCTGCGGCCTGGCGATCTTTTCGTGGCCCTCAAGGCGGCACGTGACGGGCATGATTTCGTGGCACAGGCGCTTGAAAAAGGCGCCGGCGCTGCGCTGGTCTCGCGTATTCCAGAAGGTGTCTCTGAAGATGCGCCCTTGTTGATCGTGAAAGACGTGCAGGCCGGGCTAGAGGCATTGGGACAGGCCGCCCGGGCCAGAACAGCGGCAAAAGTTATCGGGGTAACCGGCAGTGTCGGCAAAACCTCGACCAAGGAAATGCTGGCTGCGATCTTATCGACACAAGGCCGCACGCATGCCAGCGTTGCCAGCTACAACAACCACTGGGGTGTTCCTCTGACACTGGCCCGGATGCCCCGGCAGACCGAGTATGCCGTGATCGAAATCGGCATGAACCATCCGGGAGAAATCTCGCCACTGGCGCGACAAGCCCGCCCTCATGTCGCGCTGGTCACAACGGTTGCCGCCGTGCATCTGGAGGCGTTTGACTCGGTTGCTGGTATTGCTCATGAAAAAGCTGCGATCTTCGACGGATTGACCGCAGGCGGCACCGCTGTCGTCAATGCAGATATCGAACATGCTGGTATTCTGCGCCAACACGCGCAGGCGCTGGGTGCGAAAACAGTCGATTTCGGCCGTGCAGCCTGCGATTTTGTTTTGACTGATGTCGAGCAGTTATCAGACTCGGTTCACGCTGTGGCAACAATAGGCGGAAAAACCTTTGCCTATGACGTGGCGTCGGCGGGCACGCATTTTGCGATGAATGCGCTCGGCGCTTTGGCTGCTTGCCGTGAATTGGGTGTCGATATTGACCGGGCCATCGCTGGTCTGAAACTCTGGTCACCGGTGCAAGGGCGCGGGGTGCGCGAGATCATCGCACTGCCTAAAGGCGGGCAAATCGAAGTGCTGGATGATAGCTATAACGCCAACCCCACATCGCTGGTAGCGGCCCTTGATGTTCTTGCCGCGGTTCAAGGCACACGACGGATCGCTTTTCTGGGCGATATGAAAGAGTTGGGCCCAGAAGAACAGGCGATGCATGCCGACGTGGCAGGCGTGGGCGCCATGGCGCATATTGATCAGGTACATTGCATCGGCCCGTTGATGCAGGCCCTGTATCAGGCGTTGCCGGAAGGTCGGCGCGGGCTGTGGTTTGAAACCAGCGATGAGATGGCGACGCATCTGCCGGACGTGATCCGGCCCGGTGATGCGGTTCTGGCCAAAGGGTCTCTCAGCATGGCATTGGCACGGATTGTTGACGGTTTGCGGAAAATGGGGCAAGGGGGCGCGCCTGATGTGTAACCCACCCGTGAAACGCGTTTGAGAAAGGTCTTATAATGCTCTATTGGCTGACCGCCCTGTCGGACGGGGGAGATTTTTTTAACCTCTTCCGCTACATCACATTCCGCGCAGGCGGCGCCTTCCTGACTGCACTGATATTCGGGTTTCTGTTTGGCAAACCATTGATTAACGTGCTGCGCAAGAGGCAGGGCAAAGGTCAGCCAATCCGTGACGACGGGCCCGAGGGCCATTTGTCCAAAGCCGGAACGCCGACCATGGGTGGATTGCTGATCGTGGGCGCGCTTTTGACATCCACCCTGATCTGGGCCCGGTGGGACAACCCTTATGTCTGGATGGTGCTGTTTGTAACGCTGGCGTATGCGGCAATTGGCTTTGCTGATGACTATGCAAAAGTATCGAAGCAGAATTCCAAAGGTGTTTCTGGCAAAATGAGGCTTGCTTTGGGGGTCATCATCGCGGTGCTGGCCGCAGGGTGGGCATCCCTGAACCATCCCGATGCGTTGCAAAACCAGCTGGCCCTGCCGGTGTTCAAAGATACACTGATCAACCTTGGTGTCCTTTACATTCCGTTCGCAATCATCGTGATCGTTGGCGCTGCCAATGCGGTGAACTTGACAGACGGTTTGGACGGGCTCGCCATCATGCCGGTGATGATTGCAGCCTCGACGCTTGGGATCATCGCCTACGCCGTTGGACGGGTGGACTTCACTGAATATCTGGATGTGCACTATGTGCCAGGCACGGGCGAGATCCTTATCTTTACCTCGGCCCTGTTTGGTGCGGGTCTTGGCTTCCTTTGGTATAACGCTCCTCCAGCAGCTGTCTTCATGGGCGACACCGGGTCTTTGGCTTTGGGCGGTGCGCTGGGTGCCATTGCTGTCGCGACCAAACACGAGCTGGTTCTTGCGGTAGTTGGCGGCCTGTTTGTGGTCGAAGCGCTGAGTGTGATCATCCAGGTGCTTTACTTCAAGCGTACTGGCAAACGGGTTTTTCTGATGGCGCCAATCCACCACCACTATGAGAAAAAGGGCTGGGCGGAACCTACGATTGTCATCCGTTTCTGGATCATCTCACTGATCCTGGCGATGATTGGTCTGGCGACCCTCAAAGTCAGGTAATGCTCCCGCCAGGTTCGACTGGCCTGCGGCCCGCCTTGCACATGTTGGGCCCGGCTCGCGCTGCCGCGCGAGCCCGATGCCGCCCTTGCCAATGGCAATTTCTTCGGTGCAGTGTGGCGGCCAATTCAAGATTGAAGTGAAGGTAGGGCAGCATGATCCCGGTCAAAGGGTTTTCAGGACAAAAGGTGGCTGTTCTGGGGCTGGGCCGTTCGGGTCTGGCCGCGGCACGCGCCCTTCTTGCAGGTGGAGCCACGCCCATCTGCTGGGACGATAATCCGGCCACGCGTGACTTGGCCGAGCAGGAAGGATTTACCTGCGCCGATCTGTTGCGCCATGGCGCCTTTGACGATGTTGCGACGCTAGTGGTCTCGCCGGGTATTCCGCATCTTTACCCAAAACCAAACCCGGTTGTAGCCGCAGCGCTTGAAGCCGGTGTTCCGGTGGACAACGACATCGGCCTGTTCTTCCGGTCTTTCGCGGATCAGGATTGGGGCAAGTTCGAAACTCCACCACGGGTGATTGCGGTTACTGGATCAAACGGCAAGTCTACGACAGCCGCACTGATCCACCATATTCTGACCGAAGCCGGACGAGATGCGCAATTGGCCGGTAATATCGGGCGTGGGGTGCTTGATATCGAACCAGGTGGCGATGGCTCGGTCGTTGTGCTGGAACTCAGCAGCTATCAGACTGAGCTGGCCCGCGCGCTGACGCCGGATGTGGCGGTGTTTACCAACCTCTCACCAGATCATCTGGACAGGCATGGCGGCATCGGCGGGTACTTTGCAGCCAAGCGGCGCCTGTTCGCGGAAGGTGGCCCGGATCGCGCCGTCATTGGCGTGGACGAGGCCGAAGGCGCATTTCTGGCAGGCCAGTTGGCCGAAGGCCCGACCGATGACCGGGTGATCCGCGTTTCGGTTGCGCGCAAGCTTACAGGGCCGGGATGGCAGGTTTTTGCTCGTAAAGGTTTCCTGTCGGAATACCGTAAGGGGCGTCAGGCCGGTTCGATCGATTTGCGCGCCATCAAGGGCCTGCCCGGTGCGCATAACCACCAGAACGCCTGTGCAGCCTATGCTGCCTGCAGGTCGCTGGGTCTGGCACCACGGGTGATCGAAGATGCGTTGCACAGCTATCCGGGTCTGCCGCATCGCAGCCAGATCATCGCCGAAGCCGATGGTGTGACCTATGTCAACGACTCCAAGGCGACCAATGTGGACAGCGCTATCAAAGCGCTAAGTGCCTTCAAAAAGATCCGCTGGATTTGCGGCGGGTTAGAGAAAGAGGGCGGTATCGTGGCCCTGAACGGTGCCACTAAAGACGTTCTCAGGGCCTATGTCATCGGGCGTGAGGCGGCAAATTTTGCCATGCAGTTGGACATTGACGCACAGGTCTGCACGACCATGGAGGCGGCCGTTGCGCAAGCAGTGGCAGACAGCCATCCGGGGGAGACTATATTGCTCGCCCCGGCCGCTGCCAGTTTTGACCAGTATGACAATTTCGAACAGCGCGGAGACGATTTCGCGGAACAGGTCAAAAGCCAACTGGAAGACTAGCTCATTTGCAATTGACCGCCGTTTCGGACAGAGTCCGAGGTGATTGGCTTGACGCCATTTAAGAATTTGTTTTGTTTCTCGATAGCTCAACACGAGGTCATGAATATGCCAAACCGTAAATCTCTTATGATTGTTCCCGCTTTGATGCTGGCTGGTGCCTGCGCGAATACCGGGGCTAGCTATCAGCCGGTTATCGATGGGCCGATTGGGCCGAACTACAGCAACGATCTGGCGCAATGCCAGCAATTGGCTGCATCGCAGGCAACTATTGACGGTAGCACTGCCGGGAACGCAGCTATCGGTGCGGCAGGTGCGGCCGCAGTCACCGGGATTGTTCAGGACAGCAGCGACAATCTGGGTCGTGCTGCTGTTGCAGGTGCTTTGTTGGGGGCGAGTGCTGATGCCATCGGCAAGAACCAGAACAAGGAAGTCATTGTGCGGAATTGCATGCGTGGTCGTGGCTACAACGTAGTCGGTTAATCACCAGCAATCGCGGTTCCGGCGGCGTGGCCCGAGGACCACGCCCACTGGAAATTGTAGCCGCCCAACCATCCGGTGACATCCACCGCTTCGCCAATTGCATAGAGGCCGGGGATTTCCTTGGCCTCCATCGTTTTTGACGACAAATCATCCGTATCTATCCCGCCCAAGGTCACCTCGGCAGTGCGATACCCTTCGGTGCCCGAGGGCACGAGGTGCCAATCGGAAAGCGCTTTCGTCAGTTCAGCCAGTTTCGTGTCTGACTGATCGGCTAGCTTGCCGGACACCAGAAGCTGTTGGCCAAGGTAGTCCACAAGCCGCCCTGGCAGATGCCGCGCCAACTCGGTGCTCAGGTCCTTGCGCCCGGACGCCTGTCTTTGGTCGCGCAGAAGGTCGTACAAAGGCAGATCGGGGATCAGGTTGACCCGGATCGCCTCGCCTTCGCACCAATAGGATGACAGTTGCAACACCGAAGGACCGCTGAGGCCACGATGAGTGAACAGCAGGGCTTCGTCAAAGCCCGTCCGGTCATTGGACAGTCGAGCCGGCAGGGACACCCCCGACAAATCCTTGAATTTACCGTCCGAGAATGTGAACGGCACCAAACCAGCGCGGGTGTTGGTCAGACGCAACCCAAACTGCTGCGCTATGTCATAGGCCAGTCCCGTGGCACCCATCTTGGGGATCGACTTGCCGCCCGTCGCCAGCACCAGATTGTTACAGGTCAGGCTGTGCCTTTGCCCTTCGCGTTCGACCTCCAAGGCAAACCCGGCGTCGGACTTGCGGAGGAAACGCAGTGAAGTCTGCACCCAAAGCTCGGCACCCGCGCGCTCCATCTCAGTCAGCAGCATCGCGATGATCTGCTTGGAGGAGCCGTCGCAGAACAACTGGCCCAACGTCTTTTCATGCCATGCTACGTCGTGCCGGTTTGCCAGATCGATGAAATCCCACTGGGTATATCGCGCCAGCGCCGATTTGCAGAAATGGGGGTTCTGCGACAGAAAGTTATCGGGGGCCGCATAAATGTTGGTAAAGTTGCAGCGCCCACCGCCCGAGATGCGAATTTTCTCACCCGGGGCCTTCGCGTGATCGATCACCAGAACGCGCCCGCCGCAATGGGCCGCGCACATCATACCGGCAGCACCGGCCCCAAGGATGATCGTGTCATAGGTCATACCCAGCGCATGGCGTGGATCGTTGAGGAAGGCAAGAGGTTGCCTGTCTGGATTGCGTTTGCCGGGCCGCCCACACTCGGGTAGATTCAAGCAAATTGTTCAAGCTCCGATACGAACCCCGAAACATAGGAACATCGCCCATGTCACAGACCATCACGAAGGGGATCAAAGCCCTGCTTGCCGAGGCAAATGCCGTCGTTACGACTATCTCGATCGAACAAGCCAAAGGTTTGATCGACAGCGAAGAGCATGTTCTGGTCGATTTGCGCGATATTCGCGAGTTGAAGCGCGCGGGTAAGATACCCGGCGCTTTTTCATGTCCACGTGGCATGCTGGAATTCTGGATCGACCCGGAAAGCCCGTATCACAAGGACATCTTCGATCAGGACAAAACATATGTCTTCTATTGTGCCAGCGCGTGGCGGTCGGCGCTCAGCGCCAAGACAGCAATGGAAATGGGTCTGGCCCCGGTCGCACATATCGAAGGTGGGTTCAGCGCCTGGGTTAAGGCAGATGGCCCTGTCGAGGATGTCGACTAGCGCAATTCGACAAAGCGTCTGGCGGCACAAAACCCGCCCCGGCAAGGTTCCGCACGCCGCCAATTGTTTTCCGCCACGACCCGTCATTCCACTGGCCCAAACGCGAATTTCCCTGTAGACTCTCAATCAGATCCCGAAAAACGGGACGTTGTTGAGGCAGATAGTGGCGGTATCTCATGACTGAGATGGTGTATGGCGCGGTCCAGGACCAGCGCGGCGAACCGATTCTACCAAAGTGGTGGCGGACGATTGATCGTTGGACGATGTCCTGCGTACTGATCCTGTTTGTGATCGGGCTGTTGTTGGGGCTGGCCTCATCGCCACCGCTGGCAGGTCGCAATGGGTTTGATCCCTTTCACTATGTAGAGCGACAGGCATTGTTCGGCGGGTTGGCCTTGGTTTCGATGTTGCTGACCTCGATGATGTCGCCGACGCTTGTACGACGTCTGGCGGTACTGGGCTTTCTGGCTTCATTCGTGGCGCTGGCCTTCCTGCCCATCTTCGGCACTGATTTCGGCAAAGGCGCCGTGCGTTGGTATTCGCTGGGCTTTGCCTCGCTACAACCCTCGGAATTCCTGAAACCCGGTTTCGTCGTTGTGGCCGCATGGTTGTTGGCAGCGTCCCAGCAAATCAATGGCCCACCGGGGCGGATCTGGTCGTTCGCCTTGTGCATGGCCATTGTTGGCATGCTGGTGATGCAGCCTGACTTCGGTCAGGCCTGTCTAATCCTATTCGGCTGGGGTGTGATGTACTTCGTCGCCGGTGCGCCGATGCTGCTGCTGGTCGGCATGGCCGGGGTCGTTGTTCTGGGCGGCATGTTTGCCTATTCCAATTCCGACCACTTCGCCCGCCGCATTGATGGCTTTCTGAACCAAGAGGTCGACCCGACCACCCAGCTTGGCTATGCCGCCAACGCCATTCGCGAAGGCGGGCTATTTGGCGTTGGCGTTGGCGAAGGACAGGTGAAATGGTCGCTGCCCGATGCCCACACAGACTTCATCATTGCCGTTGCGGCCGAGGAATACGGCCTGATCCTTGTGCTGATCATCATCGCTCTGTATTCGATCATCGTGGTGCGTTCGCTTTTGCGCCTGATGCGTGAGCGTGACATGTTCATCCGCCTGGCGGGCACTGGTCTGGCCTGTATGTTCGGCGTTCAGGCGATGATCAACATGGGCGTTGCCGTGCGCCTGCTGCCCGCAAAGGGCATGACCTTGCCGTTTGTCAGCTATGGTGGCTCGTCGCTGATTGCCGGCGGCATCGCAGTTGGCATGTTGCTGGCCTTCACCCGAACCCGCCCACAGGGCGAACTTGGCGATATTCTGCGCGGACGAGGCTGATGGGCAAACCCTACCTATTGATTGCGGCTGGCGGCACCGGGGGCCACATGTTCCCTGCGCAGGCACTGGCCGAGGCAATGTTGTATAAAGGCTGGCGCGTGCGTCTCTCCACCGACGCGCGCGGCGCGCGATATACCAGTGGTTTCCCGCATTCGACCGAAATTGTCGAAGCATCCTCCGCCACGTTCGCGCGCGGCGGGTTGGCTGCCAAGGTGCTGGCCGGGCCCAAGATTGCAGGCGGTGTTACCTCCATGTCATTTGGCATGATGCGCGATAAGCCGAATGTGGTTGTGGGCTTTGGCGGATATCCGTCGATCCCGGCACTCAGCGCCGCAACCCTGCTGAAAATTCCCCGCATGATCCACGAACAGAACGGTGTTCTGGGGCGCGTGAACCAGCTGTTCGCAACCCGGGTTGCGCATGTAGCTTGTGGTGTCTGGCCCACGGATCTGCCGGAAGACGCGAACGGTATTCACACCGGAAATCCTGTCCGCGCCGCAGTGCTGGACCGCGCGGCAGCGCCCTACATTCCACCGGGGGACTACCCGATGTCGGTCTTGGTGATGGGCGGCTCTCAGGGCGCTCGCATCCTCAGCGATGTTGTGCCGGGGGCGATTGCAGCTTTGCCCGAAGATCTGCGCCGCTATGTCCGGGTTGCCCATCAGGCCCGCGACGAGGATGGTGAGCGTGTCACTGCATTCTACGCCGATCACGGCATCCTGGCCGATGTGCAACCGTTCTTTCAGGATGTCCCTCGCCGGATGTCCGAAGCGCAGCTGGTCGTCTCCCGTTCGGGCGCATCCAGCGTCGCTGACATCTCGGTCATCGGACGCCCGTCGATCCTGATCCCCTTTGCCGCGGCGGCAGGCGACCACCAGACAGCCAATGCACGCGGACTGGTTCAGGCGGGCGGGGCGATCATGATCCCCGAAAACATGCTTGACGTTTCTTCGCTAACCGAACAAATGACCACGGTTTTGACCAACCCCGAAGCCGCACAGAAAATGGCCCATGCCGCCTTGTCAGTCGGGGCACCGGACGCAACCGAGCGTCTGGTGGCCCTTGTCGAACAACTGGCGCAGAAGGAGACCACATGAACCCAGCAACCAAACTGCCGCAGGATGTAGGTCCGATCCACTTTGTCGGGATCGGTGGGATCGGGATGTCAGGCATTGCCGAGGTACTGTTGAACCTGGGTTATCGGGTGCAGGGGTCCGATCTGAAAGCCTCTAAAATCACGGATCGTCTGGCAGGTCTGGGTGCTGAGATCTTTGTCGGTCAAAAAGCCGAAAACCTTGAAGGCGCTGCAGTCATCGTTACTTCCACCGCGATCAAACCCGGCAACCCGGAACTTGACGAGGCGCGGGCTCAAGGCTTGCCGGTCGTGCGCCGCGCAGACATGCTTGCCGAGCTCATGCGCCTGCGCTCCAACATCGCCATTGCCGGGACCCATGGCAAAACCACCACAACAACGATGATGGCCGAGCTGATGGTTGCAGGTGATTTCGACCCGACCGTGATCAATGGCGGTATCATCCACGCCTATGGCTCTAACGCACGGATGGGGCAGGGCGAGTGGATGGTGGTCGAGGCGGACGAAAGCGACGGTTCCTTCAACCGCTTGCCCGCGACCATCGCAATCGTCACCAATATCGACCCCGAACATATGGAGCATTGGGGCGATTTCGATCAATTGCGCGATGGTTTTTACGAGTTCGTCTCAAACCTGCCCTTCTATGGCCTTGCAGTTTGCTGCACCGATCATACCGAAGTTCAGGCGCTGGTTGGCCGTATCACCGACCGTCGGGTGCGCACCTATGGCTTCAACGCGCAGGCTGATGTGCGCGCCGAGAACCTGACTTACAAGGGCGGCGTCGCGCATTTCGACATCCACCTGCAATACGAAGACAAGGTTATCGAAGGCTGCACTCTACCGATGCCCGGCGATCACAACGTCTCGAATGCGTTGTCCGCCGTGGCTGTCGCCCGCCATCTGGGTATGAAGGCGGTAGAAATCCGTGATGCGCTTGCTAATTTCGGCGGCGTCAATCGCCGCTTCACCAAGGTGGGTGAGGTCGAAGGCGTCACCATCATCGACGATTACGGCCACCACCCGGTTGAAATTGTCGCCGTTTTGAAAGCCGCCCGCCAGGCTACCGAAGGCCGTGTCGTTGCGGTTCATCAGCCGCACCGCTATTCCCGCCTGTCCAACCTGTTCGACGATTTCTGCACTTGCTTCAATGACGCTGACGTCGTCGCCATCGCCGAGGTTTTCGCCGCTGGCGAAGACCCGATTGAAGGGGCCAGCCGCGACGATCTGGTCGAAGGGTTGATCCGCCACGGTCACCGTCATGCCCGTGCGATCCTGAATGAAGAAGACCTTGAACGCCTCGTGCGCGAACAGACCCGTCCCGGTGATATGGTTGTTTGCCTGGGCGCAGGGACGATCAGCGCCTGGGCTAACGGTTTGCCCGAGAGATTGCAAAGAAAACAAGCTGTTTGATGTCCATGTTGATTTGGCACACAACCATAAAGTGTGATACGATGCTCGCTGATACCGCGCGTCCTTGGAGGGGCGAATGGACTATTCGATGATCTTTGCCGCCCTCTGGGTGATCTGCGCCACAATCGTGGCGCTGTTGCCGATGCGGCTGCAATTTCCGCCGGGCATCGCGCTGTTGATCTGTGCGCCAGCGCTTATCATCTGGCTGGGCTATGACCACGGCTGGTTCTGGTCGGTTCTCGCTTCCGGCGGGTTCATCTCGATGTTCCGCAATCCCATCCGATTTTACTGGCGCAAATGGACAGGCCGAGAGGTGACAGAATGATCTGGTCTCTCGCCCTTGCCGCGCTCTGGGGCCTTGCGGCCAATATTCTGGCGATGATCCCTAGCAAAGACAATCACTGGGCTCGTGCCTATTTCCTAATCGCGGTAGGCATTCCGATTGTAGGTTACGTGACTTACGAGAACGGCCCGTGGATTGGGCTGCTGGTCCTCGCCGCAGGAATGTCGGTGTTGCGCTGGCCTGTGATCTATCTTGGGCGGTGGTTGCGCGGTCTGATGTAAGGGCGTTCCTCTTTGTTTGATTCGATCTTCGTAATCATGGCCCCAATTTTCTTTGGCTTTATTGGCTGGTTTTTGACCTTTGCCTACGCGGCTCTCCACAGAAAGCTTCGACTGGCATATACCGCTTCCATCTTGTGGTTTGTTCTTTTGGGTCTAGCGCTGTATTGGCGCTCGATTGAGACCTACGACATTACCCTCGCAGTGATAGCGTACGTTATCTGGATACATTTGTGGTACGGAGTGGTCGCGATAATAGGATGGAGTATCGGGGCATGGTGGCGGAAACGCTCACGGAGCTGAACCTTAAAAGCCTACGTGGCAAACTCGCAAATGGTCGCCTGTTGTCCGACCTCACATGGCTCCGCGTTGGCGGTCCAGCGGACTATTTGTTCCAGCCGGCGGATATCGAAGATCTGCAAACCTTTCTGGGCGATCTGCCAGCAGATGTCGCGATCTTCCCTATGGGCGTCGGATCGAACCTGATCGTCCGAGACGGTGGGCTCCGTGCCGTGGTAATTCGGCTCGGGCGCGGGTTCAACGAGATCTCGGTCGAAGGCAACACCGTCACTGCGGGCGCAGCAGCGTTGGATGCGCACGTGGCGCGCAAGGCGGCGGACGCGGGCGTTGACTTGACCTTTCTGCGCACCATCCCCGGTTCAATCGGCGGCGCGGTACGGATGAATGCCGGGTGCTATGGCAGCTATACGGCAGATGTGTTGCGCAAAGCCACAATCGTGACCCGGCAGGGCGAGATTTTGGATCTCACGCCTGAAGAGCTAAATTTTCGATATCGCCAGTCCGATTTACCGGACGGTGCGGTGTTGGTTTCGGCCCAGTTCGAGGGCCCTGCAGGCACTCCCGCTGATCTGCATGCGCGTATGGACGCCCAACTGAAGAAACGTGACGAGACGCAACCCACCAAGGACCGCAGCGCCGGATCGACCTTCCGAAACCCTGCGGGCTTCTCGTCCACTGGCCGCACTGATGATGTGCATGACCTCAAGGCGTGGAAAGTGATTGATGACGCAGGCATGCGCGGCGCCACGAGGGGCGGCGCACAGATGAGTGAGAAGCATTCGAATTTCCTGATCAACACCGGAGACGCCACCGCCGCAGACCTCGAAGGGCTGGGCGAAGAGGTGCGAAAAAAGGTTTACGAAACAAGCGGTATCACGCTAGAGTGGGAAATCATGCGGGTCGGTGATCCGCTGACAGAATAAAGCCCAAACCGTCAGACCAATAACAGGCAATTTAAGGCGACGGATCAAAGGCATAAACGCAGTACGGACCACCAGATAAGGTCCGGGGACATTGAGGCGCACGAACGTGGGTATGTCGAGCAGGACAAACCCCAAAGTGGCGGTATTGATGGGCGGCCCCTCGGCTGAACGCGAGGTGTCTCTCAGCAGCGGGCGCGAATGCGCAACCGCCCTCAGGGGAGAAGGTATTGAAGTGGTCGAGCTGGACGCAGGTCCCGACCTCTATGCGCGCCTTTTGGACATCAAGCCGGATGTTGTTTTCAACGCCCTGCATGGCCGTTGGGGCGAAGACGGCTGTGTGCAGGGCCTGCTGGAATGGATGCGCATCCCTTACACGCACTCTGGTGTTTTGGCTTCAGCTTTGGCGATGGACAAGCAGCGCAGCAAAGAGGCGTTTCGCATCGCGGGGCTGCCCATTGCCGACAGTGTGATCCTGCCCAAGACCGAGGTGGTGGCCAAGCACACAATGCCAGCACCTTATGTGGTCAAGCCCAACAACGAGGGGTCCAGCGTCGGCATCTATCTGGTGTTTGAGGGCGCAAATGGCCCTCCGAAACTGTCAGATGACATGCCCGATCAGGTGATGGTCGAACAATACATCGCAGGCCGCGAGTTGACCGTGACCGTGATGGGCGACCGCGCCCTGACGGTGACCGAGATCATGACCGACGGCTGGTACGACTATGACGCCAAGTACAAACCCGGCGGATCATGGCATGTTCTGCCCGCCGAAGTTCCATCCGAGATTTTTGACATGTGCATGGAGTACGCTTTGCGCGCCCACACTCTGTTGGGATGCCGGGGTGTTAGCCGTACCGATTTTCGTTGGGATGACAGTCAGGGTACGGACGGGTTGTTCTTGTTGGAAACCAACACCCAGCCCGGGATGACGCCAACCTCGCTGGTGCCGGAACAGGGCGCGCATTGTGGCCTGACGTTCGGCCAGCTCTGCGCCTGGATGGTGGAGGACGCCTCATGCGACCGCTGATCGCCACCCGCGCACCCGTGATCCACCGCGCCAAACCATTGGCCGGGCCGGATGCAGATTTTGAGTCCGCTGGATCAGAGGACAGCGATGTTCAACCTGTCCTGCGGCTTCGCGGGGCCAAGGTCTTTGCGCGAACCGCACGACGCAGTGACCCTGCGCCGTCGCGGCTCAGCTATCGGTTCCAGCGCTGGATGTTGACGCCGGGCATTCGCCTTGGTGTCAAGCTGGGCGTTCCGATCTGCGCCATTGCCGCAGCAGCTGGTCTATATTTTGCCTCTGAAGATCGGCGCGAAGCCGTTAGCGCTTACATCGCTGACATTCGCACCTCGATTCAGGAGAGACCGGAATTCATGGTCAATCTGATGGCGATTGATGGCGCCGGAACCGGGTTGGCCGATGATATTCGCGAGATCGTTCCATTGGATTTCCCGATTAGCTCCTGGGATCTGGATGTCGAGCAGATGCGTGACACCATCACAGGTCTGGACCCGGTGAAATCCGCGACGGTGCGCATTCGCCCCGGCGGTATTCTGCAGGTTGATGTCATTGAACGGCAGCCCGTTATCGTCTGGCGCACCCGGGACGGTGTCGAGTTGCTGGACGAAACCGGCGTGCACGTGGATCAGGCCGTTTCGCGGAGGGATCACGTGGATCTGCCGTTGGTTGCTGGAACTGGTGCAGATCAGCACGTGTCCGAGGCGCTGCAGATTTTTACCACCGCCCGCAGCCTCGGCGATCGGGTTCGCGGATTGGTTCGCGTCGGTGAGCGGCGTTGGGATCTGGTGCTCGACCGCGGGCAGCGCATCATGTTGCCCGTCGAGCGCCCGGTGCGCGCGCTGGAACGCGTGCTGGCGGTGAACGAAGTGCAGGATCTTCTGGAGCGAGACGTGGCCGTGGTGGACATGCGCCTTGGGCAGCGTCCGACAATCAGAATGACAAAAGCTGCCAGCGAGGACTGGTGGAATACAAAAGTGACAGTGGGTAACGGGCAGTAACGATCATGATGACCGATCTATATCAGTCTCAACGCGCCATGCGGCAGATGCGTAGACAAGCCATGCAAAGGGGCGTCGTCGCCATTCTGGATGTCGGAAGTTCCAAGATTAGCTGCCTTGTGCTGCGGTTCGACGGATCCGGGCGGCTCAGCGAGGATAACACCATCGGGTCCATGGCGGGTCAGACCGGGTTCCGCGTTGTCGGGGCCGCCACAACACGCTCACGCGGTGTGCAATTTGGCGAAGTCACCGCCATGCAGGAAACCGAGCGGGCCATTCGCACGGCGCTGCAGGCAGCACAGAAAATGGCCGATATCCGCGTTGATCATGTGATCGCCTGTTTCTCGGGCGCCAACCCTAGGTCTTATGGGCTGGATGCGCAGGTCGATCTGGAAGGCCAGCTTGTGACCGAGGCCGAAGTAGGCCGCGTTCTGAACGCCTGCGATGTGCCTGACTACGGAGCAGGGCGCGAAGTGTTGCATGCCCAGCCGGTGAACTTTGCGCTCGACAACCGCTCGGGCCTGATTGATCCGCGCGGTCAGCTCGGGCAATCGTTGGCCGTCGATATGCACATGCTGACCGTTGATGCTGTGGCAATTCAGAACATCGTGCGCTGTATCAAACGCTGCGATCTAGAGCTCGCTGGTATTGCAAATTCGGCTTATGTATCGGGCATCTCTTCGCTTGTTGAAGATGAACAGGAACTGGGCGCGGCTTGTATCGATATGGGCGGTGGCACGACCAGCGTATCGATCTTCATGAAAAAGCACATGATCTATGCCGATTGTGTGCGCATGGGCGGAGATCACGTGACGTCGGATATTTCCATGGGGCTGGGTGTGCCCGCGTCGGTGGCCGAACGGATCAAGACATTTAATGGTGGCGTCCATGCGACCGGCGCGGATGATCGCGATATGATCGATATCGGTGGCGACACTGGAGACTGGGAACATGATCGCCGCACCGTCAGCCGCGCTGAACTGATCGGGATTATGCGCCCTAGGGTCGAAGAAATCCTTGAAGAGGTACGCGTACGTCTGGACGCGGCCGGGTTTGAACATATGCCAAGCCAGCAGATTGTGTTGACCGGCGGTGGTAGCCAGATCATGGGGCTGGACGGCCTCGCGACACGGATCCTAGGCCAGCGTGTGCGCCTGGGCCGTCCGCTTCGCGTCCACGGGCTGCCGCAATCGGCTACCGGGCCGGGTTTTTCCTCGGCGGTCGGACTCAGCCTGTTTGCTGCGCATCCGCAGGATGAATGGTGGGACTTCGAAATTCCGGTCGACACGGACGCGGCACGCCCCTTCAAACGGGCCGTCCGGTGGTTCCGTGACAATTGGTAAAACACTGCGCTGGTTCGGTCTTGGGGCGCTGCTGCTGCCCGGCTGGGCTGCGGCCCAAAACATCATCACGCCCGAAGCATTTCTGGATGTCACAATTGGGAAAACGTTAGAATTCTATGAAATCCGAAGCGGCGACCTGGTGGGAACCGAACAGTTTCTAAGCCGTACAACTTCGGTCTGGCGGCAAGAGGGCGAGGGGTGCGTTTATGGTCAGATCACCACGCCCAACGGTCAGATCTGCTTTCTGTACGACAATGATCCGGATGGTCTGCCTGTATGTTGGTGGCCCTTTATGCATAAAGACCGCCTGTTGGTGCGGCTTGCTTCATTCTCGGACGGTGAAATTCAGGAAGTGCGCAGCATCACCACGAACAGTTTGAACTGCCCAGGTGCTCCGATCAGCTAAAGAAACGGGTTGCGGCGACCGGATTTATCCCTAAAGATATCCACAAGGCCCGCAAGAGGCCCCGCGGCAGGACCCTGAGCAGTTTTCCGCATGTACCGATACGATCCACTAACCCGTGACGCACCCAAAATGCGGCGCGGATGACGCTTGTCTTGTTGTGATTTGCCTGTGTTCCCCAATATCTGGCGTTGGATGCGAAATACCGCCGTTCAGCGCCTTATTTCCTCCATATTTTGTGGAATCACGCAATTTTTGACGTGACCTTTTCGTATTGGAGCGATAGAATCATGGGCAGATAGGCAAGAAAAACACCGCTTTGGCGGAACATAAAAACAGGCGGACAGAGCATGACATTGAATCTTTCGATGCCCGGGCACGATGAACTGAAGCCTCGGATCACAGTATTTGGCGTTGGCGGCGCCGGCGGCAATGCCGTTAACAACATGATTGAAAAGCAACTAGATGGGGTCGACTTTGTTGTCGCTAACACCGACGCTCAGGCGTTGCAGCAAAGCCATTCATCGGCGCGCGTGCAACTGGGCGTAAAGGTCACCGAAGGTTTGGGTGCTGGGGCACGGCCGACCGTAGGGGCTGCTGCCGCCGAAGAAAGCATCGAACAGATCGTTGATCACCTGGCGGGTGCGCATATGTGCTTTATCACCGCCGGCATGGGTGGCGGTACCGGAACCGGGGCCGCTCCGATTATTGCGCAGGCCGCACGCGAGCTTGGCGTACTGACTGTTGGTGTCGTGACCAAACCCTTCCAGTTCGAAGGGGCCAAGCGTATGCGACAGGCCGAAGACGGCGTTGAATCGCTGCAACGGGTTGTTGACACGCTGATCATCATTCCAAACCAGAACCTGTTCCGCCTGGCTAATGAAAAGACCACGTTCACCGAAGCGTTCTCGATGGCCGACGACGTCCTGTATCAGGGTGTCAAAGGCGTCACCGATCTGATGGTGCGTCCGGGCCTGATCAACCTCGATTTTGCCGACGTCCGTGCGGTGATGGACGAGATGGGCAAAGCCATGATGGGCACCGGCGAAGCAACCGGCGAAGATCGCGCGGTTCAGGCGGCTGAGAAGGCCATTGCCAACCCGCTGCTGGATGAAATCAGCCTCAAAGGCGCCAAGGGCGTGCTGATCAACATCACCGGCTCGCACGATCTGACGTTGTTCGAACTGGACGAAGCGGCCAACCGCATCCGCGAAGAAGTTGACCCCGAGGCGAACATCATCGTCGGCTCGACGCTGGACACCGCGATGGAAGGTGGCATGCGCGTATCGGTTGTTGCCACTGGCATCGACGCCACTGAAAAGCAGGAAGATATCCCGGTTGCCCGCCGCTCGATGTCCGCACCACTGACCCGTACGGTTTCAGCGGAAGAGCACATGCCCGAGGAAACGCCTGTTGCAGTCGAAGTGGCCGAGCCAGCTCCGCAGCCAGAAGAAATCCGCGAGCCTTCTCTGTTCGAAGCAGCCGAAGAGCCTGCCCCGACGCAGTTTCATGCACGGGACGAGCGGGATGATGACGGTCTGCCGCCTCCGGCTTACCAGCCGCGTGTGGCCGAGTTTGAACCGCAGCCCGATCCCGTTGAGCAGGCACCAGAAACCTTTGTTGCTCCGCGTGGGCATGCCGCTGGCACACCCTCACCCGAAGCACTTCAGCGCCTGCAGGCGGCCGTTCAAAACGTGCCGTCAGCCAAGCAGCGCATGACCGCTTCGCGGCCTCAGGAGGCGGCGCAGCAACCGCAACCCGAGACCGAGGAACGCCCCCGCTTTGGCTTCAATCGGTTGATTGACCGGATGACCGGCCATGCGACAGATACTCCGGCACAGGCCCCGCAGCCGGTGCGTCAACAGCCTGCAATGCGTCAGGCTGACGCTACGGCACCTATCCATGATGAGGCCGACCCTGAACAGGAACGGATCGAAATTCCGGCCTTCCTGCGCCGGCAAGCCAACTGATGGCGGTAACAAATTGATTGCAAAGGGTCGCCTACTGGCGGCCCTTTTTACTTTATTACCAAAGTATTATAGGTGGGTAAGCAGGGTTTTGCCGATCTGTTACATACATGTTTCATTCGGTTACAAAGAGTGAGTTGAGCCTTGACGCGCGCTTCCTTAACTGGGGATGCAACACAGCCCTCGCAGGCTGGACACCACTCTCTGAGGCACCATTTGCAACATACGCTCAAATCTCCGGTCACGTTCCAAGGCGTCGGACTGCATGGCGGTCAGCGTGCCAAGATGGTCCTGAAACCGGCAGCTGCCGGTCACGGCATTTGGTTCAAGCGGACGGATATCGAGCTGGGCAATGCCCTCATCCCTGCGATCTATGACGTGGTCGAGCGGACGCCACTTTGCACCCGCCTGGTGAATGACGCTGGTGTGTCGGTGTCTACCGTTGAACATATCATGGCGGCTCTGGCCGGATGTGGCGTGCACAATGCACTGATCGAGATTGATGGGCCCGAGGTTCCGATTATGGACGGGTCTTCCATCGATTTCGTGCGCGGCATTGTGGCAAAGGGTGTGCGCCGTCAAGCCAGCCCGGTTCTGGCCTACGAAGTTGTAAAACCAGTGACTGCTTCGCGTGAAGGCGCCAGCGCCACGATTGTGCCCGCAGACGGGCTGATCATCGATTTCCACATCGATTTCGAAGACGACGCCATCGGCAGCCAGACCAAAACTCTGGACATGCGCAACGGGTCGTTTGCCCGCGAGCTTAGTGACTGTCGGACGTTCTGCCGTCGTACAGACGTCGAAGCCATGCGTGAAAACGGTCTCGCACTTGGCGGTACGTTGGAAAACGCGGTTGTTGTGCAAGGTAACGAAGTTCTGACCCCGGGCGGCTTTCGCCGCGCAGATGAGGCCGTGCGCCACAAGATGCTGGACGCTCTGGGCGATCTCTATCTTGCGGGTGGTCCGATTCTTGGCCACTTCACTGGTGACAAGTCAGGTCATTCGATGACCAATACTTTGCTGCGCAAGCTGTTCGAAACGCCCGGTGCGGTGCGTCCAGTTCTGTGCACCCCCGAACAAGCTGCGCGCCTGCCAGGGCAGGGCCTCGTTCTGAACGAAGTTCCCGAAGTCGCCTGATCTGATCAACTCTGACGACAATTGCGCCAGAGCGTGGATAAGGCGTTTTGCACCGGAATTTTCTGTGCTAGACCATGGCTCAATCCGGGGCGAACCCCGTTAAGTTAAGACGACAAGGATGGGCGGTATGGTTGGCAGCAAAGCGGCAGTCAGGTTCGCAAGCGCGATTCTTCTGGCAGCAACTTTGACGGCATGCGGCAACGCGGGGGGCCTGTTCGGCAACAAAGGCGCGGATCGCAGTCAAAACCTGGAAGGCTATACGCCGGAGCAGATTTACACCCGTGGTGAATACGAACTATCGCAGAGTCGTTCGGACGATGCGGCTTGGTATTTCTCGGAAGTGGAGCGTCTGTATCCTTATTCCGACTGGGCCAAACGTGCGCTGATCATGCAGGCGTTTTCGTTCCACTCGGACAAGAACTATGAAGAAAGCCGTGCGGCCGCGCAGCGTTACATCGACTTCTATCCAACGGATGAAGACGCGGCCTATGCGCAGTATCTTTTGGCGCTCAGCTATTACGACCAGATTGACGAAGTTGGTCGCGATCAGGGACTGACCTTTCAGGCATTGCAATCCCTGCGGACAGTGATCGAGGTTTATCCAGACAGCGAATACGCCACGTCGGCCGTGCTGAAATTTGACTTGGCCTTTGACCATCTGGCGGGAAAAGAAATGGAAATCGGGCGCTATTATCTGCGTCAGGATCACTACATCGCGGCCATCAACCGGTTCCGTGTGGTGGTAGAGGATTTTCAGACCACATCGCATACCGCCGAAGCGCTATATCGTCTGGTCGAAGCCTACTTGTCACTTGGTCTAGTGGATGAGGCCCAAACGGCCGGTGCGATCCTCGGCTACAACTACCAGTCTTCGGAGTGGTATGATGACGCCTACAAGCTGCTGACTTCGCGAGGGCTGGATCTCAAGAGCCGTGGCAACAATTGGCTCAGCACGATCTATCGTCAAACCATCAAGGGTGAGTGGTTGTAGTCGTCATGGCTTTTGGCTTGGGACGGTAAAGACCCGATGCTGCGCGCCCTCGATATCCGCGACATGCTGATCATTGACCGGTTGGAGCTATCGTTCCAGCCGGGGTTGAACGCATTGACCGGTGAGACGGGTGCGGGCAAATCGATTTTGTTGGATTCACTGGGTTTCGTACTTGGTTGGCGCGGCCGAGCTGAACTTGTCCGCCAAGGGGCCGCGCAGGGCGAGGTCGTAGCAGAATTCGAACTGCCAGACGAACACCCTGCCCACGAAATTCTATCCGAGGCCGGTTTGCCCGGCGGAGAAGAGTTGATCCTGCGCCGCGTCAATACAGCCGAAGGGCGCAAGACCGCCTGGGTTAATGACCGCCGCTGTTCTGGTGAGGTGTTGCGGGCCCTGTCTGAAACCCTAATTGAACTGCATGGCCAGCATGATGATCGTGGTTTGCTGAATCCGCGCGGCCACCGAGCGATGTTGGATAGCTATGCCCAGCTTTCGGGTCATCTGCATGCCGTACGCACCGCGTGGACTGAACTGTCCCGCACACGTAAAGCGCTGGCCGAGACCGAAGCCGCATTGGCGACCATGCGCGCCGAAGAGGAATATCTGCGCCACGCCGTGGCGGAACTGGATCAACTTGACCCTCAGCCGGGTGAAGATGCCGAACTCGACGCGCGCCGCCGCATGATGCAGGGGGCTGAACGCATCCGTGATGACGTCGCCCGCGCCTTTGATTTGTTGGGCGGGGGCGGCGCAGAAGGGGCCATGGCTGATGCCGTGCGCTGGCTCGAAGGCGTATCCGATCACGCAGGCGGGCAACTGGAAGGCCCTATCGCCGCGCTGGGGCGCGCCATGATCGAACTGGGTGAGGCACAGGACGGCGTCAACGCCTGCCTACAGGCGCTGGATTTCAACCCGGCTGACCTTGAAGCCGCCGAAGAACGTCTGTTCGCGATCCGTGCATTGGCTCGCAAGCATGATGTTGCGCCAGATGAACTAGGTGTCTTTGCCGAAACGCTGCGGGATCGTCTCAACCGGCTTGATGCAGGGGATGCGGATCTTGCTGATCAGCGCGCCGCTATGGATGTGGCACAATCTGCTTATGATACGGCGGCCAATGCGCTGAGTACCAAGCGAAAGTCGGCAGCCGGGCAACTGGATGCAGCCGTCATGGATGAATTGGCGCCGCTGAAAATGGAGCGCGCGGTGTTTCAGACCGAAATCACCGCCGCTGATCCCGGCCCTGAAGGAACTGACGCGGTTGCATTCACAGTCGCCACCAACCCCGGTGCACCGTCGGGGCCGCTGAACAAGATCGCCTCGGGCGGGGAACTCAGTCGCTTTCTGTTGGCGCTCAAAGTGTGCCTGTCCGGTGATGACAGCACCCTCACAATGATCTTTGACGAGATTGATCGCGGCGTCGGAGGCGCTACCGCTGATGCCGTTGGGCGACGTCTTGCGTCGCTGGCAGAAGGTGGGCAGGTGCTGGTTGTCACCCACTCGCCGCAGGTTGCCGCCCGTGCAGCGCATCACTGGCGCGTTCAGAAACATGTCGCCAACGGGCAGACCCTGTCCACTGTCACCCCTTTGGCCGATCCCGACAGGGTGGATGAGATCGCACGCATGGTTGCAGGCGATACGATAACGGACGAGGCCCGCGCCGCCGCCCGCGCTTTACTGCAAGCCTGAAACAACTCGCTACTACCTGGGGTCGCTATCCTACTTTTATATGAGCGCCCCGTGGCTTACTAAGGGATATGAGATGATCCCTGAGGGCCAATGACCCAGTCTACCCGCACCGTTCTGCGCAACCAGCTTAGTCAGGCTCTGGCCGCGATCAAGGACGCCTGGCGGGTGATGCTGCGCCGGGGTCCCAGCCAGATCCAGTTCTGGTTCATTGCACTGGTCATCGGAATAGCTGCGGGCTTCATGGCGCTTGGATTTCGTAAGGCGATCCGGGCGTTGCAGGCCTATGTTTACGAAACGGAAGACATTCTGCTGCTGCATAGCCACGTCGAAAAACTCCCGTGGTTTCTGATCCTGATCACCCCCATTTTCGGTGGTTTGATCGTCGGGGTCATACTGAATAAATTCACTGATGACGGGCGTGTTCGATCCGTGGCAGATGTAATCGAAGGTTCTGCCGTGACTGATGGGCGGGTCGAAACCAAAGCGGGTATCGCGTCGTTTTTTGCTTCGCTCATCACCCTCAGTACAGGCGGGTCCACCGGGCGGGAAGGGCCGGTGGTCCATATGGCGGGTGTGATTTCCACTTGGGTTAGCAATCGCATTCACGCAGATGGCATTACCGGGCGTGATCTGCTGGGTTGCGCTGTTGCCGCCGCCGTCTCGGCCAGTTTTAACGCGCCCATCGCCGGAGCCCTGTTCGCGCTCGAGGTCGTGCTGCGCCATTTTGCCGTGCACGCATTTGCACCCATCGTCATTGCGTCGGTCGCCGGAACAGTGATCAACCGACTGGAATATGGTGACGTCACAGAGTTTGCGCTGGAAACGCCCGGCTCTCTGCAATTCTATGTCGAATTGCCAGCCTTTCTGATCCTTGGGCTGATCTGCGGCTTCGTGGCAGTGCTGCTGATGCGTTCGATCTTCTTTGCCGAGGATATCGGCAGCCATGTTCAAAACCGCCTATCCATGCCGCGGTGGTTGCGACCAGGGGTGTCCGGCGCGATGCTGGGTCTTTTGGCAATCTGGTTCCCGCATATCATTGGGGTCGGATACGAAACTACGATCCGTGCCTTGACCGGTGATCTTGTGCTGACAACCGCGATCCTGTTTGCCGTGATCAAGACCGTAGCGGTAGCGATCACCATGGGCGGGCGTATGGGCGGCGGCGTGTTTTCTCCATCGTTGATGATTGGCGCGCTGACCGGGTTGGCCTTTGGTCTTATTGCCACCGGATTGCTGCCGGAAGTGTCGGGTACCCATACGCTGTATGCCTTTGCGGGCATGGGCGCCGTGGCCGCCGCCGTTCTGGGCGCGCCGATCTCTACCACTTTGATCGTGTTCGAACTGACCGGGGATTGGCAGATTGGTCTGGCAGTGATGGTGTCGGTTTCGATGTCCACCGCGTTGGCATCTCGCCTGGTCGACCGTTCGTTCTTCCTGACCCAGCTAGAGCGTCGCAACGTGCATCTGGCCGCCGGGCCCCAGGCTTATCTGCTGGCCATGCTCAGGGCAGGGGCTGTAATGCGGCCTATCGGAGACCCGCGTTCGATTTCAAAGGATGAAGCGCAGATCCTGATCGATCAGGGGTTCTGCGTCAAAGCCAGCGCAACGCTCGAAGCCGCGATGCCCTATTTCGACCGCGACGATATCCCGTGTATTCCAGTGGTCATTGTCGATGACGTTGGGCGAGAAACGCCCGTTGGCGCGCTCTATCACGTAGATGCGCTCAAAGCCTATAACCGAGCTTTGGCGGCAACAGCGGCCGAGGAACATTCCTGACCGTCAGCCGTCATACACGCTTGCGGCGTCACCCATATAGTTGTCCCACGCAAACCAGTAGGAGATATGACCAGCCACCCGCGGCAGCCGTGTGCCATCCGCGCCGACAATCGCCTCTTCCGTGACGGTCCAGTCAGCGCCCTTGGCATCCCGCAACCCGCGCCCTGACGCGCTGAATTTGTGGGACTTGCGTTCATAGGCCCGAACACTGCGCTCGGCTGGATCACCGATCAAAACCAGCGGGCGGCCGGCGATGGCGTCATTGATCACCGGAGTTCGCTTGAAAGCATCCAGCGGCCAAGCCCGCGCTGCCCCAAATTGGCGTACCGCAAACACGTAGTCCTTTTGCCGATGCTTAGACTGATCCACGAGCGCCGGGAACATCAACTCGCTCGACGCAAAATAGTCCCGGTAGACGACACCCGAACCATAGTTACGCCGATGCCCTGTGTTCAGCGACAGCACCCGCGTGCCCGGATGCGATGTCTTCCAGCTGTCCCAGGTCGTGATCACAACAGGGCGTTGCTTCAGGGTAATTCCGCTATCCACCAACGGCCCCACCACCGGTTTTCCGGTGTATTGGTTCCACAGCGAATGTGTCGCGCGGTCAAACATCAGCTTGTTGGACCGATACAGGAACCCGGATGAGCCAAACACCAGTGGTTTTTGCCGTCCCTGAACCTGCGTTTCAAACAGAATGCCCGAACCGCATAGGGTGCAGTAAGCCAAAGCAACCGGCACGCCGCCAATCACATCGTTGAACATCTCGTGCCATCCCATGATCCGCAGCGGGTAGGCTCGCTCATCCCCGTTGATCGCCACGCCAAACACCAGATCGTCGCCCTTCATATAGTCGGCGTTTGCAGCCGAAATGAGTGTCGGGTTGTCCAACGACGGAATGCCATCTTTGCGCACGCCACCCCAGGCGATCTCTTCCAGCCGGATCTTCATCTTGTCGCGTTGCAGATATTCTGGCTGCAGGAATACGTCGAAATTGGAATCGACACCCAATAGAACTTCGCGTTTGAACGGGATCAGCGATGGGTGGGGCACCACCTGCGGGTTGCGTTCCTGCCATAGCATCCATTCGAACCAGTCGGTGCCCAATTGCTTACCCGTCAGAGCCTCCATCACTTCGACGATGTCGTCTCTTCGCCGGTCGGAAAACCGCATTCCTGTCAGCAGGGCCGGAACAACGTCAGGGTTGCCGCGATCCTTAAGAAACGCCATGTGTGCCTCAAACTCAGTCCTGCGGCCGAAAAGCGTGCTGCGAACTGCCTCAAGCACCGGGTCCTGTTGGGCCCAGAGCGCAACTGGCGCGAATGCGCCTGCCCCGGCTAGCCAAACAAAGCTGCGACGAGATATCGACATGGCCCGCTCCCTTTCTGTTCACGCCCAATATGCACGCTGGGATGATCAATTGCATGCCACAGCCGCGTGAGCAGCGTGTGATCGGATTTCTGGCTTTCGCGAAACGGAGAGCATATGCACCGATCAAAATGTAGTAGGCAGGCGCGTCGAAATCTGCGTGCCTGCGGTCACATCGACTTGGGGCATTGGATGGCTAGTTCGTCAATAACCCGTATTTTTTGATTTCGCTGCTAGTCATGAAGTGCATGCCATCAGCCGATGCGGCATAAATCGTAAACCAGTAGAATGACTCATCGCCCAGCACGTGCTCGATGTACAATCGGTTCTGTTCGTGTTCAGGGGCATCGCCCGGGTAGTCTTTCGCGTCCCGCGATCCGTCTGACCAAGAATGCACACCAATCTGTGCGCCCGGCTCCATGGTGCGACGGACGCCCGCCAGAAACAAGTCCACCCCGCCTGACTGGATCAGGCTAGAGGCTTCCAGATGGGTGTTAAGTCCCAGCTCTCGTACTCGGTAGGCCAACGCAATCATGGTGTCATCATCAAGCGATCCGGGCACATCCAGTTCGACCAAAGTCTTGATGTCAGGGTGCTTGGCATAAACGTCTTCAAACTGTTTCAGCGTCTGAGAGTTGATAGCCCCTTGCATATACAGCCGTGTGCCGTCGACGCGGAACTCGGTCATCGGGACCTGGTTCCACGCCAAGATGGACATCTGAGTACACCCGCCCATTAAAACCGCGACCATTGCCGCCAGCATGGCGGCATAGCGGCTCAGGCGGCGGCCACGCGGCGAAAGATGTCTTCTAACCAACGACATTGTGGCCTCGACCCCGCATACAGTTAAAAACGATACGTTTTCTGGCGCCGTCTGCCTCAGATGAATCCTCGGCTGTTCCTATGAGGCCGCCAACGGCTGCACCAATACCGAGCCCGGCCAGTGCGTCGCCGCTGTCTGCTTCGGCTGCGCCGACCAGCCCGCCGATTACGGCACCGGTAATCGCCCCGTCATTGGTTTTTTCGCGCTGCATCGACACCTGCTGGCAGGCGGTCAGGTCGGATTGGAAATTCGCTTTTTTCTGGCCGTCAACAATCAAAGTGTCTGCACTGTCCGAGCACGCCGCGACCGTCAATCCAAGTATCAGTATGCCGCAAGAATTGGTCAGTTTCATCGTTTTGTCCTTTTTTAGTGCGATCGAATTACTCGGCAGCGGACCTAATCGAAGGTTCAATGATTTTCAACAATGTTTTTATGTTTTATTTAAATTACGTAAAGTAAGGGTTTGTGTACTTGACGAATTGCGATAAGCACGATCGGCAACACAGGAGGTATGATGAGTTTTCTTGCAAAGGCCGCGATGGCATTGAGCATGACCTACTATCTTTTTATCTTTGGCTTCCTCTGGATTGGCCAAATGTTGGGTCTTCACAACGAGATATGGGACATTTTTGAGTTTCCCATACAACCGTCGTCCCCACCCGTTTGGACATTGATGATCGGATTGATCCTGACCCTACTTGCCCTTTTGTCTCTGGCCGGTGCGTTTCGGGGCGCTTGGTTAATCTTGAACGGCGGGCAGGGTCAGGATTTTCGCGATCTGGCACGCAATCTGCGTCGCATGGCTTGGGGGCTGATCGGCTTTTGGATCGGCTACAATATCATTTCAGCCGTGATGCCGTATCTGATCGTGATTGGTTTGGACTCGACCGAAGGGTTCGAATTTGGCTGGGACCCACTGGATTTGGACATTATCTTTGCCATAACGGGTGTTGTGTTGCTGGCGATCTCGCAAACGCTAGGGCGTGCCTGGCAGGCCGAAGATGAAAACAAACACTTTCTATAGGGGGACTGTATGACAATTCAGGTGAATCTCGACCTGATGCTAGTAAAGCGCAAAGTCTCCTCGCGGGAATTAGCGGCGGCAATCGGGTTGTCCGAGACCAACCTGTCGCTGATCAAATCAGGCAAAATAAAAGGCGTCCGGTTTTCGACACTGGACGCGATCTGCAAGTATCTTGAGTGTCAGCCAGGCGATATCCTGAGTTTTGAGCCTGACTAAGAATGAACGCCTGGCCTGACTGGGCCTGGCGCTTCGGATCGTGCGATACCTAGATTTGTTCGACCTTCACCGACTCCTGCGGATAAAACGCCAGATACCCTTTGATCTCGGCCACAGCCGGAATCGGGTCTTCATAGCTCCAGGCTGCATTTTCCGTGACCGAGGATTTGTTGACGATGGAAAAATGCGTCGCATCACCCTTATGGGGGCAATGGGTTGCCTTGTCGGTCTGATCCAGAAAGGCCATGGCGATGTCCGAGCGCGGAAAGTAGATCACCGGATCAAGATCGCCTTCGTTCAATTCCAGCGCGTTGCTTGTCTCGCCCAGAATCGCTCCGCCCGAGCGGACGGTCCATTTCCCCGGCGCTTTTTGGATCGTGATCTCAGTCATTTCTGCTCCTACTCTCGTCGTATCAGGGCCTTTCCTCTGCCCGGTCTGGGTAACAGTCCGGTTTCAGATCGGCGCAGTTGCGGCATCCAACCACAGTTGCGCGTCGGGGCCCAGCCTTGGTCGGATCTTTTCTGCAACGTCTCGATGATAGGCGTTCAGCCAGGTGCGCTCATCCGTTGCCAGCATCTCGGTGACGATAAGTCGGCGGTCGATCGGCACATATGTCAGCGTGCGCCAACACAACATTGCCCGTTCGGCATCGCCACCGGGCAAGGTGTCGGCATCTTCCACCACCAACAAGTTTTCGATCCGGATGCCAAACGCGCCTTCGCGGTAGTAGCCCGGTTCATTCGACAGGATCATGCCGGGCTCAAGCGGGACATGACTGACCTTGGACAGACGTTGCGGTCCTTCGTGAACGCTGAGATAGGCACCAACACCATGCCCAACCCCGTGGTTGAAATCCTGACCGGCCAACCACAGCGGCGTACGGGCGATGCATTCGATATCGCGGCCGGCCAACCCAACCGGCCAACGCAACATCGACAGGTTGATCATGCCCTTCAACACGCGGGTGAAACAGGCTTTTTCCTCGTGGTCGACTTCGCCAATCGCTATGGTACGGGTGATATCGGTTGTGCCATCCAGATACTGCCCGCCGCTGTCCAGAACCAGCAGATGACCGTCCTCAAGCTTGCTGTCCGTCTCTTCGGTCACGCGGTAATGCATGATGGCGCCGTTCGGCCCGGTGCCCGCGATTGTATCGAACGAGATGTCCTGCAGTGCATTGTCTTTGCGGCGATTTTCCTCAAGCCGCGTCACAACCTGAGACTCCGTCAGACTGCCAGGGGAATGCGTATCCAACCAACACAGCGTTTCAGTTACAGCGACCGCATCGCGCAGATGCGCCTCGGCGCTGCCCGCGATTTCAGCGGCGTTCTTGCAGGCCTTGGGCAGGGCGCAAGGATCGCCACCTTCGACCAGCCGATCCCCCAGGGCATCCGCAACGATCTGGGGCACGGTGTTGGGGTCAACCTGAATGCGCCCTTCCAACTTGCCTACAGCATCCAGGAAATCAGATGGGTCATGCACCAGGACATGTGGGCTTAGATGACCTTCCACACCCACCAACTTTTCAGCGGCCATAAACAGATCTACCCGGGCGTCGGCGTGCAGAATGGCGAACCCGTGGGCCACCGGATTATAAGGAATGTCTGATCCCCGAATATTCAGCAACCACATGATCGAATCCGGTAGGGTGATCACCGCTGCCGCGTATCCGTCCTTTTGCAAACCATCGGCCAATCGACCAATCTTGCTGTCTGCGGTTTCGCCGGCAAATTCAATCGGGTGCGCCTTGACTGGGTTCATCGGTGGCGCGGGTTGATTGTCCCAAACCCGGTCCACCAGATTGTCGCATTGCGCCATCGTGATGCCACTGCCATCCAACTCGGTTCGCGTCTTGGAAATTTGCCCAGCCGGGTGTAACCACGGGTCAAACCCAATCTTGCCGCCATTTGGCAGCTGTTCCTTCAGCCAGGCACTTAAGCCGACTTCAGGCCATGGAACCGGCGTGTAATCCCGCGCCACCTCGGCCTTGACCTGCGTCCTATAGCGCCCGTCGATAAAAACCCCGGCCACATCGACGAGAGCCGCGCAAAACCCGGCTGATCCGGTGAAACCGGTCAACCACGCCAGCCTCTCGTCCCGGGGGGGCACATACTCACCCTGATGAGCATCCGCTCGCGGAACCAGAAACCCGTCCAACCCGTCGCGTGCCATCTCGCCCCGCAGTGCCGCCAACCGAGGGGGGCCTTGTTCAGGGCGTGCGGTGGCTGTGAAAGACTGGAACATGGGGGCCTCATTTTTGCATGGTCGATGTGAAACCTGAGCGCTGCGCCGAGAAATGTCCAGCGCCCGATCCGACCTTAGTCGGGTGCTTCAAGAAACGCGGTTAGGCTTTGCAAATAGGTGTCATATGCTGCGTTTCCGGGCAGGGGTATCTGATTGCCGGTTTCCAGGACCACCAGTGAGGCGTTGGGTATTCCAGCCGCCAGTTTCCGCGCCTCTGACAACGGGTGAACTGCAGCGTGACGCCCGTGCAGAACTAGGGTGGGACACTCGATTTTTGGCAGTATGTGCAAGGCAGATGTGCTGTTGCCTATGTCGCGGTAGTGCAGCTTTTGCTCTCGGGAATACAACGACTGCATCTCGTCGACCATCTGCCGGACATCATCAAGCGGGCCATCCGGAAAATAGCTGAGCGTAGAGCCCAGTGCGTACCCGCCTCCCGGAGTTTGCCAGCCCTCGGCAATCAACGTTCGGATCGAGTCCGGCTGTTGCGCGTCCGCGCGATGATCTCGCCCTTCGGCCCAACCACCTGCGATCACCAGCTTGTTCACCCGCTCGGGGTGCTGCGCTGCAAAGTGCAACGCAGGGAATGTTCCGCCGAACTCACCGACGATAGAGAAACGCTCAAATCCTGCGGCCTCAGTCACGGTCAGGATTTCGTCGATCCTGTGATTATACACAGCTTCGTGGTTTGAATTCGAACTCGCACTGTGGTCCTTGTTGTACCGCAACAGACGAAACCGATCAGCCATATCTGTCAACCGCTTGTACTCTGATGACAACCGCCATTCTGCTTCCAGATCATGAACAACGGACCCTAAGCGAAGAACCGGCAGGCCCTCGCCGAACAGGGTAAACGGGATTGCCTGGCCATTTCGACCACGTGCATACCTCAATTGTTGAGTATGCTCGCCCTTTCCCGAGCCCGCGTCGTCATCGCGGCTTACCTCCGCTGCCAATTGCAATCCACGCCGCACGATCGTTTTAATGATCCGCTGCGTCTTGCCATCGTCACCGACGGCTTTCCGGGCCGCAGCTATGCGCGCGCTGATCGTTGAATCCGAGACGAAGCGCCCCTGCCAAACCCGTTCGATAATCTCTTCACGCGGGACCAGCTTGCCGGGGCTTTGCGCCAGCAATTCCAACAGATCAAAAACTTGCGGCTCGACAGATACGGTTTCGCCACCGCGCAACAGCACGTGACGATCTATATCCAGAACACAATCTGCAAACTCATATCGCATGGGGCGAATACACCCGGTTTTACCCGGCCTCACAAGGTTGAACGGCAATCCCAAAGGTTTCTTAGGGAAATCTCAAGAGTATCTTCAAGCAGGCGCACTAACTGGTTGGCAAATATGAGATCTGAAACAGGAGATCACACCATGATGCCCCCATTTGACACCGCCCTTTTACAACACCTGGCCGCACGTCATACGCTGCCAGATCCGCGAGACATCACGAGCCCGCCTGAAAAACCTGCCCGGAAACACTTTCTTAGCGTCTTGGCTGGTATGCTATTTCACCGACCGCAACAGGCCTAACTGGCCCGTTTCATCCCCATCACTCGCGCCCGCGCGCGGGGATCGCTGTCAAACAACGCTGCCAGTTGTTCGGTCATCGCACCGGCAAGTTGTTCGACATCGGTGATCGTCACCGCCCGGTCATAGTACCGGGTCACGTCATGGCCGATGCCGATGGCCAGCAGTTCCACCATCTTGCGCTTTTCCACCATGGCGATCACGTCGCGCAGGTGTTTTTCCAGATAGTTGGCCGGGTTCACACTCAGCGTTGAGTCATCGACGGGCGCACCATCGGAAATCACCATCAGGATCTTGCGCTGTTCACGCCGCGCCAGCATCCGGCGATGCGCCCATTCCAGCGCCTCACCGTCGATGTTTTCCTTCAGCAGGCCTTCTTTCATCATCAGCCCTAGATTGGGTCGTGCCCGTCGCCACGGTGCATCCGCACCCTTGTAGACGATGTGGCGCAGATCGTTCAGACGCCCCGGCTGCTGTGGGCGGCCATCGTTCAACCATGTCTCGCGCGCCTGACCACCCTTCCACGCCCGGGTGGTAAAGCCCAGAATCTCGACCTTGACGTTGCAACGTTCCAGCGTCCGCGCCAAAACATCGGCACAGATCGCCGCAATCGAAATCGGGCGTCCGCGCATCGAGCCTGAATTGTCCAGCAGCAACGTCACAACGGTATCTCTGAACTCGGTATCCTTTTCGACCTTAAAGCTCAGCGGTGTGGTCGGGTTCGCAACCACCCGCGCCAGACGGCCAGCGTCAAGAATACCTTCTTCGCGATCGAACTCCCAAGACCGGTTCTGCTGCGCCTGCAAGCGACGCTGCAACTTGTTGGCCAAACGACTGACAGCACCTTTCAAAGGCTCCAGCTGCTGATCGAGATAGGCGCGCAAACGCTCCAATTCAGCCGGTTCCGCCAAATCTTCGGCCAAAATCTCTTCGTCATGGGTGTTCAAGTATACCTTGTAGTCCGGGTCAGCCTCGGACGCTGGCGGTGGCGCAGGTGGCTCCATCGGGGCCTCGCCCTCGGGCATTTCGGCCTCATCACCCATCTCATCCTCGGCCATCTCATCCATCGAGACCTGCGCCTGAGATTGATCCTGCTGCTCTTCCTGCGTTTGCTCAGGCGTCGCGTCGGCGTCCTGTTCGTCCTGATCATCTTGGCCGGTACTGTCTGGATCAGGCTGTTCTTCCGCGTCGTCCTCGGCCTGATCTTCCTGATCTTCATCCAGCTCATCCGGGTCATCGCCCAGTTGGTCGCCATACCCCAGATCCTTGATCATCTGGCGCGCGAACTTGGCGAATTCGGCCTGATCCGAGAGCACCTCATCAAGGTTTTCAAGCACGCCGCCAGCCTGTTCTTCGATAAACCCACGCCACAGGTTCATGACGTTTTCAGCCGCAGGCGGCAGATCGCGCCCGGTCGCCAGATGGCGGATCAGATAGCCTGCCGCCACGGACAACGGTGCCTCGGCCGGTTGCTTGCACTGATCATAGCCACGCCGGATCGCCTCATGCCCGATCTTCACGTCGATATTGCGGGCGGTGCCGGGCATATCCCGGGCCCCCATCGCCTCGCAGCGTGCGACCTCCATCGCTTCATAAAGATCACGCGCCATATCACCTGGAGGCGCATAGCGGTTGTGGGTCGCATCGTCATGATACCGGCGCTGCAACGCCAAGGCGTCCGCAGTGCCCCGTGCCAGCAAAACCTCCTCGCGCGTCATCCGGCGGGAGACCTGCGGCAAACGCATCGACTCACCCGTCATCCCTGACGGATCAACCGTGTATGAGACGTTCAACTCAGGATCGTCCGCCATCACTTTGGTGGCTTCGGCCAGAGCTTTCTTGAACGGATCGGCAGGGTTGTCGTTTTGTTTAATCATTAATCTGCCCCTGCTTCTTCAAGCGTCAATTCTTTGCCTGCCAGACGAGCGAGCAACCCCACATGCACGTCCAACGCATCTACTACAGTATAGCCGGGATCCTGCCCGTCAAAAGCAAGGTTTAGATCGGTTCCCGCCAAAACGATGGCGTCAGCATTCAAGTCATTCACCATACGGTGGCCTGCGTCCAGAAACAGCGCGCGATCCTGTTCGGAACAGATTCCGGCGACTGCCATATCCTGATAGGTCTGCCCCAGCGTGTCGATCTCGTCTTCCAGCGCGACTGCCCGAGTTTGCACAAGCTGACCATAGAGTTTTGTCTGCATCACAACCCGCGTGCCCAGCAATCCAACTGTCCCAAACCCCCGAGAGGCGAAATAGGCATCCAAAGGCTTTACGGCCGAAACCAACGGGATAGGAGATAGCGGGACTGTCTCATCATAGCAGAAATGCCCGCCCAGTGAGGTGATAGCCGCACAATCTGCACCTGCTGCCTGTAAACGGTTCAGCAACCCAGCATAGACTCGCGCCTGCGCGTCTCGCTCATCAGCCAGATTGTTACGGATCAACTCCTGCACATCCGCGTTCACGATGGTCAGTTCAAGCGGCTTTCCACGTGCCGCCATGGCCGCACTCAGCCGCTGATAATACACCACTGTTGCAGCAACACCGATCCCGCCAATCAATCCGATATGCATGGCGGACCTCCGTCACCCCAGGCTGACGCTGGCCGCGCTCTCTGGTAGTTCTTCGTCAAAGCAGCGCTGATAGAATTCAGCCACGGTCTGGCGCTCCAGCTCATCACATTTGTTCAGGAAAGACAGGCGGAAGGCATATCCCACATCGCGGAAGATATCGGCGTTCTGGGCCCAGTTAATCACGGTACGCGGGCTCATCACTGTGGACAGATCGCCATTCATGAAGGCGGTCCGGGTCAGGTCGGCAACAGTGACCATCTGGCTGACCGTCTTGCGGCCCTCGGCGGTGTTGTACAATGGCGCCTTGGACAGGACGATCATCGTTTCGGCATCATGGCTCAGATAGTTCAGCGTCGAGACCAGCGACCAACGGTCCATCTGCGCCTGGTTGATCTGTTGGGTGCCGTGATAGAGGCCCGTGGTGTCACCCAAGCCAACAGTGTTGGCGGTGGCGAACAGGCGGAAGTTCGGGTTGGGTGTGATAATTTCGTTCTGGTCCAGCAAAGTCAGCTTGCCGTCATGCTCCAGCACACGCTGGATTACGAACATGACATCCGCACGACCCGCATCATATTCGTCGAACACGATGGCCACGGGGTTGCGCAGAGCCCAGGGCAGGATGCCTTCGTGGAATTCTGTCACCTGCTTGCCGTCGCGCAGTTTGATGGCGTCCTTACCAATCAAGTCGATCCGGCTGATATGGCTGTCCAGGTTCACACGCACGGCGGGCCAGTTCAGGCGGGCGGCGACCTGCTCGATATGGGTCGATTTGCCTGTGCCGTGGTAGCCTTGGATCATGACGCGGCGGTTGTGCGAGAACCCCGCCAGAATCGCCAGCGTCGTCTCGGGATCGAACTTGTAGGTCGAGTCGATGGCAGGCACGCGATCACTGCGGTCGGCAAAGCCTTTGACCGCCATGTCGCTGTCAATTCCAAACACTTCACGGACCGAGATCTCTTCGGTGGGTTTCGCGTTGATATCGATCGATCCGTCAGCCATGCGTCTTGTCCTTATCCTTTGCCCCGTTTCCCGGGTTTGAACCCGTGTGTGGTGCAACATATTGCGGGCAAGGGCAAGGGAAAGCCGCGCGTGTCAAAAGCTAGGCGGATGTTTCTTTGAAACTGGCCTTATCGATGTGCGGGACCGTCTGATCGGGAATGTCCCACATACGCATCGGACCTTGCCTACCCAATAGTCGCAGGACTAGGCACATTGCCCGGGTCACCAAGGTTGCCGCGCCTGGGCGGTTTCCATATGTCGAGCTTTAGAAGTGCTTCTTCACAATTCCAGAGCGCCAAAAACCGATCGCGGACGCACTATTCGCTCGAGTTCAAAGTTTTGGGGCGCTAGGATTTGCACGCAAAAAGGGATTGAATAAGGCTCAAGCCAAGTGGAACAACCTATAACTGACAGTGAGCGGCTCGAAACTCTAAATCATTTGGCGGCGCAAGTTGATAGGCGAGCAGCGGTTGATCGTGACTTTGTCCGGGCCATCGGAACGTTGCCGGAAGATTTGACCTACGTAACCAATGCCCTCACCTCTGATCCCCAACTCTGGCGTCAGAACAGGGCGTTTCATGTCGTGCACGTGCCCAGTTTTATTGCGATTTTTGCAATGCTCGAAGACATGGACCAAATGACATCGATCTCGGAAGATGAAAGACACCAGGTCTATGCGTCCATAAATCGCGCGGCGACACTGGCCAAAGAGGCTCGGCGGCGGATCGAAGGCTCGAGCTTTGCCGAAGCGCGTGTGAACCTCGAGGTGTTGGCAGAATATGCTCCCTCTCCGGTTGAACCTTACAAAAAGGCTTCAAGATTCACCCGCGCGTTGGACGGTTTGAGCTCGGCGTCGGAAACTGTTTGGAGTGGTGCAAAATCTCACGCGTCTTCGGTGCCTGGGTTGATGGGCAGTCTGCAAGACGGTGTTTCAGATACCCTGTCACGTGCAAGCTCTGTACCTGAACTGGCCGCAAACCTTCACAAGACCGTGTCGGCTGCGCTGTCGGACAATGTTACTTCTCCAATCTCCATCCGCCTCGACGCTAGTGGGCGCGCGCTTAGAAACGGGGTCGGCACGGGTGTTGGTTTGGGCGTCGTTGTCGGAGTTCTGTGCCCACCGTTATTGCCGCTGACGGCCGGCGGCGCCGTATTGGCGGCCATGCACACTTGGCGCAAGGAAATGGACAGGGCCCGCGTGCTAAGTGAAGAGGAACGGACCGTGCGCGTCGCCGAGCTGAAGGCCGAGCGCGAAGCCTCGCTGCGCAAGTTGACGCAGGGTGCGCAAGCCCTGCAAATGGAAACCGATGACATCAGCATGACACTGGATGTCGAATCCGGCGAAGCGGATGCCGTCGTCCTCAAGGGCGATTATGCTGGCCGCATGTGGTCCAGCATGTCCACCGCCGAGAAAGCCGAAACCGGCCTTCTGCTTGCCGAGGGGGCAAACAATCTGCTCAGCATTCTTGAAATCGCAATCAGGGACTAAGTGATCGCTGCTTGGCCAGCCCTATTTAAAACTCCGGCTGTCCTTGATCTGATCCCAGGCCCAGACGACCTCTTGCAACTGTTCTTCCTGCGATCGATCGCCGCCGTTCATGTCCGGGTGTAGCACCTTGATCAGTTTTTTGTAGGCTTTGCGTATCTCGGCCTTGGACCAGCTATCCTGCGCTTCCAGAATTTCGACGGCGCGGCGTTCGGTCGGGGGCAATCGGCGGCCGCCGGAATTTGCCCGTCCCGGGTTCTTGGTCGCGTTCTCGCCCAACACCTGATGCGGGTCTTCGATGCCGAGACGGGCCCAAGCGCGGGCCTCGGGGTCGCCCATCGGTTTGGTCTCACGCTCCCATACTTTGTCCTTGGATCGCTGTGCGTTCAACTCGGCCTCGGTGGTGCCGTCGAAGAAGTTCCACTTCTGATTATATTCGCGCACATGCTGCTGGCAGAACCAGAAAAAGTCGTCCAGCACATCTGGTGCTTTGGGTGCGCGGAACTTGCCCGCCTCTTCACAACCTTCATGGTCACAGACCCGAACCGAAGTTTCTGACGCACCCGACATGCCCCGACGCCCGCGCGGGTTCTTTTTCTTTGACGTGGAAACGGACATATCGAATCCGAAGGGGTCTGACTTTGCCATGCTCTGATCCTCACGAACGTATCTTTTCGACTCGGAGGCAGCAGTTTAGTCTAAGCAGCCGAAAGTAGAAGAGGGGGACGGCAATTAATTTGCCGTTGAGCAAAAAATGAGCATCACCGAAGAAATTGAAAATCGCCTGCAGGCCGCATTTGAGCCGCATGAGCTTGAAGTTGTGGACGATAGCGAAAGTCACCGTGGCCATGCAGGTTTTCAAGAGGGTGGCGAAAGCCATTTCAACGTTCGAATCCGCGCGTCTGCGTTCGAGGGCCAATCCCGCGTCGCCCGGCATCGCGCGGTTCACAAGGCACTGGGCGACATAGTGCCGCGCATCCATGCGCTGGCGTTGGATATTGGGGTTTGAACATGAAACCTGCCGTAGTTCTGCCTTAGATTGTATCTATTCGAACGTTGAAATGATCCTTGCATCAAAAGCTCTCTTAGTCGTTGTGCTGGTCGCCTTAACCTCAGCATGGTCGGGCGTTCAGGCGCAGGCGCAAAATCCGCACCTAGAATTGAATGCTCGTCGTACTTCTGTAGAGCTTGAAATAATGGCACCCGAGTCCGCTATTTCCTGTAAGGCTCCGATGCGCCCTGCAAAGATTGACATCGTCCATGCGTTGAACCCACAGACTCATGACTTGTCATCTTTTGTCGAAACCGCGCTAGGTAAAAAGCCAGTTGTCGTGCGGCGCGGTGGGCAGACCGATACGGAAGGACCAGAAAGTCAGGCGCGGTTTGCAAGCAAGTCTTTTTCAAAAGTGCAGGCTGCAGATGCTGCAGATGTGGAGTTGCGCACAGTGCTCTATTTTTGCGAATACCTTGGTTTTCCTGAGTTTGTGGGCCTTGTTTACACGGCTTCGGGCGAAGTTGGGAATTTCACAGTTCATAAAAGAGATGCCGTAACGTTAGATCAGGGCGAGAGTTTTTCGCTAACATTCGAGCGGGGGTTTAAGTGGTATCGAGGTTCCGACGTTGGAAAGGCTAAAAATCCAGGCACAATTGGTCGCCTGCATCTTTCGTTGAAATTGAAAGATATACCTTTTCAGACGCAGGAAGGGGACGGAGAGATGCTGGTAGACTTGACCCTAAGCAGCTTTGTAGAGTTTCCGATGCCCGAGAGCAGTCAATAATGTGCCACGCGTTTTTTCGTAAAGCTGTACGGATTTTTCTCTGGGCGTCCCTGACTTGCTCGGTTTTTAACAACCCGGTCGCTGCCCGAACTTGGGAAATTACATTTTTGCCCAATGAATTCGTGACTGCCAAGTTGATGAACCTGGAGCCGGGTGAACCGAGACCCGTTTGCCCGGCTGGCTTCCGGCCAATGCGCCTTGCGAGTCAAATCGATCTGCGTGACAATGGGCAACTAACCGTCGGTACGTCTTCCCCCGAGCACTACAAATCCACGAAAACTGGCGTAGAGCGTATTCGTGAGAACTTAAACCCGAAGCTTGAATTCGACCTTAAAGGTTGCGCGTTTTTGAAACATTTCTTGCCGCAAAGTGGCCACATCGATTTGTCTGGCACGTTCGGGACGGGAGAAATCAAACCAACTCGGTTTCATTTTCAGGCGTCCGGCGGCGAAAACGACGCAGGATTTTGGTATAGGGCACAATTGGCTGGATCTCTACAACCAACGTGGTTGGCATGGAACAAAACAATCGAAGCTCCGGCGCACCTTTCAGATGAAAAAATACTTGGGACTTTGTGGGGTAACGTTTCTCACGAACCGTTTGCCATCCTGTCGGGTGAATATGCAAATGACTTTGTGAAATTCGATTTGGATGGTCCCAGGATCATCGTTGTTTCAGATGATTAGACCATTGCGTGCTTTTCTTTGGCCGTAAGGCGGTCTGGAAAAGTATTTTTGGTTTTCAGGTCAAAGGTTTTTGCTGCGGTAATTTGAATAATGGGCTTTTCCGCAGGCTGCCAAACCCGCGGAGTCTGCGCTGCAACCAAAACGCTGAGCATCGTCTGCTTACACAGGGATATTGCACGTGGGTTGTGAGACTGAACCTTTAGTCCGGTTCAGCCCAGCAATCTAGCCTGTGCGAAGGACAGCAGCTTTTTGCTCTGCTCATCCCACAGATGCAGGCGCGCGTTGGACAGGCTTTCACGGATGGTCATCCGGTTGCTATGCGCAAGAACGGCGTGATCGCGCAGGACCTCGGGCAGCCGATAAAACGGGATGCGAGAGTACAGGTGGTGCACGTGATGAATGCCTATATTCGCGCTCATCCATTGCAGCATTTTGGGCAACACATAGTGCGAGCTGCCATGCAGGGCCGCGTCATGCAGATCCCAATCCGTATCTTCAGACCAATGGGTGTTTTCGAACTGGTGCTGCACATAAAACAGCCAGACCCCGGCTGTTGCGGCCAGCAGAGTCGTTGGCACGAAAATCAGAAGGATTGGCATCAGCCCACCGAAGTAGTAGATCAGCGACAACGCAATCAGGATCCCTGCATTCGTCCCCATGGCGCTGACCCAGTAGCGTGCCTGGTTGGTGAACCCCAAAGGCAGCCTGTTCTGGAAGAAGAACAGATAACCGGGCCCAAGACCGAACAGCACGATTGGATGGCGATAAAGCCTGTAAGACCAACGCCCTAGCGGCGAAAGCTCTTTGTATTCTGCAACAGTCAGCGTGTGAATGTCACCCATGCCCCGCCGCCCCAGATTGCCGGCAGAGCTGTGATGCATCGCATGCGATCGGCGCCACACGTCATAGGGGGTCAGTGTCAGCACACCGATGACGCGACCCAACCAGTCGCTGGCCGTACGGTTGTTGAAAAAGGCGCTATGCCCACAATCATGTTGGATCGCAAACAGGCGCAGCAGGAATCCCGCGTTGAGCAGGGCAATTACAAACGCCAACCAGCCACTGAAAGACAGGGCAAACCAGGCAAAAGCCCACAAAGCTATGAACGGACCAAGCGTAACGGCAAGCTCGAAGGCACTTCGGGACCCGCTGGGTTCGCGATAAGATGAGAGAACTTTTACCCAATCCCGCGCGTGCGTCTGATCGGTGTCCTTTTGAAAGGAGTCGGGATTGTGTTGCATTTGCCTGCTTTTATCGGTGTCACCGGCCTTGATAGACGAAAGCGCCAAGTAAACAACGCATAAAACTCATCATTGGCCTACCGTGGGTAAACAAAACTTGAGGCGTGATCCAAAAACATCCGTTGCTCGGACTGAATCCACACGCGGTGTTCGCAATATCCGTGGGAATTACCTGCTTCAGGCTTTGTCAGCAGCTTCTGTTGAGGTCTTCTGGTCGGCCCCTTGAGTCGTTGGGTTCTCGGACCCTTTCAGTGACAAAGGCGGCTCGTCTGCCGTCTCTGAAATGGGTGCGGGTGCTGCCACGGTGTCGGGTCCCGAAATCGGTTGTGCCAGCGGAACACCCTCGGGTGTTTCTGTCGGACCGGGGGCAGGGATGACGACGGCATCCCCCTCGACCGCGCGCCGAAATACCAGAACATTGCGCCAGTTCACTGTTGATCCCGTCAGGCCGGTTCTTTCTTCGCTGGGCAGCAATTCAGCGCGCTGGTACTCCCAGCCGTCCTGACCCATCTGGTTCAACAGTTGTTCGACCGAAACTGCAAAACGTCCTTCTGCCGTTTTGACACCCTTGGCTTTGGCGCCCTTTTGCGGGGCGGGGACAACCTTGTATTCGTAACGCTGCATCAACTGTTCCTAAATGCCTGTTGCGCCCAATCTAACACGTTGATCCCCGGACGAAAGAGATGTTGCCCAACCAGCGGATTTCAGCCCTGACTGTTGCGCGTATTCAGCGCGGCTTTTTGCACAACAGACAAGCATAGTTCCGTAGCCAGGGCCATATCCTGAACTGAGATCCATTCCAACGGGCCGTGGACACATTGCATGCCGGTAAACAGGTTGGGGCAGGGCGTGCCAAACTCGGTCAGGCGAGAACCGTCCGTTCCGCCCCGGATCGGGACCGAGCCGGGCTCGATCCCCAAGCCGCGGCAGGCATCTAAGGCCAATTCTACTGGCGTCATGTCCTTTTCCAGCCAGTAGCGCATATTGCGGTACTGGTGGGATATGTCGCAAGAGATCACTGCCCGTGGTTCGGTGGCCTGTACGGCGGCACAGACCTGCCGCACCAGATCACCTTGCGCCTCTAACGCATCCAGTTCGAAGTCGCGCAGGATCAGCCTGATCTCCATCTCGGATGACCCGCCTTTCATGTCAGTGACATGGATGAAACCTTCGCGCCCATCAGTGACCTCGGGCGTCATCGTGGCCTGCGGCAGGGTCTGTACGATTTTGGCGGCCAGATTGGCGGCGTTAACCATCCTGCCCTTAGCCAGCCCCGGATGGATCGAAACGCCTTCGATTTTGATGATGGCCCGATCAGCCGAAAAGCTCTCATACTCGATGTTGCCGATGTCCTGACCATCCAGAGTATAGGCAAAGTCAGCTTTCAGATCCTTGGGCAGGCTCTCTGTGACACCGCGCCCGATCTCTTCATCTGGTGTAAAGGCAATGCGGATTGGGCCATGCGGGATGTCTGTGTTTTCCAGCAGATACCGCGCCATGGTCATCAGAATCGACACACCCGCCTTGTCATCACCGCCCAACAGGGTCGTACCCGAGGCGGTGATCACATCATGTCCGATTTTTTCCGCCAGATAGGGATGTTCTTCGGGCGACAGAACCAATTCCGGATCATCGGGAAAGGTAATCTCACCACCATTGTACCCTTTGATCACCCTCGGTTTGACGCCTGTTGCATTGAACTGCGGCGCCGTATCGACATGAGCCAAAAAGCCTATGGTCGGGCCTGGTGCTGTGCCCGGAATGGTGGCCACCACCACGCTGTCCGCCGTCAACTCGATATCCTGCGCGCCTATATCGCTCAATTCCTGCTGCAACAGGTTTAGCATGTCGAATTGGATATCCGTGCTGGGGGTTGACGGCGATATGTCGTCGCTCTGACTGTCGATCGCTGCGTAGCGGACTAGCCGGTCTTCCAGTTCCTGATCAAATCGTTTCTGCATGACACCTCATCTCTCTGATGCAGAAGAAAGGGTGCCAACGGGGGGAAGTCAACCGGGTGGTCTGACCCCCAAACCTTCACAAGGGTTGGAATTCTGTTTTGTACAAGTCAGACAATCTGTACTGCCCGACTTATACAAGACGAAAGATTTACGATCCCAGCTTCTGGCTGACCAATTCGTTAACAGCTTTGGGATTTGCCTTGCCGCCAGTTGCCTTCATCACCTGACCAACAAACCAGCCAGCCAGTTTCGGGTTTATCTTGGCCTTCTCGACCTGTGCCGGATTGGCGGCTATAATCTCATCCAGCGCAGCCTCGATCGCGCCGGTATCGGTGACCTGTTTCATGCCGCGATCTTCGACAATCTTGGCCGGATCCCCGCCTTCAGTATAGACGATTTCGAACAGGTCCTTGGCGATTTTGCCCGAGATCGCATCCGATGAAATCAGGTCAATGATGCCGCCCAGCTGCGCGGGAGAAACCGGCGACTCGGTGATGTCATGATCTTCTTTTTTCAGTCGGCCAAACAGTTCGTTTATGACCCAGTTTGCGGCCAGCTTGCCATTGCGACCGTTGGCAACATCTTCAAAATATGCCGCAGATTCCACATCAGCGGTCAACACCGATGCGTCATAGTCGGACAGGCCGAAGGCACTGATAAAACGCGCTTTCTTCTCATCTGGCAGTTCCGGCAATTTGGCGGCGATATCGTCGACCCAGGCCTGCTCGATCTCCAACGGCAGCAAATCCGGGTCAGGGAAATAGCGATAATCATGCGCTTCTTCCTTCGACCGCATCGATCGTGTTTCGCCCTTGTCGGGATCATACAGGCGTGTTTCCTGATCGATCTCACCACCGCCTTCGACGATTGCGATTTGGCGGCGGGCCTCAACCTCGATGGCTTGCTGAATGAATCGCATGGAGTTCATGTTCTTGATCTCGCAGCGGGTGCCCAGATGCGAAAAGTCTTGTGTTTCCTGATACTTCTCGTATGCACCCGGCAAGCAGATCGAGACGTTCACATCTGCCCGAAGGTTGCCATTCTGCATGTTGCCATCGCATGTGCCCAGATACCGCATAATCTGACGGATCTTAGCGATATAGGCGGCTGCTTCTTCGGGCCCGCGAATGTCAGGGCGCGAGACGATTTCCATCAGGCACACGCCGGTTCTGTTCAGGTCCACGAAAGACATATGAGGATCCATGTCATGGATCGATTTGCCGGCATCCTGCTCCATATGAATACGTTCGATCCGTACCATACGCGCAGTACCATCCCCCATCTCGACCAAAACTTCACCCTCGCCGACAATAGGCTGATAAAGCTGGGAAATCTGGTACCCCTGTGGCAAATCGGGATAGAAATAGTTCTTGCGGTCAAAGGCAGATTTCAGGTTGATTTCCGCTTTCAGGCCCAACCCGGTTCGCACCGCCTGTTCCACGCAATACTCATTGATTACCGGCAACATACCGGGCATCGCCGCGTCAACAAAGGCGACGTTCGAATTTGGCTCGGCCCCGAATTGGGTTGAGGCGCCTGAGAACAATTTGGCGTTGGAAGAAACCTGCGCATGCACTTCCATCCCGATCACCAGCTCCCAATCGTGCTTGGCACCGGCGATTGTTTTGGGTTTGGGCATTTCGTATGTCAGATCGAGCATGGCGCGCCTCTTTTCCGCAGAAGTCTAAGCCTGCGTATTAGGCCCGGCGCGACAAAGGGGCAAGGGGGAATCCTGCTTGGATCAGTTCTCTGAGAAGCGCAGGCCCGACGGCGTGAAGGTTACATCCATCCCGCTACCCAATTCATCCCGGAACAAATCACCGATCGCCCGCAATGCATCCCGGTGACCACGTGCCGCGAACCGCTCGGGCGAGTTGATGCGAACGCTATTGTTGAACCCGTTGGCGGCATGCGCCCAGATCAGCGGGTGCAGTTCGGTCAGATGATCACGGATCAGCCAGTTGGCGGTTTCCCGCATCTGCGTCCGAACCAGATCGGCCTTTTCGTTCAAGCCCAGACCGTTTTGAAGCGTGATTGCGCAATAGGCAGATAGCATGTTGATCATTTGCTGATCCGGACGTTGCCGCACAATGTTTCGCAACCCTTCTTGGAAGTAATCTAGATCCACACGCGCGCAGGCTTCGTCGTCCAGAGCTATGGCATCAAACTGTACCCAGGTATAGCCGCCTGCGCCCCAAATACTTTGCGTCCGGGCGGCGTTGCGCAGGGCCTGAACCTCAAGCTCTTCATAGCTGCCGAACCAGCGTGGCAGCAGGTGGCTGCCCATCGCGCGCATATGGCGCTGGTTTTGCGGGTCCAGTGTTATCAGACGCTCGTACTCGTCAGCGACACGTGCCGTCGTTTTGCGTTGTCCAGCCAACAAGGCGCATCCTGCAGCGGCGATCAGTGGGCTGCTAGGGGCCGCCGTGCGACACATGGGCAGGATCGCGGCGGCCCTATCAAAATGCGCAGCGCAGCGTGACCGGTGCAAAGGGGGCAGGGTGGCGTCAAGGGCTGTTCCGCGCCAGGCCCAGGCAATGTCGATATGTGCCAGTGCAACAACCAGGGCAAGCATCGCGTCATCAGGTGCTTCGCGCATCTCTCCTTCAAGTTCAGAGATGCCTGTTAGCAAGTCATAATCGGATATTGCTTTGCCATCGGACAACGCATGTTCAACGGCCAGAACCACGTCAGAGCGCGCGCCGAACGCCAACAAGTCGGCGGTTGGCATTCCGTCCGGGGCCGTCTCCCGGGTTTCGTCAGCGGCTTGCATTTCCGCTGACAACTCACTCCAGCGATCCTGCCGAGCAAGAAACCGGCCATGTTCGATGGTTGCGCGGCCAATCATATCTTCCGAACCAAGCTGGGCGACCGGAATGTTAAGTTGCCCTTGTTCCGGAAGCGCTGCCGCCAATGCAGATTTTGTCGCGCACAATTCGGGCGCGTTACCTGGTGGGGAACCTTCTGATCGGGCCGAAAACGCCCTGAACAACCGAAACATGGTAAAACTCGAAACTATTAACAACGCATAACTGAGGTAGCAGTCTGGGCGCTAATGGCATTCAGTTCAAGTTAATTGCTGGTCGTTTTGTAGTTTTTCTGGTCAATCGCGCCCTGATGCCACGATCGTTTCAAAAAACAGTAAAATGATGGCGCTCGACGCGATATCCCGCTTGACTTAATAGGCCCTCGAATTCTCGATGCGGCGGCAGAGACTCATCTGGAAGGCGTATCCGTTTACCGGAATGCAGGACCAGAGAGATCCTTACAGAAAAGTCCCAGCGCGTGTCGAATCGGAAGAAATCGATGTCGTTCAGTTCGATCTCGCCTTGGCGTTGGCCTGAATACCAGCGCAACTGTTCTGGCCCCAGGCACAGGCCGGCTTGGGTGTCTTGAAAGACATCCCAAACCGCCGGCAGTGTCGCCAGCGCCAACAGGGCCATCAGCCACCAAGCGGCGTTCAATAGGATCACCAAGGCCAGCAAAGCGGCATAAACGCCGATCAAAATGATAACGGTGCGAGAGGTCCTGTTCCGGCGCGTGAAGGTGTACGGGCTCATGCGCCGAGGATTCGGGACACCATTTCGGTCGTGTCGCGCGATAGGTTGGGTGTTTCTGAAATCCGCGTGAGTTGAGCGCGCATCATGTCCTGACGGTCCGCGTCATAGCGTTTCCAGGTCTGGAAGGCTGAACACATACGAGCTGTGGTCTGCGGGTTAACCGGATCCAGGCGGATCAGCCACCCGGCCAACAGCTCGTATCCTGCCCCATCCGGTTGGTGGAACCCGGCGTGGTTCATGGCCAACGCCCCCATCACGGCGCGGAAACGGTTGGGATTCTTCCAATTGAATTCCGGGTGCTCGGTCAGTGTGCGGGTGGTTTTGGGCGTCGCCTCAGGGGACGCCATTGCCACTTGCAGGCCGAACCATTTGTCCATCACAAGCCGGTCGTGCCGCCATTGGTCGTAGAAGGCAGCCAGCTCTGCGTCGCCTTTTGCAGCCCGCAAGAGGCAGGACAGGGCGGTCAGTTGCAGGGTCATGTTATCCGCCTTGGCGTAAACCTCAGCGGCCATGGCCCCGCCGTCCAGGCGAGAGGTCAGCGCCAGCGCCGCGCTGCCCAGCGCGCGTTTGCCGGATTGCTCAGCATCAGGGGAATAGGGCGCATCGACCAAAGCTTCACTGTGTAACCTTGGCAGCAGGTCCTGCATGTGCTGCGCGGTGGCCTGCCGCAGTGTTTCCACCGCTGTCCAGATGGCCATCGGATCGGGCGTTTGGCCTTTCTCATGCAGCGCAGCAACTAGTTCCGATTGCGTCGGCAAACCAAGCATCAGCGCGCGATAGGCCGGGTCCAGTTCGCCATCCCGCAGCACGGCCAACAACCCTTCGAGATAGTCCGCATCCGGTGTTGCCTCGTCCGAAATCATCCGCAGCAGGGTATCCTGCGCCAGTGACCGGCCGGCCTGCCAGCGGTTAAACGGGTCGGTGTCATGCGCCAGCAAAAAGGCGCGTTCAGCATTGGATTGATCCTGCTCCAGGATAATTGGTGCCGAGAAATCGCGCAGGATCGATGGCGTGGGTTTGGCGGTCAACCCGGTGAACGAAAAGCTCTGCTCGGGTTCTGTCAGCTCAAGCACTTCGGTCCCACGAACCTCGTCCCCATTTGGCCCCAGCAGGCCAACTGCGACGGGGATTACCTGCGGGTGCTTTTCATCTTGTCCCGATGTGGGTTGGGTCTTTTGTTTCAAGGTCAGGGTATAGGTGCCGTCCGCCCAGTTATCTGATACGGCGACACGAGGTGTCCCGGATTGGCTGTACCAACGTTTGAATTGGGTCAGATCGCGATCCGTCGTATCCTCGAACACTTTTAGCCAATCATCGATCGTGCAGGCCTGCCCATCATGGCGCTCGAAGTACAGGTTGAGCGCTTTGGTATAGGCCTCATCCCCAACCAGCCGTTTGAGCATCCCGATCACTTCGGCGCCCTTCTCATAGACGGTCGAAGTATAGAAGTTGTTGATTTCCTGAAAGCTCTCAGGCCGAACCGGGTGCGACAATGGCCCGTTGTCCTCGGGAAACTGCCGCGCACGGAGGTCAATCGCATCGTGGATGCGTTTCACCGGGGCCGAGCGCATGTCCGAGGTGAACTGCGCGTCGCGGAAGACGGTCAGACCTTCCTTGAGGCACAGCTGGAACCAGTCACGACAGGTGATGCGGTTGCCGGTCCAGTTGTGGAAATACTCATGCGCGATAATCGCCTCGATCCGTTCGAAATTGGTATCGGTCGAGGTCTCCGGACTGGCCAAAACAGCTGACGAGTTGAAGATGTTCAGCCCCTTGTTCTCCATAGCGCCCATGTTGAAATCGTCCACGGCGACAATGTTGAAGACATCCAGATCGTATTCGCGACCATACACGTCCTCGTCCCATTTCATCGACTTTTTCAAGGCTTCCATGCCAAAGGCGCATTTGCCTTCATCGCCCGGACGCACCCAGAGGTTTAGCTCGACATCGCGATCCGATTTGGTGGTGAACTGTCCCGGATGGGCAATCAGATCGCCGGCGACCAGCGCAAACAGATATGCCGGTTTCGGCCATGGATCAGTCCATTCGGCCCAACCTTCGCCTTTGCCTGACAAGTTTCCGTTGGACAGCAGTACCGGTAAATCGCCATTGATGCGCACGGTGAAGGTGGACATCACATCGGGGCGGTCGGGGTAGTAGGTGATCTTGCGGAACCCTTCGGCCTCGCACTGAGTACAGTACATGCCGTTCGACATATACAGCCCTTCGAGCGCGGTGTTGTTGCAGGGATCAATCTCAACCTCAGCCTCCCAGATGAAAGGCGCGTCTGGTACGTCTGCACTTAGGCCTTGGTCTGTGATTTCAGGGGAGATGTCAGTTCCATTGATGGCGGCGCTGATCAATGTAAGATCCTCGCCGTGCAGGAAAAACGTTTGATCCGTTGCTTGGGGATTGGGGCGGAACGCGATCCGTGAGGTGACCCGTGTGGCATGGGCTGCAAGGTCAAAGGTCAGATGCACGCTATCCACCAGATAGCCGAACGGCGTGTAGTCTTTGAGGTAAATCGTGGTGGGGGCGGCGTCACGCATCGGGGCCTCGCTTCGGTACAAATTTGACGCGAAACTATGGGGAACGTCTGCAGGCTGCAAGCAAATGGCAGAGGCGAGCGTCGGTGAACTTCTAGTTGGTAATATTATTTTACCAAATCGACATTTGGGTTGTTGCCTATCGGAAACTTTGCCCCTAATTGATGGAAGAATACTATCGCATCCAGCGCGGGAGAATAGGGATATGAGCGGCAGACAGATCCGAAACGGATTGCAGATTGCGGATGAATTGGTTGATTTCATCGACAATCAGGCACTTCCCGGGACGGGTGTTGCACCCGACACATTCTGGAAAGGTCTGGCCCGCATCGTGGACGAGCTTGGTCCGAAAAACCGCGAACTGCTTGCCAAACGTGCTGACATTCAAGGGCGCATCGACGGGTGGCATGCTGAGCGCAAAGGTCAAGCTCATGATGCCACCACCTACGAAGCGTTTCTACGCGAGATTGGATATCTGGTCGAAGACGGCCCGGATTTTGAGATTGAAACGGCCAATGTCGATCCCGAAATTGCCCTAACGCCGGGTCCTCAACTGGTTGTGCCGATCACGAACGCCCGTTTTGCGCTGAACGCGGCCAATGCACGCTGGGGCAGCTTGTATGATGCGCTTTATGGCACGGATGCGATGGGCGACTTGCCTAGCGGCAGAGGGTATGATGAAGCGCGTGGAAACCGGGTGATCGACTGGGCCAAGTCGTTTCTGGATGATGCGGTTGCGTTGGCAGATGGTTCGTGGGCTGCGGTCGATAGCCTTCGCGTGGAAAGTGGGGGCCTTGTACCAGCCTTGTCCGATCCGGGCGCGTTTGTCGGCTTTGGCGGAACTGCTGAGAAGCCCGATTTTGTTTTGCTAAGGAACAACGGTCTGCACATTCAGATCATGATTGATCCGACAAGCGACATCGGCGTTTCCGATCCGGCCGGTATTTCGGATGTGCGTCTGGAATCCGCTTTGTCCACGATTATGGATTGCGAAGACTCTGTCGCGTGTGTCGATGCTGAGGATAAGGTTGGCGCCTACGGCAACTGGCTTGGCCTGATGAAAGGCGACCTGACCGAAGAGGTTGCCAAAGGCGGAAAGACCTTTACCCGCAGGCTGTCAGGTGATGTCGAATTCACTACTGCACACGGTGAACAAGCCGCGCTCAAGGGGCGGGCGTTGATGCTGATCCGCAATGTCGGCCACCTGATGACCAACCCCGCCGTGCTGGACGCCGAAGGCCGCGAGATTGGCGAAGGGTTGATGGATGCGTTGTGCACCACGCTCATTGCGATGCATGATCTGAAGCGGGACGGAGGCAACTCGGTCGAAGGGTCGGTCTATGTCGTAAAGCCCAAGATGCACGGGCCGGAGGAAGTCGGTTTTGCCATGGATATCTTCGATATGGTCGAAGAAGTTTTGGGCCTGCCACGCAACACCGTGAAACTCGGGATCATGGATGAGGAACGCAGAACTTCTGCGAACCTCAAAGAGTGTATCCGCGTCGCGAAATCGCGCGTGGCTTTCATCAACACTGGCTTTCTGGATCGAACCGGAGATGAGATCCATACCTCGATGGAGGCCGGGCCGATGCTGCCCAAGGGGGATATCAAGAACACGCCCTGGATTTCATCCTACGAGGACCGGAATGTCGATATTGGTTTGGCCTGCGGTTTGAAAGGCAAAGCGCAGATCGGTAAAGGCATGTGGGCGATACCCGATCGGATGGGCGAAATGCTCGAAGCCAAGATCGGGCACCCGCAATCTGGAGCAACCTGCGCATGGGTGCCATCGCCAACCGCGGCAACACTGCACGCCACGCATTATCACAAGGTCAAAGTGTTGGCGCGTCAGGATGAAATCGCCGCTGGCGGAGCCCGCGGCACATTGGGCGATCTTCTGACTATCCCATTGCTGGGCGGTCGCAATCTGAGCGACGACGAGATCACGCGCGAGATCAAGAACAATGCGCAGGGAATACTGGGCTATGTGGTGCGCTGGGTCGATCAAGGTGTCGGTTGCTCCAAGGTGCCAGATATCAATGATGTCGGTCTGATGGAGGATCGCGCAACCTGCCGGATTTCGTCTCAGGCGCTGGCCAACTGGTTGCATCATGGCGTGGTGGACGAGGCGCAGCTGATGGCGGCGATGCAAAAAATGGCAGCCGTGGTTGATCGTCAGAACGAGGGGGACCCGGGCTACTCGCCAATGGCACCCGGGTTCGACGGCATCGCCTTTCAGGCTGCTTGTGATCTGGTGTTCAAAGGGCGGGTTCAGCCCTCGGGCTATACCGAGCCGGTTCTGCATGCGCGACGCCTGGAATTGAAGGCCAGCCAAGAATAAGCGGCGAACTAAGCCGGGGGCGTTGGTCCTCTGGCTCCACATAAAACCCGATCTGACAGGAGGACGCATACATGTCGGTTTCACTGCGCAAAGCGCGTACGATTATCCGCAAAACGCTGGAAAAAGGGCGCGAAATGGAACTTAAGCCGTTGTCGGTGATTGTTCTGGATGCAGGTGGGCACGTCATTGCCTTTGAGCGCGAAGACGACGCAGCCCCCGGTCGCTTTGCCATTGCGCATGGGAAAGCCTATGGCTCGGTCATGCTGGGCATGGCGGGGACCGCGCAGATGCAGCGGGCCGAGGCACAGGCCTATTTTATGGCAGCAGTGAACGGTGTTTACGGCGGGCAGGTTGTACCAGTCCCGGGTGGGGTTCTGTTGCGGGACCGCAAAGGCGCTGTAATCGGCGCTGTTGGTGTCACCGGTGATACGTCGGACAACGATGCGGCGGCCGGTATGGCGGGTATTGAAGCCTCTGGTCTGACAGGAGAAATTTGACCACAGCAGGCTGTTTGCCAGCATTTGGAGGTGTTGCAAAACGCCCGTTTCTTAGGCTTTCAGCAATAAGGCATGAGATGTGCGCTGTTGAACACGGTCTTGCGCTGTCATGCAGGTCGTGTGCTGTTGCACGTTTATCCCGCTGCAGATAGCCTCGCGGTGAACTACTGTCACAGCAAGGTATGCGGAATGTCTCGACCCGTCGTTGGTATTATCGGCAATTCTTATCTTATGAACGATCAATACCCGACACATGCCGGTGGGACGATGAATTCGGATGCCGTGGCCAACGTCTCGGAATGCTTGCCGCTGCTGATCCCGGCTGATCCACGTTATGTTTCAGTGGAGGAACTGCTGGAGGTGTGCGATGGGTTTCTGCTGACCGGCGGTCGACCCAACGTGCATCCTGAGGAATATGGTGAGTCCGCAACCGACGCGCATGGCGATTTCGACCGGGCGCGTGACGCGATCACCTTGCCCCTTGTGCGCGCCTGCGTGGATCGCGGCCAGCCGTTCCTTGGCATCTGCCGTGGATTTCAGGAAGTGAATGTCGCCATGGGTGGCACGCTTTACCCCGAGATCCGAGATTTGCCCGGGCGTATGAACCACCGCATGCCACCAGACGGTACCCTGGAAGAAAAATTTGCGCTGCGTCATGTTGTAAAGCTAAGCGAAAATGGCGTGTTTCACGATCTGTTTGGTGCGTCTGAAGTGATGACAAACACGCTGCACGGGCAGGGGATCAAGACGGTCGGGCAGCGTGTCCTGGTCGATGGGCATGCACCGGATGGAACGCCCGAAGCGATGTATATCAAAGACGCACCTGGCTTTACACTGTCGGTGCAATGGCATCCCGAATGGGACGCTATCAATGATCCAGTCTCCCGCCCGTTATTCGAGGCTTTTGGGGCCGCCGTTCGTGCATGGGCGACGGGGTCGGACACGCAATTGATCCAACAATCTGCTTAAGATGAAGCTAGCCCGGCATTTGCGCTACCGGACCAGTGTTCTGTGGTCAGATCAGCAAGTCGAACTGAGTGTTCAGCGGCAGGGTTCGGGCCCGTTTTCCGGTCAGGTCAAACAGCGCATTTCCAAGCGCCGGCATTGATGGGGGCGTGCCGGGCTCTCCCGCGCCACCCATGTGACGGTTGGTTTCCAGCACGCGCACTTCGACCTGCGGCGCGGTGTGCATGCGGATCGCGTCATAGTCCGGGAAGTTGTACTGCTCGACCTCTCCTTCGGAGAAGGTAATCTCTCCGTAGCAGGCGGCCGACAGGCCATACATCATGCCACCGAACATCTGCGCTTTGACATTTTCGGGATCCAGTGCGAGTCCCATATCGCACGCGATCCAGGCCTCGTTGATGCGGATGGTGCCGTCTTCGTCCACCACTTCGATGACCTGAGCGACGGGGGTGCCAAAGCTGTAGGTAAACGCCACGCCGCGACCAACACCATCCGGTGTGTTACCGGTCCAGCCTGACATCTCTCGCACGGCCTCTAGGCAACCGGCCGATGGGGCGTGTTCGTTCTTCATCAACTCCAGCCGAAACTCTAAGGGATCGCGACCCGCGGCATGTGCCATCTCATCCATGAAGGTTTCATGGAAAAAACCGTTGTGGCTGTTACCTACGGACCGCCAAAAGCCGACCGGGATTGCCAAATCGGCGATATGGCCGCTCATCCTGTAGTTTGGGACCGCGTAGGGTTGGTTGAAGAACCCCTCGACCAGCACCTTGTCGGGGCCAGCACCCGGCATGCCCGTGTAACGTTCGACAGCCTGCTGCGTGCAGGATTGCGATGCGAGTTTGCCATCGATCAAAACTGCGGTTCCGTCCTGAACTGCACCGCGCATACGTGCAATTGCGCCTGGGCGGAAATAATCGTGACGCATATCCTCTTCGCGGCTCCAGGTTGTTTGAACCGGGGTGCCGGGCATGGCCATGGCGACTTTGGTGGCAATCTCACCAAAATCCAATTCGCCCCGACGACCGAATCCACCACCCAGATAGGTGGTGTGGATCTGCACCGCCTCGGTTTCCAGACTGGCCGTGTTGGCAGCACGGAACTGGATCAATGTCGGGGCCTGGTTGCCGCACCACAGTTCCAATGCATCTTCGGAATAAAGCGCAGTGGCGTTCATCGGCTCCATCGTGGCATGGGCCAGATAGGGCACTTGATACTCTGCCGTGACCTCTGTTGCGCCTGCGGGCAGCGTGCCGACATCCCCATCGTCGCGCATTGTAGAGTTCGGCGAGTCGTCAAACGCCTCAGCAATCTTGGCAAAGATACCGTCTGTTTCTGGCGGGTAGGGGGCATCACCCCAATCGACATCGATGGCCTCAACAGCCTGAATGGCCAACCAGGTATTGTTGGCGATAACCGCAACGCCAGTGCCCAGATCGACGATTTTTTCAACACCGGGCAGTGAGGTCGCGGCGCTGTCGTCATATCCTTTCATCGCCCCACCCAGTTTGGGGTTCATCCGAACGCTGGCATACTTCATGCCGGGCAGGCGCACATCGACGCCGAATTTGGCCGTTCCGGTGGCCTTTTCGACCATATCCAGCCGCGGTTGGGTCTGGCCCAGATAGCGCCATTCGGATGGGTCGCGCAGGGGCACATCGACGGGTTCCAAACCCGCCGCATCGACGGCCAGTTCTGTATAAGCAATCTGACTACCGTTCGGTGCGATCACATGACCCGATGCTGTCTGTAGCTCAGATGGGTCTACCCCAAGCCGGTTGGCAGCGGCGCGCTTTAGGGTTTCGCGTGCCGAGGCACCTGCCTGACGCATGCGTTCAAACCCATCCTTCATCGAGGTCGAGCCGCCAGTGACTTGAAGGCTGAGCACTTTGCCCAACACGCCCAGGGCCTCACCCAGATTGTGTTGGAAGTTCGTAATGTCATAGCCTTTGTTGGGAAGGCCTTCACCGACCAGAGCCGAGTTGTAATACGCTGCTGCTGCCGGGCCGTGCAGAACCGTGATCTTATCCAGATCCACGTCCAATTCTTCTGCGATCAGTGCTGCCCAGGTGGTCTGGACGCCCTGTCCCATCTCGGCGCGCGGTGCAAACAGAGTGACGCCTTTCTGGTCAATCAGGATGAAGGGGTTCAGCGCCGCTTCGCCTTCTTTCGGTTTCAACGGATTGGCCGCCGGACGGCTGACGTAATACGCGCCGAACGCCACACCGCCAACAATCGCGGCAGAGCCAATCAGAAAAGTACGGCGGAGGATTTTTCCAATGCGAGCCATTGCTTATGCCTCCTTCAATTTGGCAGCTGCGTCATGAATAGCAGCGCGAATGCGCGGATAGGTGCCGCAGCGGCACAAGTTGCCCTGCATGGCATCGTCGATATCGGCGTCTGTGGGGGTCGGGTTTTCAGCCAGCAAAGTGGCAGCCTGCATGATTTGGCCTGACTGGCAGTAGCCGCATTGCGCTACTTGATGGTCAACCCATGCTTGCTGGATTGTGGTCATCGCATCCGGGGTTCCTACGCCTTCGATTGTAGTCACATCGCCCCAAACATCGGACAGCGCGACTTGGCATGAGCGCACAGCTTCACCATCGATGTGGACCGTGCATGCCCCACACGAGGCAACGCCGCAGCCAAACTTGGTTCCGGTCAGACCGACCTCATCCCGCAGGACCCACAACAGGGGCACATCATCCGGCAGGTCCACTTGATGAGACGTTCCGTTGATCTTAAGGGTGGTCGCCATGGCTCACCTCGCTTGGCTGTGGCTGGTTTATGACATAATTGGTGAAAAGTGTCAGTATGTCAATTGACAAAATATACAAAAAATGTCAGGTCTGCGAGTATGAACGACACCGGTGACGATACACGGCGAAAGGCGATCCTGACCTCGGCGTTTCAGGCTTTTTCGTCCTATGGGTTTCGCAAGACCTCGATGGATGACATAGCGCGCGGGGCGGGGATGTCCCGCCCTGCGGTTTATCTGCACTACAAGAACAAAGAGGCGATTGTTAGGAAGCTGACCGAATTGCACTATGCCGAAAAGATCGCCGCAGTGACCGAAGCCCTAAACGGGTCCGGAGCAGTTTCTGACCTCGTGACACGGGCAATCCTGGCGCAGGCAGACGGGATGGCTGCCATTCTTGCCTCACCACATGGGTTAGAGATGTTGGATACGACCAAATCGATGTCCATCGACATTGTTGAAGAAGGCGAGGCCGAGCTAACGGATCTTTATGCGGCGTGGCTGACCCGCGAAGACGTCGCTGGTCGGGTCCGGTTGTTTGAAACCCCTGATGAAACCGCAAAGACCATTACGGTTGCTCTCAAGGGGGTCAAAATGACGGCGTCCGGCGCGGAAGAATTTGAAAGGCGGACCGCGCAACTGGCCGCCCTGATCGGCGCCGGGCTTGAGGTCAGGTAACGCGCTGGCGCGTTTTGTACTCGGGCGTATCCCACAGTTTGTTGGTCATGATATCGGCCAGGATATCCGCCGCCTGAGCGACATCGTTTTCGTCAACATATAAAGGTGTGAAGCCGAACCGCATGATGTTGGGTGCACGGAAATCACCGATTACCCCACGCGCAATCAGCGCCTGCATCGCGGCATAGCCTTCTTGGAACCTGAAGGAAATCTGACTGCCACGTTGTTCCGGATCACGCGGACTTGCCAACTCAAGATCGGCGCAGGTCGCTTCGACCCGGTCTACGAACATCTCGGTCAATTCAATGGATTTGGTGCGGACGTCCGCGATATCGGCAATATCCCAAACATCCATCGCGGCGGACAAAGCCGTCATCTGAATGACGGGCGGCGTGCCGACGCGCATCCGCTCGATCCCTGCTCCGGGTCGGTAATCCAGATCGAAGTTGAACGGGGCTTCGTGCCCCAGCCAGCCTGACAAAGCAGGGCGCACGTTGGGTGCCAGTCGGGGTGCCACGTACACAAAGGCAGGCGCGCCTGGTCCACCATTCAGGTACTTATACGTGCAGCCCACCGCAAAATCGGCATTGCATCCGGCAAGATCAACCGGGATCGCCCCGGCCGAGTGCGCCAGATCCCACACCGTTACGACGCCGTTTGCATGGGCCAACTCGGTCAGGGCCTTCATGTCGTGTTTGCGACCTGTACGATAGTCGACCTCGGTCAGCATCAAGACCGCGATTTCTTCTGTCAGCGCGTCAGCGACATTCTCAGGGTCAACGACGCGCAATTCGTATTCTGCCCCAAGGGAGCGCAACAGACCGTCTGCCATGTATAGGTCTGAGGGGAAATTACCATTGTCGGACAGAACCACCTTGCGCTTTGGATTAAGCTCTAGCGCAGATGCAACGGCCTGATAGACCTTGATCGACAAGGTGTCGCCGACGACGACGCTGCCAGCCTCGGCTCCGATCAACCGACCAATACGGTCTCCAAGGCCCGTGGGCAGCCCCATCCAGCCGGCTTTGTTCCAGCCGGTGATCAACATCTGGCCCCATTCGTCGCTCATCATGCGCTGGACCCCGGTTGCAGCCGCTTTTGGCAATGGTCCCAGAGAGTTACCGTCGAGATACAGAACCCCTTCGGGCAGATGGAACATGGCCTTGGTTGCGGCAAAATCGGTCATGGCGGCTCACAATTCTTTCTTACACATCGCAGGGTGCTTTTGGCCTATCCGATCCTCTTGTATCTGTCCATTCATGCGACATACTGAGGTTTTGCTATTCCGGTCTGAAAGCGATAGGACATCGCGCAGAAGCGACATGTGCCACTGCGTGTCGCCATCCACGGGGACGATGCATGCGTCGGATCGACATTCCGCCTGTTTGGCTATTGGGGTTTGTTTTTCTGGCGTGGCTGCAGGCGCGCTTTTTGGGTTTTGGATTGTCGCTGGAAGGCGGAGTGACCGATCTCATCAGTGGTGTTTTGATTGGCGGCGGTATTTTGATCGTGGTTATGGCGATCGTCGAGTTTCGTAGGCAAAAGACCACAGTCATCCCGCATGAAACGCCGACGGCGCTGGTGCAATCGGGTATCTACAAATACAGTCGCAACCCGATCTATCTGGCCGATATCCTGATTTTGGCCGGGCTTGTACTGCGTCTGGATGCCGTGCTGTCATTGGTCTTGGTGCCGATCCTTGTCTCGCTGCTTGAACGTCGCTTTATAATACCTGAAGAAGACCGTCTGCGCCGTACTTTTCGTGCGGATTTCGCCCGATATGAACGCAAAACACGTCGTTGGATATAGGGTGTTTCGTGCTGTGACATCACGTAACGATTGCTGCGCTTGCGAAATAATCTTGCGCAAGATACATCTTTGCTTAACTAACAATACCGATCACCCGCTCTGCCAGAGTGATAATTAGGGGGACTGCCAGTGAAAATAGGCACGCCAAAGGAAATACTGGACGGTGAAAACAGGGTCGCGATGACCCCGGACTCCGCCGTGCAACTGCAGAAACTGGGCTATGATTGCGCCATTGAAAAGGGGGCCGGGCAAGCGGCGGGCTTTTCAGACGCGGCGTATAAGGCGGTCGGCGTCGAGATCGTCAAGACTGCAGCCTCGTTGTGGAAATCGGCTGACATTGTAGCCAAGGTTCGGATCCCGACCGAGGCCGAGCTAAAGCGCCTGACCAAGGGTAAGACGCTGATTTCCTTCTTCAACCCGGCTGGGAACGAAGAAGGAATGGAGTTGGCCAAGTCCAAGGGTGCCAACGTGATCGCCATGGAGATGGTGCCGCGGATTTCCCGTGCGCAGAAGATGGATGCGCTGTCTTCGATGGCGAACATCGCGGGCTATCGCGCGGTTATCGAAGCTGGCAACAACTTTGGCCGTTTCTTCACTGGCCAGGTGACGGCGGCTGGTAAAGTGCCGCCCGCGAAGGTTCTGATCGTGGGTGCTGGCGTGGCTGGTCTGGCGGCGATCGGTACGTCGACCTCGCTGGGTGCGATTACCTATGCGTTCGACGTCCGCCCCGAAGTGGCCGAGCAGGTCGAGTCGATGGGTGCGGAATTTGTCTATCTGGACTTCGAAGAAGAACAGCAGGACGGCGCGGCCACGGGCGGTTATGCATCCGTCCAGTCCGACGAGTTCCGCGAAGCCCAACTGGCCAAGTTCCGTGAACTGGCACCAGAAGTGGACATCGTAATCACCACCGCACTGATCCCGAACCGCCCGGCGCCAAAGCTGTGGCTCGAGGATATGGTCAAGGCCATGAAACCGGGTTCGGTGATCGTTGACCTTGCGGCCGAACGGGGCGGCAACGTTGAGGGTACGATCGCGGATGAGAAGGTCGTGACCGATAATGGCGTGACCATCATCGGCTATACCGACTTCCCCAGCCGTATGGCCTCACAATCCTCGTCGCTCTACGCCACCAACATCCGTCACATGATGACTGACCTGACGCCCGAAAAGGACGGTCAGATCAATCATGACATGGAAGATGACGTGATCCGCGGTTCGACCGTGACACATGAGGGTGAGATCACCTTCCCGCCACCACCGCCCAAAGTGCAGGCAATCGCGGCTCAGCCCAAGGCTGAGGTGAAAGAGCTGACGCCGGAAGAAAAGAGGGCGCAGGAAATTGCGGCCTTCAAGGCGCAGACCAAGCAGCAGTTTACCCTGCTGGGGGTCGGCGGCGTGCTGATGCTGCTGGTGGGGCTGATTGCTCCGGCCAGCTTTATGCAACATTTCATCGTCTTCGTGCTGGCCATTTTTGTGGGCTTCCAGGTGATCTGGAACGTCTCGCACAGCTTGCACACTCCGTTGATGGCGATCACCAACGCGATCTCGTCGATCATTATCGTTGGCGCGCTGATGCAGATTGGATCGGGATCCTTCCTGGTCATTCTGCTGGCGGCACTGTCTGTCTTCATGGCCGGGATCAACATCTTCGGCGGCTTCCTCGTAACCCGGCGCATGCTTGCCATGTTCCAGAAATCTTAAGGAGGCCGGGCACATGGATTATGGCTTCACTACCGCCGCTTACGTTGTTGCGGCTGTCCTTTTTATCCTGTCCCTAGGCGGACTGTCGAACCAGGAAAGCGCCAAGCGCGCGGTCTGGTATGGCATCGTCGGTATGGGGCTTGCGGTCTTTGCTACGCTGGTCGGTCCCGGGTCTGGCTTGTGGCTGTTGTCGCTACTATTGATCGCTGGCGGTGGCTTTATCGGCCAGTACGTCGCGCAGCGCGTACAGATGACCGAGATGCCACAGCTTGTGGCCGCGATGCACTCGCTGGTGGGTCTGGCGGCTGTTTTTGTTGGCTACAATGCGCATTTCGAGATTGGCAATGTTGCGCAGGTCATGGCTATCGTGGATTCGGCCAATCAGGCGGACCTGTCTGATCTGGGGGCTTTCGCCAAGCTGATTGCAAAGAAAACCCCGGCAGAGCTGGGCATCCTGCATGTGGAACTGTTCCTGGGTATCTTCATTGGCGCGATCACCTTTACCGGTTCGGTCGTGGCCTATGGCAAGTTGGCGGGCAAGGTGACATCTGCGGCGACCAAGCTGCCGGGTGGCCATGCGCTGAACGCGGCGGCCGCAATCATCTCGTTGATCTGCCTGATCTGGTACACCGCGTCGGGTGGGTTCTTCCCGCTGTTCCTGATGACGCTGGCCGCGTTGTTCATCGGTTATCACCTGATCATGGGCATCGGCGGTGCCGACATGCCGGTAGTTGTGTCGATGCTGAACAGCTATTCCGGCTGGGCGGCTGCGGCGATTGGCTTCTCGCTGGGCAACGACCTGCTGATCGTGGTTGGTGCGCTCGTGGGCTCGTCAGGTGCGATCTTGTCCTACATTATGTGTAAGGCGATGAACCGTCACTTTGTCAGTGTGATCCTGGGCGGCTTTGGTGGCCCGCAAGGTGAGCAGATGGCTGTTGAGGGCGAGCAGATCGCAATCGAAGCCGACGGTGTGGCTGCGGCCTTGAACGATGCCGACAGCGTGGTGATCATCCCCGGTTACGGCATGGCCGTGGCACAGGCGCAGCAGTCGGTTTCCGAACTGGTGCGCAAGCTGCGGGCGCAAGGCAAGAACGTACGCTTTGCCATCCACCCCGTTGCGGGCCGCTTGCCGGGCCACATGAACGTTCTGCTGGCCGAGGCAAAGGTGCCATATGACATCGTTCTGGAAATGGACGAGATCAATGACGACTTCCCGGACACGGATGTGGCCATTGTCATCGGTTCGAACGACATCGTGAACCCTGCTGCACAGGAAGATCCCAACAGCCCCATCGCCGGGATGCCGGTTCTGGAATGCTGGAAGGCCAAGCAGGTATTCGTCTCAAAGCGCGGCCAGGGCACCGGGTACTCGGGTATCGAAAACCCGCTGTTCTTCAAAGAAAACACCCGCATGTTCTATGGCGACGCCAAGGCTTCGCTGGACAAGCTGTTGCCGATGATCGACTGATCTGGGCCCGATACCCTTTGGAAAGGCGCCCATATGGGCGCCTTTTCTGTTTTTGCCAGCATTGAGGTACCATGCGATTACAGGAGGTGTCCGATGGAAAAAGTGAATGGCATAGGTGGCGTGTTCTTTCGCGCTCGTGATCCGCAGGCGCTGACGCAATGGTACGAGACGCATCTGGGCGTTCATCACTATGATCCGGTTCCGTGGAAACAGCGCGAGGGCTATACGGTGTTTACCCCCTTCGCGCAGGACACGAGCTATTTTGGCCGAGACGAGCAACAATGGATGATCAACTTCCGTGTTGATGATCTGGAGGCCATGACCAAACAATTGCAAGCGGCCGGGATCACCGTAGAAACCAACCCAGAGTGGGACAGCGAGGTCGGGAAGTTTGCCCGCATCCACGACCCTGAGGGCAATCCGATTGAGCTCTGGCAACCAAATCAATGAGATAGCGTGTCTTGTATACCGTTGTATCCATGTAAGTTACTGAAATAAAAAGAGAATTGATGTCTGCCGTTCATACCGTATAGTCCGGGGAATTCAACGGAGCGACCAATGACACCGATCCAGGACCATCCGCTGCGCTATGCGCTGGCCAATGAATTGCATGCGCGCCCTTTTCCGGTAGCTCAGATGCCCTGCACGGTTGTGTTTTTGGCAATCAAAAAGCCCGAACAAGCGGTGGGTCGGGACAGAAGTGAAGATATCGCACATCTGACAGACCTCTTGGACCGCCACGGCGCGCCGCATCCGCAACCCGGTGCGACGCATTACGCGGGGCAAATCGGGCGCCACTGGCTCAAATGGGAACAGCATACGGAGTTTGTCACGTTCACCGCGATCACAAACAACGTTAGCGAGCGTGCGTTCAATCCCGCTGATTTTGAGGTTTTTCCACCGGACTGGCTGATGTCCAGCCCGGGACAACGGGTAACCTCGGTTCTGATGCGTGTAGTACCATGCCCCGATGACGATCAAATCAGCGCGTCGCTGACCGATTGGTTCGAGCCGGAAAGTCTGGCCGTTTCCCGAGTGTTGGATAATGCTGCCACTTGCGCCAGCGATTTTCGCATCGACCCGGCCGGGCACATGCGGTTTGCAATGTTCGTCTCGGAAGGGACCGGCGAACGACGAATTGGCCGCATCATCCAACGACTGTGTGAGGTCGAGACCTATAAGGCAATGTCCATGCTTGGGTTCGCGCGCGTCAAAAGTCTGACAGAACGCATCAGTGAATTGGATCAAAAACTGACCGAGCTGATGATTGAAATGACCGACGATGCCAACCGGCCCGATGATCAGTTGCCGCAACTGCTCGCAATCTCGACCGAGTTGGAAACACTGTCTGCCCGCAATGCATTTCGGTTTGGTGCAACCGGAGCTTACGAGGCCATCGTGAATCAGCGGATCGAAGTATTGCGAGAGGAGCGCTTTCTCGGCAGGCAGAGCTTTGCCGATTTCATGATGCGCCGGTATGACCCCGCCATTCGCACCGTGAAGTCCACGGAGCGGCGCTTACAGACCTTGTCGGATAGGGCAATCCGTGCAGGTGATCTGCTGCGCACGCGGGTGGACGTCGAACGCAGCGCCCAGAACCAGGCATTGCTGGAAAGCATGGACCGCAGGGCCGATCTTGCGCTGCGTCTTCAACACACGGTCGAAGGGTTGTCTGTTGTGGCGATCAGCTATTACGCGGTTTCGCTGGCCAGCTATTTGCTCTATCCGTTGACGGCCGCCGGGATCAGCAAAGGCATGCTAACGGCGGCTGTCACGCTTCCGGTTGTGTTGTTGGTTTGGGGCGCAATCCGAAAAATACGCAGCCGTTTAGAGTAAGAGCGGCTTGCCACCGACTTCGACCTTTGTAGAAGTGGTCGCAAGTGTCGGTGAAAGGGCAGAGGTTTCCAGTGATCAGTGTTGCAACTGCGTGGCGGGCCGTGGCCGCCATGTTTATTCTGAACGGTGCTTTGTTCGGCATTTGGGCGTCTCGTATTCCTGCCGTTCGCGACCACCTGCAACTAAGCCACGAAGACCTGGGCTATGGGCTGTTGTTCATGGCGGCCGGGGCTGTCTGTTCCTTCCCAGTGACTGGGCGTCTGACAGACCGGTTTGGCGCTGTTGCCATCACCCGGATCATTGCGGTCCTATACACATTTTCTCTAGTCCTGTTGGGTCTTGCAGACAGTTTTGTTGCGCTGGCGGCTTTTCTGTTCGTTTTCGGCGCGTTTCATGGGTCGATGGATGTGTCCATGAACGCCTGGGGCGCAGAGGTCGAGCAAACCTACGACAAGCCGTTGATGTCCTCGTTCCATGCGATGTGGAGCTTGGGTGCCGGTCTGGGCGCGGTCAGCGGTTTCATAGCGGTGCAATTTGATCTGACGACATTTCAGCATTTTTTGGTGGCCGGTTGCATGGTCGTTCTTCTGGCTTTGGCGATGTCGTGGGTGCCTTGGGTATCGCGCCGGTCAGCCTTGTCGCAAGGATCGGTTTTTGCGTTGCCTTCGGGCGCATTGATCCTTGTCGGGTTCACAGCACTGTGCGCTGCGCTGGGCGAGGGCGCTGTTGCCGATTGGAGCGCCTTGTTCATGCGCGACGTGACAGGATCTACCGAAAGTGTGGCGACCTTGGGCTATGCAGTGTTTTCGGTTGCGATGGTGGTTTGCAGGCTTGCCGGAGGCGTGGCCATCGCTCGGTTTGGACCCGTCGCGTCGGCGCGTTTTGGTGGTCTCTGTTCGGCCTTGGGGGTGTTCTTAGTTGTCTCTTCCGGCAATGTGCCCCTCGCTTTGATCGGGTTTACCCTGATGGGGGTTGGCTATGCCGTGATCATGCCATTGGCGTTTAGCCGGGCGGCAAATGACCCGAATGTTCCGCCCGGTCAGGCGATCGCCAGTGTCGCAACACTTGGATATGGCGGGTTGTTGATTGGGCCACCGCTAATCGGGTTTCTGGCCGAGCTTTTGACGCTGCGGATGGCCTTCGCGGTTTTGCTACCGTTGGCCGTTATGATCGTAGTGTGCGCCGGCGCGCTAAGGCGCGCCGACTGATTTTTTGTTTACCGTCCGCGAATACGCGGATCGAGCGCGTCGCGCAGGCCGTCGCCCAAATAGTTGACGCTCAGCACTGTCAGCGAGATTGCCAGGCCGGGCCAGAATACACGCTCCGGGTATTGCTGCAGGTAGTCGACACCATCAAACAGCAGCCTTCCCCAGGTTGGGAAATCAGGCGGAAAGCCCAATCCAAGGAAAGACAGGGCGCTTTCCGTGATGATCGCCGTAGCAATCCCCAGCGTTGCCGATACCATGATCGGCGACAGCACGTTGGGCAGGATGTGCCGCGTGATGATCTGGCTGTTGCTGGTGCCGATGGACCGGGCGGCCAGCACGAATTCTCGTTCCTTGATGGCCAGCACGTCACCCCGCACGATCCGCGCTGTCGGCATCCAAGATGTGATCCCGATGGCGCAGACGATCAGGATGAAAATCCCACGCTCTAGCCCGAAGGCTGCGGACAAAGGCTCGCGGAACAACAGCATCATCACCAGCAGCAAGGGCAGCAGTGGTAAAGCCAGGAACAGGTCCGTCAGGCGCATCAGCGGACCGTCCAACCGTCTGAAGAATCCGGCGACAACGCCGATGAACGAGCCCAAGAACAGGGCCAGAAGCATTGCCGTGATGCCCACTGAAACCGATGTTTGACCACCTGACATCATGCGAGCCATGATATCGCGCCCCAACTGGTCAGTGCCAAAGGGATGAGCGAAGCTGGGCCCCTGATTCCGAGACCGGATGTCGATCTGCGTTGGATCAATCGTCCAAAGAAACGGGCCGAGATAGACGGCAGCCACGATGAAGATGAATAGAACCGCCCCCAGCATGGCGCCCTTGTGGGTTTTGAACTGATCCCACACATCGCGCCATTGGCTGCGGGGTGGGGTTGCCAGCTCTTCCAGCACGTCGGCCGTTGGCAGGGCTGTTGATGCCGGGGCAAGTCCTTCATCGGGGATCAGCGTGTCTGAATGATTGTGATCAGTCATAGCGAATCCTCGGGTCCAGAATGCCATACAGAACGTCTGCGATCAGATTGAACAGAACGATCAGCACAGCAAAGATGAAGGTCAGGGTTTGCACCATCGGCAGGTCGTTGGCCTGAATGGCACCAATCAGCAGTTGGCCGATACCGTTCACCTTGAACACCTGTTCGGTGATGATTGCGCCGCCAAAGATGGCGGGAATTCCCAACGCGATCACGGTGACGACAGGGATCATCGAATTGCGCAAGACGTGAACCATAACCACGACATACTCGCTCAGGCCTTTGGCGCGGGCAGTGCGGACGTAGTCTTGATTAAGGTTGTCCAGCATCGAGGCGCGCATGAACCGGCTGAGTTGCGCTGTGATCTGTAGTGCCAGAACCATGACCGGCATGATCATCTGTTTCAGCTGCAATACAAAGCTGTCCCAACTGTTCACAACAAGTGTGGTGTCATAGATCGACGGGAACCAGCCCAGTTGGACCGAGAAGATCACGATCACCAGAACACCCGAAAAGAACGGCGGAACCGAGAAGCCGATCATCGACACAAATGTCCCCATCTGGTCGAACCAGGAGTACTGGCGATATGCAGAGTAGATGCCGATGGGCAGGGCAATCAGGATGGCAACCACATAGGCGGTGCCAACAACCCACAGGGTCTGCGGGATACGCTGAACAACGATGTCCATAACCGGCGAGCGGGTCTGCCAAGAAATCACGCGCAGATCACCTTCTGAGAAGGTTGTGCCGAACATTGCGTCGATCAGCACCTGTGGTTCGATCCAGAAGAATTGCACGATCCATTTCCAGAATCGGATATGCATCGGCTGGCCGAGGCCTAGTGCCTCGCGCATCTTCTCTTTGACTTCGGGCGGAACAGTGAGCGGAACCTGCGCCATCGGATCGCCAGGTGCGAGCTCGAGCAGCAGGAAAATGACGAGGCTGATGAACAAGAGCGTCGGAACGGCCAGTATCAGTCGTCTGATTGTGAAGTTAAGCATTAAGAGGCGCCTTTATATGCGTCTTCTTGTTGGTGGATTATGCGAAAGACCGCGCCCCGATAAAGATCGGGGCGCGGCTTTGCAAGGCTAACGCTTAGGAACCGGTCTTGCGGTACCAGTCAGCGATATTCCACAGTTCGCTGTCCCAAACGTTCAGGACAACGCCACCCAGCGTGTTCGCGTGCGCCGACAGACGGCCACGGTGCACCAGCGGGATCATACCACCGTTCTGAACGATGATATCGTTCAACTGTGTGGCGATAGCAGCGCGCTGCTCCAGACCTGCGGTTTCGGCCAGCTGTGCGTGCAGCTTGTCGAACTCTTCGTTGCAGAAGCGGCTGATGTTCTCACCCTGCCACTGCGAGTCGGGGCGAGGTGCCTTGTCGCACAGACCGTTGCCCAGATAGGACTGTGGGTCGGTGCCGTTGAAGGTGTTGGCATACATTTCAACGTCGGCATAGAACTTCTGGAAGGTATCAGGCGAACCCGGGTCACCCCCGAAAAAGACTGACGCGTTAATGTTACGCAGCTCGGATTCGATACCGATCTGACTCCACCATTCCTTGATCAGCGCCTGGAAGTCCTGACGGACGGCGTTGGTCGAGGTCTGGTAGACAACTTTCAGCGGAACACCGTCTTTTTCGCGCACGCCGTCGCCATCTGTATCGACGATACCTGCGTCATCCAGCATCTTCTTCGCGCCTTCGATATCCTGCGTGTCGCAGGTCATCGAGGTCGAGTTGAACGCGGCCGGCGCCGGAACCCAGTTGCAGGTCACTTTACCTGCCTGACCATAGCCGATTTCCACCAGCAGCGGACGGTCGATGGCCATTGACATGGCTTTGTAAACGGCCGGGTCCTGAAGGAACGGATGCGGATGGGCAGCCGTCGAACGCTCACCTTCCGGTAGGTCGGGCGATGGGTTCGTTTGGTTCAACATGATCCGCTCGACCAGTGGACCAAAGCCCGCGACGGGCGTACCCTTGCCACCTTCCTGCATCTGGGCGATCACTTCGGGCGCCAACTGCAGGTTCCAGGCATAGTCAAACTCGCCCGTTTCCATAACGGCGCGGCCTGCCGCTGTCGCGTCGCCGCCGCCTTTGAACGTCACAGAAGCAAATGCGGGTTTGGCCGGGTCGCGGTAATTGTCGTTGGCCTGGAATGTGATCACGTCATTCGGTTTGAACTCGGTGACGATAAACGGACCCGTGCCGATTGGGTTGAAGTTCTGGTCCGTGCATTCCGGCGCTTTCGCGCCTGTGCAATCGGCAAATTGCGCAGCCTGAATGATCGGGCTTTCGCCGCCAACGAACGGGCCGTAGGGGAATGGGGTTGGTTTGTCGAATGTGACTTTGACGGTCAGGTCATCGACTGCTTCTACAGCGGTTACGCCTTCGAATTTGGTCACCTGCGCACAGCCACCATCGGGGTCCATGCAGTAGTCGGCGGTGAATTTCACATCTGCGGATGTGAAGGGCGTTCCGTCGGACCAAGTGATTCCCGGTGCGATTTTCCAGGTGATCGAGGTCAGATCTTCGCTAACGCCGCCATTTTCAACGGTTGGGATTTCAGAGGCAAGGAAAGGCACCATATTGCCGTCTTGGTCATAGCGCGCCAACGGTTCAATCACGAGCGACGATGCTTCGACGTCCTTGGTGCCGCCTGACAGGAAAGGGTTCAGGATTGACGGAGCCTGCCAATAAATAATGCTGACATTGCCGTCCGATCCGCGCTCTGCCATGGCCATCGGGGCCATAGCCGTGCTTGCGATCGCGCCAAGCAAAAGGGTTTTGATTTTCATCATACACTCCATGTTGGACACTTGCGTGTCTCGATTTCTTCCGCAATGCCTGCGGATTTGGCGTTGCCGAAAGGGGAGTAAGATCCTGATTTCGAATCGCAAATTCAGGCAGCATTCTGATGATGCCGTATTCTCCCCAATACGGTTACGCTTGGTATCGAAACAGAACTTTGGAAAATTGCAAGAGTTGCTGTGGCGAAAAGGTGCAACCGGTTTGACTTTCCCCTTATTGCCGCCTTAGCGTCGGGCAATAGAACAAAAAAGCTGCCAAGGGGAGCGTGTGCGTGCTGGACCAACCGATTGCACAGATAAAAAAACTTCGCGTCGAGTTTCAAACCAAGGACGGCCCAGTGGTTGGGGTCGAGGATGTCTCGTTCGAGGTGAATCCCGGCGAAACCGTTTGTATCGTTGGTGAATCCGGGTCTGGAAAGTCGGTCTCGTCGTTGTCACTGATGCGGTTGGTCGAGTTCGGAGGCGGCGAAATCGCGGGCGGAGAATTGTTGTTCGACCGGCGTGATGGCGAAGAGATGGACCTGTCCAGGGCCGATCAGGACCTGATGAAACAGATTCGCGGCAATGAAATTGGGATGATTTTTCAGGAGCCGATGACTGCCCTGAATCCGGTTTTCACAGTAGGTCGGCAATTGACCGAAGGCCTGCGCATCCACAAAGATATGACCAAACCCGAGGCTGAAGCGCGGGCGCTGGAACTTTTGCGCCAGGTACGCATCCCCGAGCCGGAACGACGCCTGAAGCAATACCCACATGAATTGTCCGGTGGGATGAGGCAACGGGTTGTTATCGCCATGGCAATGGCGTGCGAACCGCGCCTGCTGATTGCGGATGAACCGACGACGGCGCTGGATGTGACCATTCAGGCCGAAATTCTGGCTCTGATGGACCGGCTGAAACGGGAAACGGGCACCGCTGTTATGTTCATTACGCATGACATGGCAGTGGTTGCGCAGATGGCCGACCGTGTCGTGGTCATGTTCCGCGGCAACAAGGTTGAAGAAGGTTCAGTCAAAGAGATCTTCGAGAACCCGCAGCACGATTACACCAAGGCCTTGCTGGCGGCAGTGCCGAAGCTGGGTGAAATGCAGGGCAAAGCCGCGCCCGAACCGATGAAGCTGTTGGGCGTGGAAGGGCAGAATATCGCGCCGATCCCAGGCACCGAGGAGGTTCTGTTAACGGTTAAGAACCTGACGACTCGCTTTCCGGTCAAGGGCGGGTTGTTACGTCGGACCATCTCGAACGTCCATGCGGTCGAGGATGTGTCGTTCAAATTGAACAAAGGGCAGACCCTAAGCCTTGTGGGCGAATCCGGATGCGGAAAATCCACGGCCGGTCGATCTATCCTGCGTTTGGTCGAGCCTTTGTCTGGCGAGGTCGATCTGGATGGCTTGGACATCATAAAGCTGGATCAGAACGGTCTGCGCAAGGCGCGGCTGGACATGCAGATGATCTTTCAGGATCCCTTCGCCTCGCTGAACCCACAGATGCAATTGCTGGACCAAGTGGCGGAACCGATGCGGAACTATGGCGTGGCGACCGGGTCAGAGTTGCAGGACCGCGTGGCACAATTGTTCGACAAAGTGCAACTGCCGCGCAGTTTCATGCGCCGGTTCCCACATGAAATGTCAGGCGGTCAGCGACAGCGAATCGCGATTGCCCGCGCGTTGGCCTTGAACCCAAAGCTGATCATCGCAGATGAGGCCGTTTCGGCTCTGGACGTCTCGGTGCAGGCGCAGGTTCTGAACCTGATGATGGAGCTACAATCCGAGCTGGGCTTGTCCTATCTCTTCATCAGTCATGATATGGCCGTTGTGGAACGGGTCAGCCACCACGTCGGTGTCATGTATCTGGGCCGGATCGTGGAACTGGGACCACGTGCGCGCGTGTTTGAAAACCCGCAGCACGCCTATACACAGGCCCTGATGAAAGCAGTGCCGATCGCTGATCCGAATAAACGGAAGTCGGAAAAGGACCTAAACTTCAAACCGATCCCATCTCCGATCCACCCGATTGGGTACACACCAGAGCCGTCGGAGTACCGCGAGGTCGAACCGGGGCATTTCATTCTCACCACTGACAGCGGGTACTAGACCCCATGGCACTGCGCCTGACGCCGCTTGAGATCATGACCAAGCTGATCTCATTCCCGACGGTGAGCCGCGACAGCAACCTGCCTTTGGTGGATTGGGTCGAAGGCTATTTGCGGGACCACGGGATCACGTCATATCGCTGGCCAGACCCGGAGCAGCCGCACAAGGCGGCGCTGTATGCTCATGTCGGCCCCTGGGAAGAGGGCGCAATTGTTCTGTCCGGTCACACGGATGTGGTGCCGGTGGACGGGCAGCCATGGGATACCGATCCGTTCTTGGTGACAGAGAAGGACGGCAAGTATTTCGGGCGCGGCACCTGTGACATGAAAGGCTTTGATGCCCTGGCCATCTGGGCCTTGGTTGAGGCGCACTACGCTGATGTCAAACGCCCGCTACAGCTGGCGCTCAGCTTTGATGAAGAGGTCGGATGCACCGGTGCGCCGCCGATGATCAAGGCGATGCAGGGCGTGCTGCCGAAAGGCTCTGCTGTGATTGTGGGTGAGCCATCGATGATGCAAGCTGTGACCGGCCATAAGGGGGGCTTTGGCTATGACACCCATATGGTCGGGTTTGAAGTTCACAGCTCGATCATGCACACAGGTGTCAACGCCATTATGGAAGCAGCCCCGTTGATCGACTGGGCCAACAGGCGAAACGCCGACAACCGGCTGGCCAGGCCCAGTGACATAGCGGCGGTCTTTGATCCGCCATGGACCACCTGCCATGTGGGGATGATTCAGGGCGGAACGGCCCATAATATCACCGCCAAAGACTGCCGGTTCATGATGGATTTCCGGGTTGTGCCGGGTGAAGAGGCTCGCACTTGGCGAGATGCCTATCTACGGCAGGTCCGCGAGGCCGAGACACGGATGCAAAAGGTCCATCCGGAAGCCCGCATCGAGGTTTCCGAGAATTTTGCGGTACCTGCCTTGGTGCCGGAAAAAGAAGGTGAGGCCGAGGCTTTGGTGCGCACCCTGACAGGTGACAATGCCAGTCATGTCGTCAGCTATGGCACAGAAGCCGGACAGTTTCAGGAGGCGGGTTATTCTGCCGTGATCTGCGGACCGGGCGATATCGCGCAGGCGCATCAGCCAAACGAGTTCATTTCGATCGCGCAGTTTGACTCGGGCCAGACCTTCATGAAACGCCTTGTATCAAGGTTGGCGGCATAATCTATTTTATTTGTTTATCAAATAGCTACGTGGAGAACTTAAATTGCCGGTCAAAAACAGACTTGCTGAAATGCATGACGAGATCACCAAGTGGCGCCGTCATCTGCATGCTCATCCAGAGCTGATGTATGACGTACACGAGACTGCGGCATTTGTTGCTGAGCGTCTGAAAGAATTTGGTGTAGACGAGATAACCCCGGGCATTGGGAAAACCGGTGTTGTGGCCGTGATCCGCGGACGTCAGGATACGCAAGGCCGCGTGATCGGGTTGCGTGCGGACATGGATGCGCTACCGATCGAAGAAGCGACGGGGCTGGACTATGCTTCGACCGTGTCCGGCAAGATGCATGCTTGCGGCCATGACGGGCACACCTCGATGCTGTTGGGCGCGGCACAATATCTGGCAGAGACACGGAATTTCGATGGTACAGCCGTGCTGATCTTTCAACCTGCCGAAGAAGGTGGCGCGGGCGGTCTGGCCATGTGCCAAGACGGAATGATGGACCGGTGGGGTATTCAGGAAGTCTACGGCATGCACAATATGCCGGGTCTGCCTGTCGGAGAGTTTGCGATCCGGCCCGGGGCACTGCTGGCCTCCTCTGACGAGTTTGAGATCGTTGTCACCGGCAAAGGGGGGCACGCCGCCGCACCCCATGATGCGGTCGACACAACGCTGGTGGCTTCTCATATCGTCGTGGCCCTTCAATCGGTTGTGGCGCGTACGGTCGATCCGATTAAGCGCGTTGTCCTGACGGTGGGCACGTTTGAAACCGACAGCTCGGCCTCGAATGTCATTGCGCATACGGTGCGCCTTTTGGGTACTGTCAGAACGCTTGACCCCGAATACCGCACCATCGCGGAAGAGAGGGTTCGCAGGATCGCAGAAGACACAGCCTCGGCCTTTGGGGCGACTGCAACGATGACGTGGACGCCCGGCTACCCGGTGACGGTAAATTCCGAGGCGGAAACGGGGTATGCGGCCGAGGCCGCCGCCGCCGTAGCAGGCAAGGTGACCGAGAACACCGATCCCATAATGCCGTCCGAAGATTTTGCCTATATGCTTGAAGAACGGCCCGGAGCCTACATCTTTGTAGGCAATGGGGACACCGCGATGTGCCACCACCCGGAATACAATTTCGACGACGACGCGATACCCGCCGGCTGCAGTTGGTATGCCGAGCTTGTGGAACGACGATTGCCCGTCGCATAATAACAGGGAGCATGACATGCCGATCAAGAACCGCCTTGCAGAAATGCACGAAGAAATCACCGGCTGGCGGCGTGACATTCATCAGCACCCGGAAATCCTGTATGACACGCACCGCACCAGCGCTTTGGTTGCCGAAAAACTGAAAGAATTCGGCTGTGATGAGGTGGTGAACGGAATAGGTCGCACCGGCGTGGTAGGGGTGATCCGGGGCAAGTCGGATACCCGAGGACGTGCCATCGGATTGCGTGCCGATATGGACGCGCTGCCGATGCAAGAACAGACCGGGTTGGAATACGCCTCGCAGACTCCAAACGCCATGCATGCTTGCGGCCATGACGGCCATACAGCAATGGTGCTGGGGACGGCCAAGTATCTGGCTGAGACGCGGAATTTCGACGGCACGGCGGTTGTGATCTTCCAGCCCGCCGAAGAAGGCGGCAACGGGGCCGAGGCCATGTGCAAAGATGGTCTGATGGATCGGTTTGGCATTCAGGAAGTCTATGCCATGCACAACGTGCCCGGCGTTCCCACGGGTCAGTTTGCCATCCGCTCGGGGCCCTTGCTGGCGGCGGCGGATGAGTTTGAAATTCATCTGGAAGGGCGGGGTGGCCATGCGGCGAAACCCCATGACACCGTGGATACAACCGTGATGTTGTCTCAGTTGATTGTTGCGTTGCAAACCGTGGTGTCGCGCAATGCGGATCCGATCCAGCAGGGCGTTTTGTCGGTGACATCCGTGGAGACATCCTCAAAGGCGTTCAACGTGATCCCGCAATCTGCGAGCGTGAACGGAACGGTGCGAACCCATTCCAACGAGATGCGCGACCTGATCGAAAAGCGCCTGACAGAAATTGCGGAAGGGATTGCTGCTACCATGGGCGGGACCGCGACTGTCGCCTATAAGCACGGCGTTCCAGTGACAATCAATGCTGAGGAACAGACAGGTTATGCCGAAGAGGTCGCGATCTCGGTTGGTGGCAGCTGCGACGAAGCACCGATGGTGATGGGGGGCGAGGACTTTTCCTTTATGCTCGAAGAGCGCCCTGGCGCGTTCATTATTTTGGGTAATGGCGAAACAGCAGGGCTGCATCACCCGGAATACAATTTCAACGACGAGATCATACCGATCGGATGCTCGTGGTTCGCCGAAATGGTCGAGCGCCGGATGCCGGCAGCTTGAAGTGAATTAGGAGAGAGACAGTATGCCCGTTAAAAACCGCTTTGCTGAGTTGCAGGATGAAATCACATCTTGGCGACGTGACATGCATGAAAATCCAGAAATCCTGTTCGACACTCACCGCACAAGTGCTCTGGTTGCTGAAAAGCTGAAAGAATTCGGTTGTGATGAGGTCGTCACTGGGATTGGTCGAACCGGTGTGGTCGGCGTAATCAAAGGCAAGGTTGATTCTTCTGGGAAAGTCATTGGGTTGCGCGCCGATATGGATGCTTTGCCAATCCATGAGGCCACGGGATTGGATTATGCTTCAAAAACACCCGGAGCCATGCATGCATGTGGTCATGACGGGCATACCGCGATGTTGTTGGGGGCCGCCAAGTACCTTTCCGAAACCCGCAATTTCGATGGCACTGTTGTGGTGATCTTCCAACCCGCCGAAGAAGGCGGCGGCGGTGGCCGCGAGATGTGCGAAGATGGCATGATGAACCGCTGGAACATCCAGGAAGTTTATGGAATGCACAATTGGCCGGGCAAACCGGTCGGAAGCTTCTCGATCCGCCCCGGAGCTTTCTTTGCGGCGACGGATCAGTTCGACATCACATTCGAAGGGCGTGGAGGCCACGCAGCCAAACCGCATGATACTGTGGACACCACAATCATCGCGGCCAAAGCGGTTCTGGCGCTGCAAACGATTGCGTCGCGCAACGCTGATCCGATTGATCAGGTGGTCGTTTCGGTTACCTCTTTCGAAACTTCGTCGAAAGCGTTCAACGTCATCCCGCAGACCGTACAGATCAAAGGCACCGTGCGTACGATGAGCAAAGACATGCGCGATCTGGCCGAAAAGCGCATCAATGAGATCTGCATTGGTGTCGCAGCCACGTTTGGCGGCACGGCAGATGTCACTTACATCCGTGGCTATCCGGTCATGGTCAACAGTGACGAACAGACCGATTTTGCTGCCGATGTCGCACGCTCGATCTCGGGCAATTGCGAAGAAGCGCCGTTGGTGATGGGTGGCGAGGACTTTGCCTTCATGCTCGAAGAGCGCCCCGGCGCCTATATTCTGGTTGGCAATGGTGACACCGCGATGGTGCATCATCCTGAGTATAACTTTAATGATGAGGCCATTCCAGCCGGGTGCAGCTGGTGGGCGGAAATTGTCGAACAGCGGATGCCTGCTGTCTAGGGATGACTTGGGCAAGCGAGGGGCCAGCCCCTCGCGCTCCCCGGGATATTTTTAGCCAGATGAAGGAGCGAGTCGTGTGCGTCAGGTGAGATCAAGGCGCTTGCACAGCGTGTCCAAGACCGAGTCCAGAGCATTTTCCTGCGTCTTCACACAGGCGCTTGCGGCGGCTTGAGCTTCGCGCAGCGCGCTTTCAACTGTAAGCCATCGTTCAACTGTTTCGCTGAGGTCTTGTGCCGATTGAACTTTGATGGCACCGCCGCTTTTCACCAAAGGTGCAAAGGTTTCTGCGAAGTTGAAATATCCCGGACCTGTGATCACGGCGGCGCCGGCTTGCGCTGGCTCAAAAGGGTTATGGCCGCCGATTTCCTTCAGCGATCCACCAAGAAACACGATTGGGCAAAGCGCGTACCAGGTGCCGGTTTCGCCTAGCGTGTCAGCCACATAGACTTGAATTGTCTCAGTTATCGATTCGGCGGCCATGCGGAAAGAAGCTGTCAGCCCGGCCTGTTTCAGTATCGCGGCCACGTCGTCACGACGGTCCGGGTGGCGCGGGATCAATAAAAGCAGGAGGTTGGGCCAACGTTTCAAAAGACGCGTGTGTGCAGCCAGAACCGTTTCTTCCTCGCCATCATGGGTGGAGCTGGCAATCCAGACCGGCCGCCCAGAGATTTCTTTGCGAATGCCATCCAGAACTTCTTGGTCCACGGGTAACGGATCGGACATGGCTTTAAGGTTGGTGCCGCGCTGGACATGGTCGGGGTTCGCCCCTAAGCCGATCAGGTTTCCGGCGGTCCTGTCGTTTTGGGTTAGAAACAGGCGGAAACTGTTCAGAATAAAGCGTGCGGTTTGGGGGCGTTGCGACCAACCTTTCACGGACTTCTCGGACAAACGCGCATTGAGCAAGGCCAATGGCATGCCTCGCCGGGCGCTTTCGACGATCAGGCGCGGCCAAATCTCGCTTTCGACAAAGATACCGGCGTTAGGTTGCCAATGATCCAGAAAACGTTTTATGGGGCCGCCGGTATCCAGCGGTGGGTATTGATGCCGTGTGCGCGTGGGCAGGCGCTTTTCGATCAAGGCTGCAGAGGTCGGCGTGCCCGAGGTGATAAGGAAATGCGCTTCAGGCAACCTGTCCCCCAAGCGCTTGATCAGGCTAAGCACCGACAGGCTTTCGCCGACACTGGCGGCGTGAAACCATATCAGCTGACCATCGGGACGGGGCGCGGACGCATGACCCAAGCGTTCGCGTTGACGTGCGACGGACACGTCTGCCGCTTGTAGTTTCTTTTGAATTGTGCGCCATGCGAGTGGTTCAACAAGCGAGGTCAGGCCGCAATACAGCCGATACAACAGCGTCGGACGTTCAGGCATCTTAGCCGCCTGTATGGCTCATGTGGCGGCTCATCTGACCATCGATCGTTTGGCGCGAATAGTCGAAATCATGGCCTTTCGGCTTGAGATTGATCGCCGCGCGAATTGCGTTTTCAAGTGGTTCTTCCGAATCGAGGTGATCACGCAATGGCGCGCGCAGGTCAGCCATGTCTTCCTGGCCCAGGCACATATACAGCTCTCCGGTGCAGGTCAGGCGCACCCGATTGCAGCTTTCGCAGAAATTGTGGGACAGCGGAGTGATAAAGCCGATTTTCTGACCGGTTTCTTCAAGGCGTACATACCGCGCAGGGCCACCGGAGCGTTCGGCCAGATCGCTGACCGTATAGTGGTTTTCGTACTCAGCCCGCACGTCTTTGAGGGACCAGTACTGATCAAGACGATCTTCGTTGCCGATATCACCCATGGGCATGACCTCGATCCATGTCAGATCCATATCACGTTCGGCGCACCATTCGGTGATCTTTGGCAGCTCGGGTTCGTTGAACCCTTTTAGGGCCACGGCGTTGATTTTGACGCGCAATCCCGCTTTTTGTGCCGCGTCGATGCCATTTAAGACCTGTTTCAGACGACCCCAGCGCGTTACGCGGCCAAACTTGTCTTCATCGAGCGTATCCAGCGAGACATTCACCCGTCGCACGCCTGCCGCATAGAGATCATCGGCAAAGCGATGCAATTGCGATCCGTTGGTGGTCAGCGTCAGTTCTCTCAATGCGCCGCTGTCCAGATGGCGGGTCATGGCGTTGAAAAACGTCATGATATTGCGGCGCACCAATGGCTCACCACCGGTAATGCGCAGCTTCTCGACGCCCATTTTGACAAAGGTTGAACACATCCGGTCCAGCTCTTCCAGCGTCAACAGGTCTTTCTTGGGCAGAAAGGTCATGTTTTCGGACATGCAATAGACGCAGCGAAAGTCGCAGCGGTCCGTGACGGAGACGCGGAGATATGTGATGGCGCGTGCGAACGGGTCAATAAGCGGAACTGTCATTCGGTATAGGTAAAGCTGGAACCTGTCCGCGACAAGGGTGAACTGTGCTTTGCGCTGGTACAGATGCGCACAGGGCTGTAGGTTTCAGACATGAGATACGTGCTTTTGATATCATGTGTTGTGCTTGGTGGCTGCGATGCAATTCGGTCCACGACAGACCGCGTTTTCGGAAAAGATGAGGCACCCGCCGAAACAACGCCTGCGGCGGTTGAGGCTGACACTGAAACGCCAGACCCTGCGCCGGTTTCGGCGTCTGCGGGCTGGGTTGGCGCCAGGACGACTATTGCTGGTCTGGGCGATCCGTCCACCCCCGGTCGCTGGATGCAGACGCCACTTGTTGATGCGGAAGTTACTGCGCGCGTTGTTGTCCCGAAAACCGGTGCACAGGCTTATATCACTCTGGTTCCCGCGCCGGGACCAGCCGGCAGCGGAAGCCGATTGTCGGTGGATGCAATGCGGGCGCTATTGGTGCCAGTTGACGAATTGGTTGAAGTTCAGGTCTTCGTCGATTGATCCTTCAGGTACTTGCCCGCTTCGCGGCGGGCAAAGGGCTTCATGGCGTCACCCTGGTTTTCTAGAAATGCAATCACACGGTCCGGGTCGTGTTTGGACAATTCGCGCAACCACCAAGCAATCGCTTTCTGAATGAACCAATCACGATCCTGCACATAGCTTGCAGCCCAGCCGAGCACCCGATCTCGATGTAGGAGGTCATCAGGTTTTGGATGGTTCTGTTTGGTCCAGGGCAGGGTGGCCACCAGCGCCGCCCGGCGCGTCCACATATGATCTGACGTCGTCCATAGCTCGACCTGATCCAAGCGCTCCGGGTCGGCCGACAGACGTTTCTGCATCGCCATGCAGGCGTGGTCTGCGACCGCCCATGCGTCGAAGTCCGGTAACCAGCTTTGCAACAGGCTCCAAACCTCGGCATCGGGGCGGATGCGCGCTTGGGTCAGCAGTTTTGCTGCAGCAAGACGCGCCTCGTGGATGTTGGTTTTCCAAAGCGCACCCGCGAGTTCCACACGTGCTGGCACGTCCAATTCTTGCCGCCACATCTTGGTCAAGTCGTTCAGCACCGGGTTTGCGACGCCCAAATGGGGTCGATCTGCCTTATGATATGCCGCCATCTGTTTTGCGCGTTCAGGGTCGGCGTGGGCTTTGATCTGGTTCAGATACGCGTCCATCATGGTTGGTTAGCCCAGAAGTCCAGTGGGTTTGCCGTCGATTGTATGTTGGTTTTTCTCAACCCAATAGGCGCGAATATCGTCGTCCGATTTGCCATCAACCCATTTTTGCATCGTGTCCCGTTCGGACTGATACTCCATGAAAGGGACGGCATAACCACAAGAGGTTTGGACCAGATCGACAGTCAGGTCGTAGATCTGCCGCGCGCTGCGATGATCGGGAAACTGCTGGGCCATTTCAGCCCAATCTTCGTCCCCGGTCTGGACCATGCGGGCGGTGCCATAGGTGCGCAAGATCAGCGGGCGGGTGGTGAACGAGCACCACATCAGTGTCATGCGATTTACGTCCAGCAGATGCCCGGCAGTTTCATTTCCGCTGCCGGTCAGGTTCATCCAGACAATCCGATTGGGCCCCAGAACCCGCAATGAATCCATACCCTTGGGTGAGATGTTTACACGCCCCTCGGTGCCCGCAGAGCCAACAAAGAACATGTGCTGGTCTTCAATGAATTTTTGGTGCGCGACATCGATTTGTGGGAATTGCTTGGCCATTGGGCTCTCCACCGTGACTGTCAATTTCGGAGCGGCTGCGCCTCAGATCTTGCGACCCCTGTCCTTTTGGTACTGTGCCAGAAGCGCGTCCAGATGCTTTGGATACGTCTTGTAGCCTGTAAAGACAAACGGATCATCATCCTTGGGGCCCAGAGTGGCCTGTTCGCGATCCCAGCATTGTGCCCAGTCTTCCAAATGTTCTTTCAGGTCCTGAAGGCCCGCACCCAATGTGTCGTCTGGTCCAAAACCTTCGGCCGCGATTAAGTCGAGGACGGCTTGATTGTTTTCTCTCAGCTTTCTGGCATGAAGGAACGTTCGCCCATTGCTCAGGTACAGCTCGTATTCCTGTTTCGAGCTGCGCATCAGACGCAAAAGGGTCCGGATGTCAGTGTCGTTCAAGTTGCTGGTCCCAAAGTGATCATTCCACAGTGACAGATTTCGCGAGGTTGCGCGGCTGATCGACATCTGTGCCCTTGGCGACGGCTGTGTGATAGGCCAGCAGTTGTGCCGGAACCGAATACAGGATCGGCGCCAGGTTAGGGTGGATATGAGGCATGCGGATCGTGCTCCAGACGCCATCCTCAGCCTCGGCGATGCCGTCATCATCAGACACAAGGATGACCTTGCCCTTCCGCGCCATCACTTCTTGCATGTTGGACACAGTCTTGTCGAAAACAGCGTCGCGCGGTGCCATGACAACCACTGGCATATGCTTGTCGATCAGGGCGATGGGGCCGTGTTTCAGCTCGCCCGATGCATACCCTTCGGCGTGGATATAGCTGATTTCCTTGAGCTTCAGCGCACCTTCCATCGCAAGCGGATACATCAGGCCACGGCCCAAAAACAGAACGTCGCGTGCTTCGGACAAGCGCTGGGCGGATTTGCGGATGGCCCGGTTCTGGTCCAATGCGGTATTGAGCACCGAAGGCAATCCGCGCAGGGCGGCCGCGTGATCGGCGATTTCCTCATCGGTCAACGTGCCCCGGTCCGCCGCAGCCTTCAGTGCCAGCATCAGCAGAACGCTCAGTTGGCACGTGAAGGCCTTGGTCGAGGCAACGCCAATCTCGACACCCGCGTGAATTGGCAAAGCCACATCGCTTTCCCGCGCAATCGAGCTTTCAGGGACGTTCACAACCGAGACGATCTTGTCAGCTCTGCCATCGCAATAGCGCAGCGCCGCCAGTGTGTCGGCAGTCTCACCCGATTGGCTGACGAACAGGGCTAAGGTGCGGTCAGTGATCGGTGGTTCGCGATACCGAAACTCGCTGGCGATATCGACCTCGACTGGCATTTTGGCCAGCTGCTCGAACCAGTATTTCGCCGTGAGGCAGGCATAAAACGCTGTGCCACAGGCGACCATGGTCAGGCGGTCTAGCTTGGTGAAATCGAGATCTGTATCGGGGAGAATCACCTTATCGCCGCCGGTGGGCATATAGGATCTGATCGCTTCCGCCACCACAACGGGTTGTTCGGCGATTTCCTTGGCCATGAAATGCTTGTGCTCGCCCTTGTCGGCCCGCGCATGATCCAGTTTGATTTTGCGCATTTCGCGGTTGGCCAACTCACCAACCTCGTTGCGGATTTCCAGCGAAGTGCGGGTCAGAACGGCGCGGTCGCCTTCTTCCAGATAGGTGATCTTGTTTGTCAGAGGGGCCAGAGCAATGGCATCGGATCCCACATACATTTCACCATCTCCGTGACCGATGGCCAAGGGTGAGCCTTTGCGCGCGGCCACGATCAAATCGCCCTGACCGTCGAACAAAAAGGCCAGCGCGAAAGCACCCTGCAGCCGGTCGATGGTTTTGAACGCAGCCTCAACGGGCGACATACCGGATTTGAGGAAATGTTCCGCCATCAGGGCAACGGTTTCAGTATCGGTTTCGGTTTCGAAGCCGATGCCATGCTCTGCAAGTTCTGAACGCAGTTCCCGGTAGTTCTCGACGATCCCGTTGTGCACGACAGCCACCGGACCAGCCTTGTGCGGGTGGGCATTGTTGACCGAAGGTGCCCCGTGTGTGGCCCAGCGGGTATGGCCGATCCCGGATTTGCCGGGCAGGGGATCATGTACCAGCAAGTCGCTTAAATTGACCAGTTTGCCGACGGCGCGCCTGCGCCCCAACGCACCGTCGTTGACGGTCGCAATCCCCGCGCTGTCATAGCCGCGATATTCGAGCCGTTTGAGCGCCTCGACCAGTATGGGGGCTGCTTCATGCTGTCCCAGAACGCCTACAATGCCACACATAGGTCTCAGGCTCCTTTGCTTAGGCGAGCCTTCTTCGCCTTTAACATGTCAAACAATTTACGCGCATACCCCAGTTTGTTGTCCTGCCGGGCGCGGGCCACGGCCAGGGCATCTGGCTCAACGTCACGGGTCACAACGGTTCCCGTCGCAGTCATCGCACCATCGCCCAGCGTCACCGGGGCCACCAGCATGGTGTTCGAGCCGATGAAGACGTGCTCACCAATCGTGGTTTGGTGCTTCATCACGCCATCATAGTTGCAGGTGATGGTCCCCGCGCCGATATTCGTCGCAGCGCCAACAGTGGCATCGCCGATATAGCTCAGGTGATTGACCTTGGCCCCTTCGGCGATCTCGGCATTTTTGATTTCGACAAAGTTGCCGATCCGCGCGTTTTCGGCCAGTTCGGCACCGGGTCGCAATCGGGCATAGGGGCCAACGATAGCCCCGCGGCTGACATGACAGCCTTCAAGATGCGAGAACGCCCGGATCGTTGCGCCGCTTTCGACAGTCACACCGGGGCCAAAGACCACGTTGGGTTCAATCACGCAATCGCGTCCAATGACGGTGTCAGCCGCCAGATAAACAGATTCTGGGGCCATCAGCGTCACGCCCAGATCCAACAGTTCGATACGCGCGCGCGCTTGAAATACAGCATCCGCTGCCGCCAGATCAGAGCGGGAATTGACGCCCAATGTTTGGCCTTCGTCGCAAGCGACTGCCGTCACGGTCAGCCCCTTGCCCCGGGCGATTTCCACCACATCGGTCAGGTAGTATTCACCTGATGCGTTGTCGTTTCCAACCGCGTCAAGCAGGTCAAACAACGTCTTTGCGTTGCATGCTAAAAGACCTGAATTGCAAAAGGTTATGGATCGTTCTTGTTCCGTGGCGTCTTTGAATTCCACGATCCGTTCCAAAGTGTCGCCCTGCATTACAAGACGTCCGTACCGTCCGGGGTCGGCGGCTTCGAACCCAAGGATGACCAGATCATTCTGGGCCCGGGCTTCGATCATCCGCTCTAACGTGTCGGGCTGCAAAAATGGCGTGTCACCATAAAGGACAACAACGTCACCATCGAACCCATCCAGCGCCGCGCGGGCCTGAGCGACCGCATGCGCTGTGCCAAGCTGTTCCTCCTGCACGGCGACCTGCGCTGTTTCATCCTCGGCCTGGGCGACTTTGGCCACAGCTTCTGATCCATGGCCCGTGACGATAACGGTGCGTTCCGGCGAAAGCACTGCACCCGCCCGCATCGCGTGAACCAGCATCGGCGCCTGGGCGATAGGATGCAGAACTTTTGGAACATCCGAATTCATCCTGGTGCCTTTCCCGGCGGCAAGGATGACAAGGGCAATGGTCATGAAATCAATTTCTCTTTTGTTTTGTCGCAGTCCGTTTTATCCGCTGAGGGCAAAGGCGCAAGCGGTTCGGCCATCAAACAAGGTTGCCGTTTTGAAATACGACATGGCGAAAACCCGCCGAGGCAGGAGAAAAAATGCGAACAGTCATCTTCGATCTGGACGGCACATTGGCGGATACGTCAGGCGATTTGCTGGCGGCGGCGAACCATTGTTTTCGTCACATGGGGCATGGTGATGTGTTGGTTCACGGGCAGGATGCAGGTGTTGCGCTGCGCGGTGGCCGGATGATGTTGACCCATGGCCTAAAGCGGGTCGGGGCTTTTCAGGAGCGGACTGTTCTCGACTATTACCCGATGCTGCTGAAGGCTTACTCCGAAGCTATCGATACACATACAACCTTCTACCCCGGCGCATTGCAGGCGGTCGATCTGCTGAAACGCGCTGGTTACGGTGTTGGCATCTGTACCAACAAGCCCGAGGCGCTGGCCGAGCTATTGTTAACCCGCATGGGCGTTCGCGACCGGTTCGCGTCGCTGGTCGGGGCAGATACGCTGACCGTGCGCAAGCCAGACCCTGAACCACTGCGTGAGGCGGCTCGCCGCGCTGGCGGAGATCCGGAGTTATGCGTCTTGATCGGAGATTCGGATACCGACCGAAACACCGCGCGGGCCGCAGGGGTGCCCTCGGTTCTGGTCACATTTGGCCCGTCCGGTGATGACATGGCGGCTCTGGAGCCAGAGGCTTTGCTGCATCATTTCGATGATTTACCCGGAATGGTTCCGGGATTGATCGGTGCGGCTGCTTGATCCCTTGACCCCGGCCCTGTGCGGCCCCACAACAATGCCATGACTGAGACATTTACCGGCAGTTTCACCCAACAGGAACCTATCCCCGACGACGCGATCGAGGCCGCATTGGCGGTGCTGCGTCACGGGCGCCTGCATCGTTACAACATTGCCCCCGGAGAGCTGGGGGAGACCGCCTTGCTAGAACAGGAGTTCGCGGCCCAAATGGGGGCGAAATACTGCCTTGCGGTGTCGTCCGGTGGCTATGCGATGGCGACCGCGCTGCGGGCGGTGGGAGTGCAGCCGGGCGATCGGGTTTTGACCAATGCATTTACTCTGGCGCCGGTGCCAGGGGCGATCGCGTCGGTTGGGGCCAAGCCGGTTTTTGTTGGCGTGACCGAAGGCCTGACCATCGATCTGGATGATCTGGAAAGTAAGCTCGGACAGGCGCGGGTCCTCATGCTCAGCCATATGCGTGGGCATTTGTGCGACATGGACCGGCTGATGGAGCTATGCGACACGGCGGGTGTCACCGTGATCGAAGACTGTGCACATACCATGGGGGCGGCTTGGCGCGGGCAATTGTCCGGGCGTCAGGGCGCTATCGGGTGCTATTCCTGTCAGACATATAAACACGTCAATTCAGGCGAAGGTGGTCTGCTGATCACAGATGATGAGGAATTGGCGGCCAAAGCAACAATGCTATCTGGGTCCTACATGCTGTACGAACGCCATTTGGCGGCACCAGGCCCAGAGGTGTTTAACCGGATCAAGTACACCACACCCAATGTCTCGGGCCGAATGGACAATTTGCGCGCTGCGATCCTTCGCCCACAATTGCGTGATCTGGATCGACAGGTGAATCGATGGAACGAACGTTACCGCGAGATCGAAACAGGTTTGCGGGGAACACCGGGCCTGCAGGTGGTGGAGCGCCCCGAGGATGAGACCTATGTTGGGTCTTCAATCCAGTTTCTGTTGCTGGATTGGTCAGCGGACCGCATAGCTGACGTCATCAGCCGCTGCGCCAACCGCGGTGTCGAGTTGAAATGGTTTGGTGGGGCAGAGCCGACCGGGTTCACGTCGCGCTATGACAGTTGGCGTTATGCTGACAGCGCGCCCATGCCGACCAGCGACAGGGTGCTTGCTGGGATCATCGACATGCGCGTCCCATTGACGTTTTCATTGGAAGATTGTCGCCTGATTGCTCGGATCATTCGGGATGAAGTGACGCGCATCCACAACCAGGTGGCGTTCTGAAGTCGCCAATCGGTTTGTCTGGACACGAATTTCCTCGTGTCTGGACGGTATCCTGCTAGCATTCTGAGGTGCCCCAGCGTTTTTGGCCGGGCACGCTATCAACATCATTGCGAAACCATGCGTAAAGAGAAGAAATCAGAATCCCTCGAAGTCAGGCTCAGCCTGTCAGAGAAAAATGCGTTTGCATCGCGGGTTGAATCCCGTGGTGAAACCATGAGCGCCGCGTTGCGCCGATTGATTGCCGAAGATGGCGTGCCTCATTCAAAAACGAAGGAGGCCTCGACCTTGAAAAAGATTACTATCGCCGCGTCACCGGTGGTCCTGACGGTCGCTATTCTTGCCGCAGTGTCACTGGCCGGAGCGTCGGCAAAAACCGACTTCGCGGGCAATTTCCGTGCGAAAGACACGAACGGCGACGGTTTTGTTGACCGCATGGAAATGCTGCAGCACATGACACAGCAAGCAGCCGAAGTGAATTTGCCCAGCGATTGCGATGGAACCGAATTGGCTAAGGTTTGGTCGATGTCACCACAAGAATTGGCGGAGGATGCGATCAGTTTTTCGGATGCCGACAAGGATGGACGCATTACCCTGTCCGAAGTTGTAGCTGCGAACGAACGTTTCAGGGCAGACGATTTTACGTCGGCGGATACAAACGAAGATGGTTTTGTGAGCCTGGCTGAGTTGGAATTCGGTTTTCGAGAAGATGAAGCGAAAGTCAGCGCCGAATGCCGAGCGGCCATTGGCATGCATAGCGCGGCCCGCGCCCCTGAGATTTTAAAGCAACTCGATACGGATGGCGACGGCCGGATCAGCCTGGGGGAGTTCGTCAACCACTGACGCAGTATTCTGACTGGACAGCAATCTCTTGCGTCGCTATTAATGAACGGGTGTTCAATTATTTTTGGCGACGTACGGGAAAGCGATATGTTCCAGGCAACGATGCAATTTGATCTGGGTGAAGATGTAAACGCGCTGCGCGAAATGGTGCATCGCTGGGCGCAAGAACGGGTCAAGCCGATGGCGGCAGAGGTCGATGCCTCTAACGCCTTTCCCAATGAATTGTGGAAAGAGATGGGGGAGCTTGGCCTGTTGGGCGTGACCGTGCCTGAAGAATATGGCGGTGCGGGAATGTCCTATCTTGCACATACGATTGCTGTGGAAGAGGTCGCGCGCGCATCGGCCTCGGTGTCATTGTCTTACGGAGCGCACTCAAACCTGTGTGTGAACCAGATCAAGCTGAACGGGACTGAAGAGCAAAAGCAGAAGTATCTGCCGCGTCTGATCTCAGGCGACCATGTAGGTGCTTTGGCCATGTCCGAAGCCTCGGCCGGGTCTGATGTTGTGTCGATGAAGCTGCGCGCGGAAAAGCGTAACGATCATTATCGTCTGAACGGGAACAAATACTGGATCACCAACGGGCCGGATGCGGATACGCTGGTCGTCTATGCCAAAACCGATCCGGATGCTGGGTCCAAGGGAATCACCGCCTTCCTGATCGAGAAGGAGATGAAGGGCTTTTCCACGTCTCCCCATTTCGACAAGCTTGGCATGCGCGGGTCAAACACGGCCGAGCTGATCTTTGAAGATGTCGAAGTCCCATTCGAAAATGTTCTGGGAGAAGAGGGTAAGGGCGTTGCCGTTCTTATGTCGGGCCTGGACTATGAACGCGTGGTTCTGGCTGGCATCGGCACTGGGATCATGGCCGCCTGCCTGGATGAGATCATGCCGTACCTGGCTGAACGCAAGCAGTTTGGCAAACCCATCGGCAGCTTCCAACTGATGCAGGGCAAGATTGCCGATATGTATACAGCGATGAACTCAGCCCGCGCCTACATCTATGAGGTTGCGAAAGCTTGCGATCGTGGAGATGTCACCCGTCAGGACGCGGCGGCCTGCTGCCTCTACGCCTCGGAACAGGCGATGGTTCAGGCGCATCAGGCCGTTCAGGCGATGGGCGGAGCTGGGTTCCTTGCGGACTCGGCGGTTAGCCGAATTTTCCGGGATGCCAAGCTTATGGAAATTGGGGCGGGAACCAGCGAAATCCGCCGGATGCTGATCGGGCGCGAGTTGATGAACGAAGTTCTCTGAGAAAAAACGCCCCGCAGACGAGGTCACTGCGGGGCGATCCGATCAAAGGATCAGAAGCGATGAACGTAAGACAGGCCGATCAGCCAGGGATCGATTTCTGCCGTGCCAATATTGGCGCCGTCCAACGTGACATCCGAGTCGATATCGAACCAGCGCACGTTCAGACGCACAGCGCCCTTGTCGGTGATCGCGTAGTCCAGACCGGCCTGCAACGAGACGCCGAAGGAGTTGTCCACCTTCAGATCGCCCAGCGAGGACTGCTCGTCAAAGAAAATGGTATAGTTCAGACCCGCGCCAACATACGGCTTCCAGGCCGTGTTGGTCGGGATGTGATAGTTCAGCGACAAGGTCGGCGGCAGGTGCTTGACACTGCCAGCATCGGTGCTTCCACCAAGGGTGATATCGTGGCTGAACGGGGTAGCAGCCAGCAGCTCGATGCCCAGGTTGTCACGGATGAAGTATTCGGCCGTAAAGATCGGGCGCGTGTCTGCATCGATCTCGGCGTTCAGGCCCGCAAGGGTACCGTTGTCCGATTTCGGGTCCAGATAGCCGACACCAATACCAAGCGTCCAGTCACCCTGCGATTGGGCAAATGCGGGAACGGCCAAAGCCACCAGCGCGGTGGACAGGGTCAAAGCGGCGAGTTTCTTTGTCATTGTCTTGCCTTTGGTTGTGTTGATGTCCTTGGCTTCGCAGCAAAGCGTTCGGCAAACTCTGATCTGCATCAAATCTGTGTGAAGTTCTCGGGTGCGCCTGTGTTGCGAGCTGCCTGGAAAACAAAGGGAATGCGCTGTGGTAGACGCTAGGCGCATACCGGGTTTGCGTTTTGAGGGTAGCTGGGACATCCCGGATCAGCTGAACATGGCGCGTCAGTGCCTGAACCAACCGTCCGATCAGGTGGCCCTGATCGATTTGACCGGGTCGTCTCGCGACGACATCACGTACGGCCAGCTGTCGCAGATGACCGACGGTATTGCGCGCGGGTTGTTGTCAAAGGTGCAGCCCGGGGATCGCGTCGGTGTTTTGCTTAGCCAGTCGCCGTGGTGTGCGGCGGCACATCTGGCGATCTGGAAAATCGGTGCGATATCTGTGCCCTTGTTCAAGCTGTTCAAACAGGATGCTTTGCGGTCGCGTATCAGCGATGCCGGGGTGCGAATTGTTCTGACGGATGAGCAGGGCGCAGATTTGGTTGGCGATCTAGCCGAACCTCTCATTGCCGCAAACACCGCCGAGCCCGGCCCAAACCTTCCATTTGCCGCCACTGGACCCAACGACCCCGCCGTGTTGATCTATACATCGGGAACAACCGGCAGCCCCAAAGGCGCGCTCCATGGGCATCGGGTTCTGACCGGACACCTTCCGGGCGTGTCGATCAGCCACAATCACCTGCAAGGCGGAGATTGCCTGTGGACGCCAGCGGACTGGGCCTGGATCGGTGGATTGTTCGACGTGCTGATGCCCGGGCTGGCGCTGGGTATTCCGGTCGTCGCGGCGCGGTTGGAGAAATTCACGCCTGAGGCCTGTGCCGACGTGATTGAGCGTGGGGGCGTACGGAATGTGTTCTTTCCGCCGACAGCGTTGCGGATGCTCAAAGCGGCGGATCGGGCGATCCCCGGTTTGCGTTCGGTTGCGTCAGGGGGTGAGCCGCTGGGGGCCGAGATGCTGGCCTGGGGACAGCAGGCGTTTGGCCTGACGATCAACGAATTTTACGGGCAGACCGAATGCAATATGGTCGTGTCCTCCTGCGCCGAGGATTTCCCTGTTCAACCCGGCTGCATCGGCAAACCGGTGCCGGGGCATGAGGTGGCAGTTGTCGACGAGGATGGCAATCCGACCGAGGAAGAGGGGGACGTGGCCATCCAGCGCAGCACGGCCTCGATGATGTTGGAATACTGGAACCGGCCCAAGGCGACGGTAGAAAAGTTCCGCGGCGATTGGCTGATCACTGGAGATCGCGGCGTGTGGCAGGGCGAGTATCTGCGCTTCGTCGGTCGCGATGACGACGTGATCACCTCGGCGGGTTACCGCATTGGCCCGGCCGAGATTGAAGACTGTCTGCTGACTCACCCGGCGGTGGCGACGGTTGGCGTGGTCGGCAAGCCCGATCCGCTGCGCACCGAGATCGTCAAGGCTTATGTCGTTTTAAAGCCGGAGGTCGAAGCCTCGGCCTCGGAGCTGCAGGACTGGGTCAAGGACCGTCTGGCGCAGTATTCCTACCCGCGTGAAGTGGCGTTTCTGGCGGAACTGCCGATGACGGTAACAGGTAAGGTGATCCGCAAGGAATTGAAGGCGCGGGCGATGGCGGAGGTAAGTCAGTGAAAGCAATTGTGAAGACACTGCTTTTAGCAGTGGTGGGGTTTGCACAGATGTCTGGCGTGCTAGCCGCCAAGGAGGTCAAACTCAGTGCCGGTTCCCTTCTGCAATTCTGTTCCGACAATATTCCCAATACTGAACTGGCGACTATTATGGATGGCGAGTGCGTTAGCCACGCTCGCAAAATGTGCGAATATGCATATGACCTAGCAAAGAACGAATATTGTCTTGTTGAAGTCACTGCTTGGATGCGGCGTGATGCTGACATCCGCTGGCAGCGGCTTCCTGAAGGGCAAAAGTTAGGCTTCGAAAGCCTTCCAACAGCAAAAGAACTCTTCGAAAGCGAAATTGGTCTTGGACTTGTTTTGCCGCTGCCTGATTGCAGTAAAATTGACGTCGAGGGTGTCTCAGAAGAGACGGTATGCTCCTATACAGATGCTTTGGCAGGCTGGCGCACATCCCGAATAATCGAGCGATCCTGGCTATCCGAAACTGAGAACTTAATAGAGGTGCCATGAAACTCACATCCAAAGTTATGCCCGCCTCCGAAGGCTTTAACACAAACCGCACGGCCCATCTCGACGCGCTGGCGCAAATCTCCACTGCTGCCGAAGCGGCTCGTATGGGCGGTGGTGAAAAATCCCGTGCGCGGCATGAATCGCGGGGCAAGATGCTCCCGCGTCGTCGGGTGGCGAACCTGTTGGACCCGGGTTCTCCGTTCCTGGAAATCGGCGCGACGGCTGCGCATGGGATGTATGGCGATGCCGCGCCCTGCGCCGGGGTGATCGCGGGCATCGGCCGGGTGCAGGGGTGCGAGGTTATGGTGGTCTGCAACGACGCCACCGTGAAGGGTGGCACCTATTACCCGATGTCGGTTAAGAAACATCTGCGCGCGCAGGAGATCGCAGAGGAAAACAATCTGCCCTGCATCTATCTGGTCGACAGTGGCGGCGCGAACCTGCCCAATCAGGATGAAGTTTTCCCCGACCGCGACCACTTTGGCCGCATCTTCTACAATCAGGCGCGGATGAGCGCGAAGGGTATCCCTCAGATCGCTGTCGTCATGGGATCATGTACGGCCGGCGGAGCTTATGTGCCTGCGATGTCGGATGTAACGATCATCGTGAAAGAGCAAGGAACGATCTTTCTGGCCGGGCCACCGCTGGTCAAGGCGGCGACCGGAGAGGTGGTCAGCGCCGAAGACTTGGGCGGTGGCGATGTGCATACGCGCCTGTCCGGTGTGGCGGATTACCTTGCCGAAGACGATGCCCATGCGCTCGCCCTGGCGCGGCGGGCGGTTCTGTCTTTGAACCTGAGCAAGCCGCAGACGGTAGATTGGGCCAACCCGGAAGATCCAGCCTATGACCCTGAGGAGATCCTCGGCGTGGTTCCTGCCGACCTCCGCACGCCTTATGACATCCGTGAGGTGATTGCTCGTCTGGTCGATGGCTCTCGGTTCGACGAATTCAAACCGCGCTTTGGCGAAACGCTGGTTACCGGGTTCGCCTATGTCAAAGGATGCCCCGTCGGGATCATCGCCAACAACGGCGTGTTGTTTTCTGAGGCCGCGCAAAAGGGTGCGCATTTCGTGGAGCTGTGCTCGCAGCGTAAAATCCCGTTGGTGTTTTTGCAGAACATCACCGGCTTCATGGTTGGTCGTAAATACGAAAACGAAGGTATTGCGCGTCACGGTGCCAAGATCGTGACGGCTGTTGCCACGACATCAGTACCCAAGATCACCATGCTGGTGGGTGGGTCTTTCGGGGCGGGGAATTACGGCATGGCGGGGCGCGCCTATCAGCCGCGATTCCTGTGGACCTGGCCCAACTCTCGCATCTCGGTCATGGGCGGTGAGCAGGCGGCAGGCGTTCTGGCAACCGTCAAACGCGACGGGATTGAGCGGCAGGGAGGCACATGGTCCGCCGAGGAAGAGGCTGAGTTCAAACGCCCGACCTTGGACATGTTCGAAGAACAATCCCACCCGCTCTATGCCTCGGCCCGTCTGTGGGACGATGGCATTATCGATCCGCGCAAAAGTCGGGATGTACTGGCCCTGTCGCTGAGCGCTGCTCTGAACACCCCGATCGAGGAGACACGTTTCGGCGTGTTCAGGATGTAAGATGAGCGTAGGCTTGAATGACATTTTGGCCCGCTACCCCGGTGCACAGACATTTAAATTCGGTGACAACGCGGCGCTGAGCGCAGAGCTTCTGGCTTTGGTTCGTTCCGGCCGCAAAACAGCGACCTGCGACGCGCTCAGCAATTATCCTGATGGCAGCCCTGATATGCCGAAACCCGGCCGCCGTGATATTGCTCTGAACTGGGATGACACACCGGCTTTGGTCATTGAAACCGTAGATGTTTCGGTCAGGCGGTACTGCGATGTGACCGAGGATTTCGCTTTGGCGGAAGGTGAGAATGAAACGCTTGAAGGATGGCAGGAAGATCATCGCCGCTATTTCCAACGAAACGGTGGTTTTGATCCCGAGATGAAACTCGTGTGCGAACGGTTTCGGCTTGTGGAAGATTTGGCATTGGAAGGGTGAAGACCATGTTCAACAAAATTCTTATTGCCAATCGGGGTGAGATCGCCTGCCGGGTCATGGAGACGGCTCAGAGCATGGGCGTGTCTTGCGTCGCGGTTCATTCCGATGCGGACGCATCAGCAAAGCATGTGCAGATGGCGGATGAGGTCGTTCATATTGGCGGTCCCGCCCCAGCGGATAGCTACCTCAAGGCCGATGTGATTATTCAGGCGGCTTTGGACACAGGTGCGCGGGCAATCCATCCGGGATACGGGTTTCTGTCCGAAAATCCCGGTTTTGTGGATGCGGTCGAAGCCGCAGGTCTGACATTCATTGGTCCCTCGGCGGATGCGATCCGTAAGATGGGGCTCAAGGACGCGGCCAAAGTTCTGATGGAACAAGCGGGTGTGCCCGTTGTGCCTGGGTATCACGGCGACAACCAAGACCCGGAACATTTGGCCGCGGCTGCCGACACGATCGGATATCCGGTTCTGATCAAAGCAGTCGCTGGCGGTGGTGGCAAAGGCATGCGACTGGTCGAAAATCCCGAAGACTTCGCAGCCGCATTGGACAGTGCAATGGGAGAGGCGCAGACCGCCTTTGGCAATGACGCTGTTCTGGTTGAGAAATTCGTCGCCAAGCCACGCCATATCGAAGTGCAGGTATTCGGCGATGGCACCCATGCGGTGCATTTGTTCGAACGCGATTGCTCGTTGCAGCGTCGGCATCAGAAAGTGATCGAAGAGGCTCCGGCGCCGGGCATGACGTCCGAGATGCGCGAAGCGATGGGGCGGGCAGGTGTGCGCGCCGCCGAGGCGATTGGCTACAAAGGGGCCGGGACGGTCGAATTCATCGTTGACGCTTCGGACGGTCTGCGCCCGGATCGGTTCTGGTTCATGGAGATGAACACGCGCCTACAGGTCGAACACCCGGTGACCGAAGCGATCACAGGTGTCGATCTGGTCGAATGGCAATTGCGGGTTGCGTCAGGTGAGAGCTTGCCGATGCAGCAAGAGGATCTGTCGATCAACGGGCATGCGTTCGAGGCGCGACTCTATGCCGAGGATGTTCCGAAGGGCTTCTTGCCAGCGACAGGGCTGTTGACGCATCTGCGGTTCCCGGACGAGTGCCGCGCCGATAGCGGCGTGCGCACCGGCGATACGATTAGCCCTTGGTACGACCCGATGATTTCGAAAGTTGTCGTCCATGGGCCAACACGTGCCGTCGCTCTTGAAACGTTGCATCGTGCCTTGCGCGGGACCGAGGTTGGCGGGACGGTCACCAATCTTGCGTTCTTGGGCGCTTTGACACGACATTCGGGCTTTGCGTCGGGCGACGTCGACACGGGGCTGATCGGTCGGGATATTGACGCGCTGGTTCAACAGGCCGAAGTCACGTCGTCAGCTTTTGTTGCGGCAGCGATGCACGCGCTTGATCTGGTCGAGCCCAATGATGAAACCGGGTTCACCTTGTGGTCTCCGCTGCACCGGGCCGTGCAGTTGGTGCAGGACGGGGAAGTTGTGGATCTGGACGTTCAGGTCGAAGGGCCCGACCGGCAAGTTTGGCAGGTTGGTGAGGCCCAGGTGATCGCTGAACGTCATGACGGGCGGTGGAGTGTCGGCGGAAGGCCAATGCCGAACGTTGCAATCTCAGGCGGCGAGATCACTGTTTTTGAGGACTATGGGCAGGTCTTTGAGAATGTTGACCCGTTGGATCGCGACGTCAGCGCAGCAGGTGACACCAACGTGATCGAAGCGCCAATGCCCGGTTTGGTCAAAGCTGTGTTCGCGACTGCGGGCCAGACCGTTTCGGAAGGTGACCGGCTGGCCATTCTTGAGGCCATGAAGATGGAGCATTCGCTGTTGGCGGCACGTGATGGCGAGGTCGCCGAAGTGCTTGTCGATGCCGGGGCACAAGTCGAGGCTGGCGCCGCGTTGGTGCGGTTGGAGGACAATGATTGAAAGCGCTGCGGGTCATAGGTTACAGCCACAGCGTCTTTTCCCGATCAGTTCGCATCGCGTTGGCTGAATTGCCTCATCCCTACAGTTGGGAAGAGGTCGATCCGTTCGGTGAAGCATCCGACGATCATCCGTTCGGGCGGGTGCCGGTTTTGTTTGATGGTCAGACACGTGTGTACGAAAGCTGGGCGATCCTTAGTTACCTCTATCGGATCAGCGACCGCAATCGCATCCGCGCCCCGCTTGTCGAAGCGCGCGCGGCACAGATTGCCGGAATCGTGACCTCTTACGCCTATTGGCCTTTGGTCCGGCAGGTTTACTCCCATGGCGTTTTCAGGCCGGCTTTTGACCTTGAATACGATATGTCGAAAATACAGGACGGCCTTGAACAAGCGGGTTCTGTTCTGAGCGCATTGGAGGACATAGCCGCTGAGAACCTCGTGCTTGGTTCAGGGTGTGAGCCCGAGGATTGTATCCTGTTTCCGATGATCGATGCGTTCCGGAGATATCCGGCAGCTGCGGAATTGCTTGCCCATTACCCCGCATTGAACTCATGGTGGGCACGGATGAACAATCGGGACAAAGTTGCCGAAACCTTCTGCAGGTTGGGACCCGAGGCGTGAGAACACAGTGGCGCGTCGGCAAACGATGCGCAGTCAATGGAGGTTAGGATGGGTGAGCGGATAGAAATCTTCGAAGTAGGTCCACGGGACGGGCTTCAGAACGAGAAACGCGAGATCCCGGTGGCCGAGAAAGTGGCGCTGGTTGACTGCTTGTCGCGCGCCGGGTTCAGCCGGATCGAAATGGCAAGCTTTGTCTCTCCGAAATGGGTGCCGCAAATGGCTGGCAGCGCCGATGTTCTTGCCGGCATCACTAGGGCCAAAGGGGTTCGATACGCAGCGCTGACGCCGAATTTGCGCGGATACGAAGATGCGATGGCCGCCGGTGCGGATGAGATCGCCATCTTTGCCTCGGCATCCGAAGGTTTTTCTAAGGCGAATATCAACGCATCAATCGCCGAATCCATCGAACGTTTTGTTCCGGTTCTGGAAGCCGCCCGCCACATCGACTTGCCGGTCAGGGGTTATGTGTCTTGCGTGACGGATTGCCCCTATGACGGGCCGACCCCGCCTGAAAAAGTGGCGGAAGTTGCTGATATTCTGTTCTCGCACGGCTGCTATGAAGTGTCGTTAGGCGATACGATTGGGCAGGGCACACCGGACAAGATTGCCCATATGTTGCTGGCGGTGCGTGAAAGGGTCCCGGTCACCCGATTGGCTGGGCATTTCCATGACACGAACGGTCGTGCGATGGACAATATTGATGCTTCAATTGCGCTTGGGGTTCGGGTCTTCGATGCGGCGATTGGTGGATTGGGGGGATGCCCCTATGCGCCAGGAGCGGCCGGGAACGTCGCAACCGAAGCCGTTGCCGCACATCTTGAACGGCTTGGATATGAAACCGGTCTGGACGCTGCGTTGCTGGAAGAGGCCGCTCAGATGGCTCAGGCGATGAGAGGCTGACATGTACGAAGCGATCACGCTCACCTCAGATGACCGGGGCGTTGCAACGCTGACCCTGAACCGTGCCGAAAAGCACAATGCAATGTCGGCCATTATGATCGCGGAACTGACGCATGCGGCGGCTGATCTGGGGAACGATCAAGATGTGCGTGTGGTCGTTTTGACCGGCGCAGGCAAAACCTTTTGCGCCGGCGGTGATCTGGGCTGGATGAAAGAACAGATGGTGGCAGATTCGGCGACGCGTTTTGTCGAAGCACGCAAACTTGCGGAAATGCTGCAAGCTTTGGACATGTTGAACAAACCGTTGATTGGCGCGTTGCAGGGCAATGCCTTTGGCGGCGGCGTCGGTTTAGCCTCAGTCTGTGATGTAGCCATCGGCGTCGACAGCCTGAAGATGGGGCTGACCGAAACCCGGTTGGGGCTGATCCCGGCCACGATCGGACCTTATGTGATTGCCCGGATGGGTGAGGCGAAAGCCCGGAGGGTGTTCATGTCTGCGCGGTTGTTCGATGCGCACGAAGCCGTGGATCTGGGGTTATTGGCCAAGGTGGCGCCCGCAGATGAGCTCGATGCGGCGATCGAGGCAGAGGTTCAACCTTACCTGAGCTGCGCGCCCGGTGCGGTTGCCTCCGCAAAGGAACTTGTCCGGGAACTGGGTCCTCGTATCGATGACAGCGTGATTGATCACACCATCCAAAAACTGGTCTCCCGCTGGGAGACATCTGAAGCCCAAGAGGGGATTGGTGCGTTTTTTGACAAGCGTAACCCCGCGTGGAACAACAAAGTTTAACGCTTACCGTACAAGGCAACCTAGGGTTCATCGGTTGCGATTCTTCCTGACGTTGTCAAGCGCAGGATTGATGCGGTGTGCGCTTGTGTTCGGTTGACCCTCTGACCCCGCAGGGATAGAGAATGTCCAGTCAACACGCCAATTGACGGCGCATTCCAATAGAGGATGCGCAGGAAAGGAGCTACTAGTGGAAGACCTGCTGCGGGAATACCTCCCGATCCTGGTGTTTCTGGCCGTGGCGGTCGGTCTTGGAATCGTTTTGATTCTTGCCGCCGTCGTGCTGGCCGTCCGCAATCCTGACCCGGAAAAAGTCAGCGCCTATGAATGCGGTTTCAATGCTTTTGATGATGCGCGGATGAAATTCGACGTGCGGTTCTATCTGGTTGCGATTCTCTTCATCATCTTTGATCTGGAGATTGCGTTCCTGTTCCCTTGGGCCGTTGGGTTCAAAGACATCAGCGATGTAGGCTTCTGGTCGATGATGGTGTTCCTAGCCGTTCTGACCATCGGCTTTGCCTATGAGTGGAAGAAGGGAGCCTTGGAATGGGAGTGATGACGGGCGCAAACACCGCGGGCGTCGACAAAGAAGTCGCCACCCAGGCCCTGAACGCCGAGCTGCAGGACAAAGGATTTCTGCTGACCTCGACCGAGGACATCATCAATTGGGCCCGTACTGGCTCGCTGCACTGGATGACCTTTGGTCTGGCCTGCTGCGCGGTTGAGATGATGCACACCTCGATGCCGCGGTATGATGCGGAACGGTTTGGCATTGCGCCCCGCGCGTCTCCGCGTCAGTCGGATGTGATGATCGTGGCCGGAACGCTGACCAACAAGATGGCCCCTGCGCTGCGCAAGGTTTATGACCAGATGCCCGAGCCGCGCTATGTGATCTCTATGGGATCCTGCGCCAATGGTGGCGGATATTATCACTATTCATATTCGGTTGTACGTGGTTGTGATCGTATCGTTCCGGTGGACATTTACGTCCCTGGCTGCCCTCCAACAGCCGAAGCGTTGCTATACGGATTGATGCAATTGCAACGCAAAATCCGCCGTACTGGGACGATTGTTCGATGAAATCAGAGACGTACACAGAACCATCTGAGGCGCTGATCGCGGAGAATGCCATTATTTTTCAGCGCTTCGAAGAAAACGGTGTTGATCTGCGTCAAAAGCTATCTTTTGAGTTCACAATCGAATTCCCAAGCAAGCAAGACGCTGAAGCCTTTGTTGATCAAGCACGTGCTTTGATGCGGTCGATTGAGGCTGACCATCGGCTAGGAAAATCAGATGCCACCTTGTTTTGCGATGAGGATGAGGAATCGGTCGATGTGACTTATTCTGTCTCTGCGAAGGCAGAGGTGCGCTTGATTTCTATGATTGAACAGACACTGGGAAATCTGGCAGCAGATCATGGTGGAAGTGAGTGTTTCTGGGAGTTTCCTGACCCGGCGAATGCCGAACTTTCCGTCAATTCTGTTGAGGAGTTGAAGCGGTGAGCGAAGCACTCAAAGAACTCGGCGCCCAGCTGGAACTCAAGCGAACCGATTGCGTTCTGTCCTGGGACGTTACCCACGGTGAGCTGAACGTCGATGTGGCCCCGTCTAACCTGGTTGAGTTTATCGAATTTCTGAAATCTGATCAGAACTGCAAGTTCTCGACTTTGGTGGATATCACTGCTGTGGACTACCCCGAGCGGGCCAAGCGGTTCGACGTGGTCTACCACTTCCTGTCGATGTATCAGAACCAGCGCATCCGCCTGCGGGTCTCGATCCGGGAAGAAGACATGGTTCCGTCGATCGTCGATGTACACCCCTCGGCCAATTGGTTCGAGCGGGAGGTGTTCGATATGTTCGGCATCTTGTTCTCGGGTCATCCGGACCTGCGGCGCATCCTGACCGACTATGGGTTCCGTGGCCATCCATTGCGCAAGGATTTCCCGACCACCGGCTATACCGAAGTTCGGTATGACGAGGCGCAAAAGCGTGTCGTGTACGAGCCGGTCTCGCTGGTGCAAGAGTACCGTCAGTTTGACTTCATGTCCCCGTGGGAAGGTGCGGAGTACATTCTGCCTGGCGATGAAAAGCAGGAGGCCGAATAATGGGTGGTATCTGGTGGCTGATCCTTTCTGCGCTGACCATCATCCCGATGGTGAAAATTCTGCCGTTTTTCGGGATCAACAAATACTGGTGTCTGCTGTGCCTGGTCCCATTTGGCACTATTGCGCTGCTGTGGTGGGTCGGTTTGAAACTTCAGGAATTGGAGCGCCGCTGAGATGCTGATGCTGCTGGGGGAACTGATCGCTTTGGGCGCGCTGGGCGTCCTGCTTGGGGGCGCTGCAGTCAAAGCGGCCGAGGCCGAAAAGGTTCGAGTGCGGGCCGCGGCAAAGAAGAATAAGAGGGGACGGCGTTGATGGACGGCTCCAGATATGATGACGGCAGTTCGGACGCGCTGAGCGGCGAGCAGAAGATCCGCAACTTTAACATTAACTTTGGTCCGCAGCACCCTGCCGCGCATGGCGTTTTGCGTCTGGTGCTTGAGCTGGACGGCGAAATCGTCGAGCGCTGTGACCCGCATATCGGCCTGCTGCACCGTGGCACCGAAAAGCTGATGGAAAGCCGGACGTATCTGCAAAACCTGCCGTATTTCGACCGTCTCGATTACGTGGCGCCGATGAATCAGGAACACGCCTGGTGTCTGGCCATTGAAAAGCTGACCGGCGTTGAAGTGCCCCGCCGGGCCTCGCTGATCCGGGTCCTGTATTCTGAGATTGGGCGCATCCTGAACCATCTGCTGAACGTGACCACCCAGGCGATGGACGTCGGCGCGCTGACCCCGCCGCTCTGGGGCTTTGAAGAGCGCGAAAAGCTGATGGTCTTCTATGAGCGTGCCTGCGGCGCGCGTCTGCACGCAGCCTATTTCCGCCCCGGCGGTGTGCATCAGGACCTGCCGCCCGAATTGCTGGACGATATCGAGGCGTGGAGCCACGAGTTTCCTGCCGTGATGGACGACATCGACGGGTTGCTGACCGAAAACCGCATCTTCAAGCAGCGCAACGCCGATATCGGAGTCGTGACCGAAGATGACATCCAGAAATACGGTTTCTCGGGCGTCATGGTGCGCGGGTCTGGCCTGGCCTGGGATCTGCGCCGTGCACAGCCCTATGAATGCTACGACGAGTTCGAATTTCAGATTCCTGTGGGCAAGAACGGCGACTGCTATGACCGCTATCTGGTGCGCATGGAAGAGATGCGCCAATCGCTGCTGATCATCCGTCAGGCTATCGCCAAAATCCGCGAGTGTCCGGGGGATATTTTAGCGCGCGGCAAGATCACCCCGCCAAGCCGGTCGGACATGAAGACCTCGATGGAGAGCCTGATCCATCACTTCAAGCTGTACACCGAAGGCTTCCACGTTCCAGCGGGCGAGGTTTATGCCGCCGTCGAGGCCCCCAAAGGCGAATTCGGCGTCTACCTGGTCGCCGATGGTACCAACAAACCCTACCGCGCCAAACTGCGCGCGCCAGGCTTCCTGCACCTGCAAGCCATGGACTACATCGCCGGGGGTCACCAACTGGCCGACGTCGCGGCGATTATCGGCACCATGGACGTCGTGTTTGGGGAGATTGATCGGTGAAGAAGGTGCATTTTGTCGGAATAGCGGGGATCGCCGTCGTGCTAGTGCTCGCGATACCATTCCTTCGGGGCCCGACAAAGAACTACGAACGTTCTGTGATTTGCAACTTCAAGAAAGACGCGCTCGATCAATCTGTTGCTCGGAGCGGTTGGGATAACGCTGACTGCTACATTAAGGAGCTAGTTGACAACTGGTATTATGTCGTTGGGGAGATTGGTTGGTTTCAAGGTACGACCAACTACTCAGAAGCAGTCGCGGCGCCAACGTTGTTTGTCCAAATTAGATCGGGAGAAACACCGCTGAGCCGAGAATATGCTGATTTCTGCGAAGAGATTTTCGTTTCGACGATAAGTAACAATCAAACTGAAATAGTGGATATCATGAAAAACGATTCTACTGGTGGTTTCTCGCTTTCCTGTCCCGCTGAGGAAACGTCGAATGCTACGTAGACTCCACCTAGAACAACCCGACAGCTTCGCCTTCACCGCTGCCAACCAGCAATGGGCCGAAGCGCAGATCACCAAATACCCCGAGGGACGTCAGGCGAGCGCGGTCATCCCTCTGCTGTGGCGGGCGCAAGAGCAGGAGGGTTGGCTGAGCCGCCCGGCGATTGAATCCGTCGCCGACATGCTGGGCATGGCTTATATCCGGGTTCTTGAAGTCGCCTCTTTCTACTTTATGTTTCAATTGCAGCCGGTGGGGTCGGTCGCCCATATTCAGGTTTGTGGCACGACTTCCTGCATGATCTGCGGGGCCGAAGACCTGATCGCGGTCTGCAAGGACAAGATCGCCGAGAAACCGCATGCTTTGTCCGCCGATGGTAAGCTGAGCTGGGAAGAGGTCGAATGTCTGGGCTCCTGCACCAATGCGCCGATGGCGCAGATCGGCAAGGATTACTACGAAGATCTGACGGCCGAGAGTTTTGGTAAGATCATCGACGATCTGGCGGCGGGCAAAGTACCGCTGCCGGGCCCGCAAAACGGGCGCTATGCCGCAGAACCTCTGAGTGGTCTGTCCAGCCTCACCGAATATGACGCAGGCAAGCCGCAATACAATGCCAGTGTCGCCTTGGCCAGTGATCTGGGCGACACCGTAAGACGGATCGACGGAACCGAGGTTCCAATCCTGACGCCATGGTTGGGCAAGGATGGCAAAGCCGCTGCGACGAAGTCGGCTCCGAAACCACCCAAGGCACCTGCAACTGGCAAACCTGCGGCAAAGCAGGCGGCAGAGGCTAAATCCAAACCTGCCAAGGCCAAGAAAGCCGAAGCAACACCGGCCGAGCTCAAAGAAGAACAGCCCGAAACGCTGACTGGCGCTCGGGGTGGCGCGCCAGATGACCTGAAGCTGTTGAAAGGCGTGGGACCGAAGCTGGAGCAGACGCTCAACGAGTTGGGCTTCTATCACTTTGACCAGATCGCAGCCTGGACAGAGGGGCATGTGGCGTGGGTTGATGCGCGATTGAAGTTCAAAGGTCGGATTGAACGTGATGGCTGGATCGAACAAGCGTCGAAACTGGCAGCGGGTGAAGAGACAGAATTCGCCAAACGCGCAAGAAAAGACGGGCTTTACGAAGACTGACACAGGGATGAGTGGCGCCAACAATTGGGTGCCGGGATAAGATGGACGACAAGGAACAAGCAATAGCCCGCAAGGGCCGGCATATCGGGGTGGTCATTGCTGTGACCATGCTGTTGTGGCTTGCTGTGTCGCTGTTCATCGGCCCGGCTTTGGAAATGCCCGGGCGCTATGCGCTGCTATTTGATTTCGCCGCATTGGGCGGATTCATCTACGCGGTGATCAACATATTTCAACTCTGGCGCATGCGTCAGGACAACCAAAGGTAAGCGAGCGATGCTGAAGGATCAGGACCGGATCTTTACCAACATCTACGGGATGCACGAGCGGACGCTGAAAGGCGCGCAAGCTCGGGGGCATTGGGACGGCACCGCTGGCCTGATTGGCAACGGGCGCGACTGGATTATTCAAACGATGAAAGATTCAGGTTTGCGCGGTCGGGGCGGTGCGGGTTTTCCAACCGGTTTGAAATGGTCGTTCATGCCCAAGGAAAGCGATGGCCGCCCGGCCTATCTGGTGGTGAATGCCGACGAATCCGAACCCGGCACCTGCAAAGACCGCGAGATTATGCGCCATGATCCGCATACCTTGATCGAAGGCTGTCTGATCGCGTCCTTCGCGATGAACGCAAACACTTGTTATATCTACCTGCGCGGCGAGTATATTCGAGAACGCGAGGCGCTGCAGGCCGCGATTGATGAGGCTTATGATGCCGGTCTGCTGGGTAAAAACGCCGCTGGATCGGGATGGGATTTCGATCTGTTCCTGCATCACGGGGCCGGGGCTTATATTTGCGGTGAAGAAACCGCGCTGATTGAAAGCCTTGAAGGCAAAAAGGGCATGCCGCGGATGAAGCCTCCGTTCCCGGCGGGTGCGGGTCTTTATGGTTGCCCGACCACAGTGAACAACGTGGAATCCATCGCTGTTGTGCCAACCATTCTGCGGCGCGGAGCTGACTGGTTTGCTGGCTTTGGCCGTCAGAACAACGCAGGCACCAAACTGTTTGCGATCTCTGGTCACGTCAACAATCCTTGTGTTGTCGAAGAGGCGATGTCGATCCCGTTTGAACAGCTGATCGAAACCCATTGCGGCGGCATTCGCGGTGGTTGGGACAACCTGCTGGCAGTAATCCCGGGTGGGTCCTCGGTGCCATGTGTTCGCGGCGAGAACATGCGCGATGCGATCATGGATTTTGACCATCTGCGTAACGATCTGGGCTCGGGCCTCGGGACCGCTGCCGTGATCGTGATGGACAAGTCCACGGACATCATTAAAGCGATCTGGCGTCTGTCAAAATTCTACAAGCACGAAAGCTGCGGCCAGTGCACGCCCTGCCGAGAAGGCACGGGTTGGATGATGCGTGTTATGGACCGTCTGGTGCGCGGTGAAGCGGAGCTGGAAGAGATCGACATGTTGTTCGATGTGACCAAACAGGTCGAAGGCCACACGATCTGCGCCCTTGGGGATGCGGCTGCCTGGCCGATCCAGGGCCTTATCCGCAACTTCCGCGAAGAAATCGAAGATCGCATCAAGGCCCAGAAATCGGGTCGCATGGGTGCGATGGCGGCCGAGTGAAAATGCAGCCATCGGGTTATCATATCGCCGAATTCAACATCGGCACGTTGCGCTACGACTGGGAAGATCCGCGCGTCAAAGACTTTGCGGATAACCTCGACCGGGTATACGCGGTTGCTATGCGTGCCCCCGGTTTTGTATGGCGCATGTCGGATGATGCGATGGAAGACGCGCAATGCGATCCGACAGGCCCGTTGGGGGGCAATCCGCGAACGGCTTCGACATTGTCGGTATGGGAAGATATTACCAGTTTGGAGAACTTCGTGTGGAACACCGTTCACAAACAGTTCTATGACCGAAAACACGAATGGTATGCGCCTAGTGACGCCTTGCGGTTGGTTTTGTGGTGGGTTCCGGCTGGGCATCGACCGACAATTGCGGAGGCGGCCGAACGGTATCGTCATCTGGAAGAGCACGGCGAGACCGAGTTCTCCTTTGGGTGGGCTGGTGCCAAAGAAGCGGCGCTTTGGAAAGCCGCTCAATGCGAACAGGTCGGGTGAAGGAGAGACGGTATGTTGGATGTATTCGCTGAGTATTCACACGCAATCGCCTCGCTGGTGATCTTTACCTTGATCGTCCTGTTCATGTCGCCGTTCACAGCTCTGGCAAAACAGGGCAAGGGACTGGCCCCGGGCGCAACGCCAGAGCAGGACTATTCCGATAAAGCCTATCGCCTGAATCGCGCTTACCTGAACGGAACCGAGACACTGCCAGCGTATCTTGCCGTGACCATTGCGGCGATCCTTTTGGGGGCAAGCCCGTTTTGGGTGAACCTGTTGGCGTCGGTTGCGCTGGTGGCGCGGATCGTCATGCTGGTGATCCATTTGCGCGGAATTGGGAAGCAAAACAGCGGGTTGCGGTCGATTTCTTATGTCGTCGGATGGGCCTGTATGGTCATTCTGGGCGTTCTGGCATTGGGGGCGGCGTTTTGATCCAACCTGACGGACATCACCTGGCGGAATTAAACATCGGGCGTTTGCTGACCCCGACTGATGATCCGCGTGTGGCGGAATTCATGAACAATCTCGACCGTATCAACGGGCTTGGCAAGCGCATGCCGGGCTTTGTCTGGATGATGGAGGGATCAGGCGAGCCGGGAACCGGCAATACCGAAAACAACATCGACGGTGATCCACAATTCGTTGCTAACATGACTGTTTGGAAAAATGTCGAAAGTCTTGAGCGTTTTGTTTGGGGCACGATCCACAAACAGTTCTACGAGCGCCGGCATGACTGGTTTGAAGTGCTGGGCGAGCAGCACTTTGTGATGTGGTGGGTGCCTGAAGGGCACAAACCGACCCTTGAAGAAGGGTTGGAGAGGTTGGACCACCTGCGGACAAATGGTCCCGACACCCAGGCCTTTGGCTGGGATGAATTGAAACAGGCAAGCAAGTGGCGCGACAATCGGTGCGCCCAGGTTGCAGCGGAGTGATTGCGATGCAGACACAGTTAACGGTCTCGGTCGTTGTCGACATGCCGCTCAGGCCAGCCACTAAACGGGGGTGGTTACCTTGGTAAAAGTCGTTCTTAAGCGCGCTACACTTGTTTCTGCGTGTCTTCTTGTATCAGCTTGTGGATTGCTCAGGCCATCGGATGATCGGATTCTGTTCGATGGTCAGGCTTTTCGGGCCAAGGCTAAAGTGGTGGACAAAAAAGTCTCGCCAGCCGATTTCTCGGTGGTCGTGAATGGCGTATCCGCATCTTTGGATGGCGCCCGCGAGGCCGGGCGTTATGAGGGTACGAAGTTCTGCATTGAAAATTTTGGCTCGTCGCGGATCGAGTGGAAGGTTGGCCCGGATACCGAACCACAGCAATTGCAGATCAGTGACGACAAGCTGACATTTGCGGGGACGTGCCAAAGACCATGAGCAGTGTTTTTGCATATCACAACACGATCCCTGGGCCGTTATTGCATAGCAACCGGGTCGCACGTCGTCTTGGGGAACCCAAGACGAAAGGAAAAACCATGTCTCTTGCAAAAACAATCGCTTTGGCGGCCCTCATGACAATCCCGGCGGCAGCAGACGCAAAACCGCCCTTGAGAGATGTCAAAGAGATCGACAATGAACTCTACTACATCGCCATTGCAAACGAAATTTCGGACTATTGCCCGTCGATAAGCGGGCGCAGGATGAAGGCGATCGGGGTGATGTGGGGGTTGCGGTCCAAGGCGAACAAACTGGGGTATTCAGACAAGGAAATCCGCGCCTACGTGGACTCTGATTCCGAAAAAGACCGGATGCGATCCAAAGGTGAGGCCTATTTGGCCCAGCATGGCGTCTCTTACGACAATCCGAATTCCTTCTGTACGTTGGGTCGTACGGAAATCGAAAGAAACAGCGCCATCGGCGTTTATTTGAGGGCGAACTAGACCATGTCTGACCTCCGCAAAGTCAATATCGACGGGCAGGAAATCGAAGTCGATGGTGCGATGACCCTAATCCAGGCCTGCGAACAGGCTGGGGTCGAAGTGCCGCGCTTTTGTTACCACGAGCGCTTGTCGATTGCCGGGAACTGCCGGATGTGCCTTGTCGAAGTTGTTGGCGGCCCGCCGAAACCAGCGGCCTCCTGTGCGATGCAGGTGCGCGATCTGCGCCCCGGTCCGGAAGGGCAGGCGCCGGTGGTCAAGACGAACTCGCCTATGGTCAAGAAGGCCCGCGAAGGGGTGATGGAATTCCTGCTGATCAATCACCCGCTGGACTGTCCGATCTGTGATCAGGGCGGCGAGTGTGACCTTCAGGATCAGGCAATGGCCTACGGTATGGCTGGGTCACGGTTTAAAGAGGCCAAACGCGCGGTCGACGACCTGAACCTCGGACCACTTGTCGGCACCGCGATGACCCGCTGCATCAGCTGCACGCGTTGCGTTCGGTTCACAACCGAGGTGGCCGGGATCACCCAGATGGGCCAAACCGGCCGCGGAGAGGATGCCGAAATCACGGCGTATCTAAACGAAACGCTCGACTCCAATTTGCAGGGCAATATCATTGATCTCTGCCCGGTTGGAGCGCTGACGTCAAAGCCTTACGCATTTACCGCGCGGCCTTGGGAGCTGACCAAGACAGAATCTGTTGATGTGATGGATGCTTTGGGTTCGAACATTCGCGTCGACACCAAAGGCCGCGAAGTGATGCGGTTCCTGCCGCGCAATCATGACGGCGTAAATGAGGAATGGATCAGCGACAAGACCCGTTTTGTCTGGGACGGTTTGCGTCGTCAGCGGTTGGATCGGCCTTACGTGCGTGAAAACGGCAAACTGCGTGCTGCGACATGGCCAGAGGCACTTACCAAGGTGGCCGAGGCGTTCAAAGGCGCCAAAAAACCAGCTGGAATCGTGGGTGATTTGGTGCCAGTCGAGGCAGCCTTTGCGCTGAAACAGATGATTGAAGGGCAGGGTGGCGTTGTTGAATGCCGCACCGATGGGGCCAAGCTGCCTGCGGGCAATCGAGGCGCCTATGCTGGAACAGCTGCGATTGAAGACATTGATACGGCCGAGCGCATTTTGCTGATCGGAACAAATCCGCGCGACGAAGCACCGGTTCTGAACGCGCGTATCCGCAAGGCTTGGATACACGGGGCCGAGGTGGCGTTGGTCGGGCAGGCGGCGGATCTGACCTACGGCTATCACCATATGGGGGATGACCGGGCGGCGCTGCAAAAGGTCGTCGACATGGGTGGTGACGACGAAATCAAGGGTAAACGTTCACTTGTCATTGTTGGGCAGGGCGCGTTGCAAGAAGCGGACGGTGCTGCCGTTCTGGCAGCTGCGCAAAGCGTTGCGACAGATACCGAAAGCGGTCTGCTCATCCTGCATACCGCAGCTTCGCGTGTTGGTGCGATGGATGTGGATGCGACCAACGAAGGCGGTATGGATGCCGTCGGCGCTGCCGATGTGATCTATAACCTCGGGGCGGACGAGGTCGAGATCAGCGACGGCGCTTTTGTGATCTATCAGGGCAGCCATGGCGATCGCGGTGCCCACCGCGCTGACGTAATCTTGCCGGGTGCCGCCTATACCGAAGAAAACGGTCTGTTCGTGAACACAGAAGGTCGCCCTCAGCTGGCGATGCGCGCAGGCTTTGCGCCGGGTGAAGCCAAGGAAAACTGGGCTATCTTGCGGGCTTTGTCGGCGGAATTGGGTGCCACGTTGCCCTTTGACTCGCTGGCCCAGCTGCGCAGCACGTTGATCGAAGCGGTGCCGCATCTGGCGCGCCTCGACGAAGTGATTGAGAACGAAGTTCAGGCATTGGACCCGGCCGCTCTGGGCAAGGCAACTTTCCGCAATGCAATCAAAGACTTCTATCTGACCAACCCGATCGCGCGCGCCTCAGAGTTGATGGCAGAACTGTCGGCGCAGGCACAGACCCGCAAATCCGAGCAGATTGCCGCGGAATGAAGCAGACTTTCGTCATATCGCGTTCAAGCGCGCCTGCACGTGACGCAAGGTGGCGGGCGGCCGCGTGCGATTTGGATATGACGCTGAACAAAAAGGGTGGCGCAATAGCGGCAGATGCTGTTTACACCAGCACGCCGACCCAGCCGCAATATGCGCAGGCACATGGCCTTTGCATCGCACGCGGAAAACGGAATACCCACGGTGTGAGGACCAATGGCTGAATTCTTTAACACCCCAGGCGGAATAGCTATCATCATTCTGGCGCAAGTGCTTGCGGTTGTTGCCTTTGTGATGATCTCACTGTTGTTCCTTGTCTATGGCGACCGCAAGATTTGGGCGGCTGTTCAGATGCGCCGGGGGCCCAACGTGGTTGGCGTCTACGGCTTGCTGCAAACCGTAGCAGACGCTCTGAAATATGTGGTCAAAGAGGTGGTCATACCCGCCGGGGCCGACCGCACAGTATTTATCCTCGCCCCTTTGACATCCTTTGTCTTGGCGATGATCGCCTGGGCGGTGATCCCGTTCAACGACGGCTGGGTCCTGTCCGATATCAACGTGGCCATTCTGTACGTCTTTGCTGTGTCTTCGTTGGAAGTTTATGGCGTGATTATGGGTGGTTGGGCATCAAACTCAAAGTACCCTTTCCTGGGTTCGCTGCGCTCGGCAGCGCAGATGATCTCTTATGAGGTCTCCATCGGCCTGATCATCATCGGCGTGATAATCTCGACCGGGTCGATGAATTTCGGGGCCATCGTACAGGCACAGGACGGCAATCTAGGCCTGTTCAACTGGTACTGGCTACCGCATTTCCCGATGGTGTTCCTGTTCTTCATCTCGGCGCTTGCCGAAACCAATCGCCCCCCGTTTGATCTGCCCGAGGCGGAATCGGAACTGGTCGCTGGCTATCAGGTCGAATACTCGGCCACGCCCTTCCTGCTGTTCATGGCCGGTGAATACATTGCCATCTTCCTGATGTGCGCGCTGACCACGCTGCTGTTCTTCGGCGGCTGGCTGTCACCGATCCCTGGCTTGCCGGATGGCGTATTGTGGATGATCGCCAAGATGGCGTTCTTCTTCTTCCTGTTTGCAATGGTCAAGGCAATCACGCCCCGCTACCGCTATGACCAACTGATGAGGCTGGGCTGGAAAGTCTTCCTGCCGTTCTCACTGGCATGGGTGGTCTTTGTGGCCTTTGCAGCGAAATTCGACTGGTTCTGGGGCGCGTTCGCCCGCTGGAGCGTAGGAGGCTGATATGACTCAAATCGACTACACCCGCGCCGCCAAGTACTTTTTGCTGCAAGACTTCTGGGTCGGCATGAAACTGGGGCTGAAGTATTTCTTTGCCCCCAAGGCCACCATCAACTACCCGCACGAAAAGGGCCCCCTGTCGCCACGGTTCCGGGGTGAGCACGCTCTGCGCCGGTATCCGAATGGTGAAGAACGCTGCATCGCCTGCAAGCTGTGCGAAGCGATCTGTCCGGCGCAGGCCATCACCATCGACGCCGAACCGCGCGAAGATGGCAGCCGCCGCACCACGCGGTACGACATCGACATGACCAAGTGCATCTATTGCGGCTTCTGTCAGGAAGCCTGCCCGGTCGATGCCATCGTCGAAGGTCCGAACTTCGAATTCGCCACGGAAACCCGCGAAGAGCTGTTCTACGACAAGGAAAAACTGCTCGACAACGGTGAGCGTTGGGAAGCCGAGATTGCCCGCAATCTGGAAATGGACGCGCCGTACAGATGAGTGACACGCCGACAAATCCGTTCGAGCTGATGATGAAGCAGGCTCAGGACATGGCCAAGGCAATGAACCCTGCAATGGAAAGCTTTTCGCCCAAAGGGTTCGAAGCGCTGTGGCCGACCATGCCCAAAGAGGTCATGGAGATGATGTTCGGCAATACCGTCAACACCGACGGGCTGGACGCCAAAACCCGCCTGCTGCTGACGCTGGCCGGGCTGACTTGTCAGGGCGCTCAGGCCGATGCAGCGGTGCGTCAGACCGTCCGTCACGCGCTGGAAGCGGGTGCCAGGAAACAAGAGATCGTGGAAACGATCGGTCAGATGTCGGTCTTTGCCGGCATCCCGGCCATGACCCGCGCGCTGGAACTGGCGCAAGAGGTCATGGGCGACAACGAGGATGAGGATCAATGACCGTCTTTGCCTTCTACCTGTTTGCCATCAGTGCCATCACCGGCGGGCTGTTCACGGTGATCAGCCGCCAGCCGGTGCACTCGGTCCTGTGGCTGATCCTGTCTTTCCTGTCCTCGGCGGGGCTGTTCGTGCTGTTGGGGGCCGAGTTCGTGGCGATGCTGTTGATCATCGTCTATGTCGGCGCGGTCGCGGTGCTGTTCCTCTTTGTGGTCATGATGCTGGACGTGGACTTTGCCGAGCTGAAGGCCGAGATGGCGCGCTATATGCCGCTGGCCTTGCTGATCGGGCTGGTCATCCTGATGCAGTTTGTCATGGCTTTCGGGGCCTGGGACAGCGCGCAGGGCGCGGCAGCCAATCTGGCCCAGCCGATCCCGGCGGACCGCCACAACACCGAGGCGCTCGGCGTCATCCTTTACGATCAATACTTCCTTCTGTTCCAACTGGCCGGCCTGATCCTGCTGGTGGCCATGATCGGCGCCATCGTTCTGACCCTGCGCCACCGTCAGGACATCAAGCGTCAGGACATCATCGGCCAGATGATGCGCGACCCGGCCAAGGCGATGGAATTGAAGGACGTGAAACCGGGGCAGGGGTTGTGAACCGTGCTTTGCAAATAGTCGCAGCGCTAGCGGCAATGTTGTGGTCGGTGGGTCCAGCTTCGGCGGAGGATTGCAACGTTATTGTCTGTGAAATGGCCCCCAAGCCTTTTTGGCATGTCGATAATAGGATCAGGGTTTCGACAGACTGTTCGTTCAAGAACGCTGGTGATGAATGGGGACACTTCTTGGAGGGTAACTCTGCTGTCGACATAGGAGGCGGTCGGGTTGGTCAGCGTTGGATATCAAGCGGTTGTGGTACTTACGAAACTGTAGTCTTTACCGACTGTAATTCGAAAGAGGTCGTCGAAGTCAGTGGAGTATGTACCGCAAACACAAACAATCACTCTGGGATCGATCTTAAGGGAAAATCGACGTCGGCAGATTTGTTGTTTCCTCCATACGGAAATCTAAAATTGACCTCCAACTCTACGATTCCTGAAATCCAAGAATTGGCAAACAAAAACGGATACGGGATTTCGACCAACCGGCTGGAGTTAATAGGTAGCATGAAAAAGCGAAATCAGATGGACGCTTTTTGTGGCTGCAAACTCTACTACGCCGACTCGCCAGGAGCGAAGCTATGATCGGACTTGAACACTATCTTACGGTCGCGGCGACGCTGTTCGTCATCGGCATCTTCGGTCTCTTCCTGAACCGCAAGAACGTCATCATCCTGCTGATGAGCATCGAGTTGATGTTGTTGGCGGTGAATATCAATCTTGTGGCGTTTTCCAGCTTCCTGGGCGATCTGGTCGGGCAGGTGTTTACGCTGTTCGTGCTGACCGTGGCGGCGGCCGAGGCGGCAATTGGTCTGGCCATTCTGGTCTGCTTTTTCCGCAACCGTGGCACCATCGCGGTTGAAGACGTCAATATGATGAAGGGCTAAGAGAACCATGGAAACCACCATCCTCTTTGCCCCTCTCGTGGGCGCGCTGCTTTGCGGCTTCGGCTGGCGCTTCATCGGCGAGAAAGCCGCCATGTGGACGGCCACAGGCCTGCTGTTTCTGGCCTGTTTGCTGTCCTGGATCGTTTTCCTGACCTTCGACGGTGTCACCCAACAGATCGAGATCATGCGCTGGATCGAGAGCGGCTCGCTGTCGACAAGCTGGGCGGTGCGTCTGGACCGGCTGACCGCAATCATGCTGATTGTGGTGACGACCGTCTCGGCGCTCGTGCATCTGTACTCCTTTGGCTACATGGACAACGACCCGCAATGGCGCGAGGGCGAAAGCTATAAGCCAAGGTTCTTTGCCTATCTGTCGTTCTTTACCTTCGCCATGCTGATGCTGGTGACATCGGACAATCTGGTTCAGATGTTCTTTGGCTGGGAAGGTGTGGGTGTCGCGTCTTACCTGCTGATCGGGTTCTACTATCGCAAGCCGACGGCGAACGCTGCCGCGATTAAAGCGTTCGTCGTTAACCGAGTGGGTGACTTTGGATTTGCGCTGGGAATTTTTGCACTGTTCTTCCTGACCGACAGCATCAACCTCTCAGACGTCTTCACGTCGGCCCCGAAACTGGCTGAAACGCAGTTGCATTTCCTTTGGGGCGAATGGAGCGCAATTGAAGTGATTTGTGTTCTGTTGTTCATCGGCGCGATGGGCAAATCGGCGCAGTTGATCCTGCACACATGGTTGCCGGACGCGATGGAAGGCCCGACACCTGTGTCCGCGCTGATCCACGCGGCCACCATGGTGACGGCTGGTGTCTTTCTTGTCTGCCGTATGTCACCGCTGATGGAGTTCGCGCCGGGTGCGACCGGGTTCATCACCTTCCTTGGCGCGTCCACCGCGTTCTTTGCCGCGACCGTGGGTCTGGTTCAGACCGACATCAAGCGCGTCATTGCCTATTCGACCTGTTCTCAGCTGGGTTATATGTTCGTGGCGGCTGGCGTCGGGATGTACTCGGCTGCGATGTTCCACCTGCTGACACACGCGTTCTTCAAGGCGCTTTTGTTTCTTGGGGCCGGTTCGGTCATCCACGCGATGCATCACGAGCAGGAAATGACGGAATACGGCGGGTTGCGTAAGAAAATCCCCTATACCTTCTGGGCGATGATGATGGGAACGCTTGCCATCACTGGTGTTGGCATTCCACTGACCCATATCGGATTTGCTGGATTTCTGTCCAAGGATGCCATCATCGAAAGCGCCTTTGCCGGTGGCACTGGTTACGCGTTCTGGATGCTGGTGATCGCGGCTGCGTTCACATCGTTCTATAGCTGGCGCCTGATCTTCCTGACATTCTACGGCGAGCAACGCGGCGACAAGCATACGCATGAGCACGCGCATGAAAGTCCGATGACCATGCTGATACCGCTGGGCGTTCTGTCGCTGGGCGCGGTGTTTGCCGGGATGATCTGGTACGGAAACTTCTTTGGCCACGCGGACAAGGTCGGCAAGTTCTATGGCATTCCGGTGGCTGAGGCATCCGAGCATGCCGCTGCCGGCGACCATGGCACTGTTGATGAGACCCATGGTGACGACACACATGCCGATGAGGCGCAAGCGGACGAAAGCCATGGCGACCAAGCTGCGCATGATGACAAAGCGGCCATTGGCGGCGATCACCACTATGTATTTGCGGGTGAGCCGGGCGAGGGCGCCTTGTACATTGCGCCGGACAATCATGTGCTGGACGATGCGCATGCGGCTCCGAAATGGGTCAAGGTCTCACCTTTTGTGGCCATGGCACTTGGCTTTATCGTGGCCTATTGGTTCTACATAGTGAACACGTCGCTGCCCGCACGTCTGGCCGCGAACCAGCGTCCGCTGTATTTGTTCCTGCTGAACAAATGGTACTTTGATGAAATCTACGATGCGGTCTTCGTCAAACCGACGTTGGCAATTGGCCGGTTCCTGTGGAAACGCGGGGACGGCAATACAATCGACGGTTTCCTGAACGGAGTGGCCATGGGCGTGGTACCCTTCTTCACGCGTCTCGCGGGTAAGGCGCAGACCGGGTATATCTTTACCTATGCGTTCTGGATGGTGCTGGGCATCGCAGCCCTTGTCACCTGGATGTCGATCGGCGGAGGGGCGCAATAATGGACAACATCCTCTCGATCGTCACCTTCATCCCCGCCATTGCGGCAGGCATCTTGGCCCTGTTCCTGCACGGGGACGACGCGGCAGCACAGCGCAATGCAAAGTGGATCGCGCTGTTGGCAACCACGGTCACCTTCCTGGTTTCGATTGGCATCTATACAGGCTTTGATCCATCCAACACCGGCTTCCAGATGGTGGAAGAGGGTGAATGGCTGATGGGCTTAAAATACAAGATGGGCGTTGATGGGATCAGCGTGCTGTTTGTGCTGCTGACCACCTTCATTATGCCCCTGACCATTCTGGCCAGCTGGAGCGTGACGACCCGTGTCAAGGAATACATGGTCGCCTTCTTGCTGCTTGAAACCCTGATGCTGGGCGTCTTCATGGCGCTCGATCTGGTGTTGTTCTACCTGTTCTTTGAGGCAGGCCTGATCCCGATGTTCCTGATCATCGGGATTTGGGGCGGGGCGAACCGGATCTACGCCAGCTTCAAGTTCTTCCTGTATACCTTCCTCGGCTCAGTTCTGATGCTGGTGGCAATGGTTACCATGTATGCGGATGCGGGCACCACGGATATCGAGGCGCTGATGACCCATCAGTTCTCGTCCGAAGGGTTCAGTGTTCTGGGCGTATATGTCGTGGGTGGATTGCAAACGCTGATGTTCCTGGCCTTCTTCGCCAGCTTTGCGGTGAAGATGCCCATGTGGCCCGTTCACACCTGGCTGCCGGATGCGCACGTTCAGGCCCCGACGGCGGGGTCGGTCGTGCTGGCGGCGATCTTGTTGAAGATGGGCGGCTATGGCTTCTTACGGTTCAGCTTGCCTATGTTCCCGGTGGGCTCTGCGGTGATGACCGATGTTGTGCTGTGGATGTCTGCGATTGCGGTTGTTTACACATCACTGGTGGCGCTGGTGCAGGAGGACATGAAAAAGCTGATCGCTTATTCCTCGGTTGCACATATGGGCTTTGTGACCATGGGAATTTTTGCAGCGAACCAGCAGGGCATCGACGGAGCTATCTTCCAGATGCTCAGCCACGGGTTCATCTCAGCAGCGTTGTTCCTGTGCGTCGGCGTGATCTATGACCGGATGCACACGCGCGAGATCGATGCGTATGGCGGTCTGGTCATTCGCATGCCGGCCTATGCGTTGGTCTTCATGCTGTTCACGATGGCGAATGTTGGCCTGCCGGGCACAAGTGGCTTCATCGGCGAATTCCTGACAATGATGGGTGCATTCCAGGTCAACACCTGGGTGACGGCTGTGGCGGCAACGGGTGTGATCTTTTCTGCTGGATATGCGCTGTGGCTTTATCGTCGGGTGGTCTTTGGCGATCTGATCAAGGAAAGCCTGAAGGCCATGACAGACATGACTTCGCGAGAGCGTCTGATCTTTGCCCCACTGATCATCATGACGATCCTGCTGGGGGTCTATCCGTCGCTGGTGACCGATGTGATCGGCAACTCGACCGCTGCGCTGATCTCGAACTATGACACGGCTCTGGCCGCGGCAGAGGCCGTGACCCAGACGGCCGCATCGCATTAAGGGAGCTTTGGAAACATGATCCAAGCTGATCTGACAATTGTCCTGCCGGAAATCATTCTGGCGATCTATGCGATGGCGGCACTGATCGGAGCTGTCTATACCACAAAGGATGCGCTGGCTCCGGTCCTGATCTGGACGACAGCGGGTCTGATGGCGCTGTTGGCGTTTTGGATTGCCACCAATGGCGACGGCACGAATGTGGCCTTCAACGGCATGTTCGTCGATGACGGATTTTCACGCTTTGCCAAGGTTGCGATCCTGTTGTCGGCTGCCTCTGTTTTGGTGATGAGTCAAGACTACATGGCGCGCCGGGATCTGTTGCGCTTCGAATACCCGTTGCTGGTGGCGCTCGCAGCCGTAGGCATGATGATGATGGTCAGTGCCGGCGATCTGATGTCGCTTTATATGGGTCTGGAACTGCAGTCATTGGCGCTCTATGTCGTGGCAGCGTTGCGTCGGGACAGCGCAAAATCGACCGAAGCCGGTCTGAAGTACTTCGTTCTAGGCGCGCTCAGCTCGGGCCTACTGCTTTACGGTGCATCGTTGGTGTATGGCTTCACCGGAACAACACTATTCTCGGGCATCATACAGACCGTGCATCACGGAGATGTTTCAGTTGGTTTGTTATTCGGCCTTATCTTCCTGATTTCGGGCCTGGCCTTCAAGGTTTCGGCCGTGCCCTTCCATATGTGGACCCCGGATGTTTACGAGGGTTCTCCAACACCTATTACAGCCTTCTTTGCAACCGCACCCAAAGTGGCCGCTATGGCGTTATTTGCCCGAGTGCTACACGATGCGTTCGGCGGAGTGGTGAAAGACTGGCAGCAGGTCATCGTCCTATTGTCCGTCTTATCGATGCTGTTGGGTGCTGTGGCCGCAATCGGGCAACGCAACATCAAACGCCTGATGGCGTTTTCGTCGATCGCCCATATGGGCTATGCCCTGATCGGCCTGGCTGCAGGTACCGAGTTGGGTATCAAGGCCATGCTGATGTATCTGGCGATCTATGTGACGATGAATATCGGCACGTTCGCGTTCATTTTGATGATGGAACGTGATAGCAAGCCCGTGACTGATATTGACGCGCTGCGCCAGTATTCGAAACATGACCCAGGTAAGGCACTGGCCGTTCTGATCCTGATGTTCAGCCTTGCGGGCGTTCCACCAATGTTGGGCTTTTTTGCCAAGTTCGGTGTTTGGCAGGCCGGTGTCAGCGCCGGGCTGACCGGGCTGGTCGTCGTCTCGGCGATCGCTTCGGTGATTGGGGCGTTCTATTATCTTCGGATCGTGTTCTACATGTATTTTGGGGATGAAAACGAGGAACCGATCGAAACCCGATCGACGCCCGTTTTGTGGGTGGCCTTGATGGGATCTGCGGCTTTGATGTTGATCGGCGTGTTCTATCAGTTCGGTATCGAGGGCGCAGCGGCTGCTGCGGCGGCAACACTTGTCAACTGATCTTCGAATGTTTCCTAAACAAGGGGCTCGGTCTGTGGATCGAGCCTTTTTGACATGAGCGACTGGCCGCAGGGATACGGGCTTCACGTGCTGCAGGAGGTCGACAGCACATTGAACGAGGCTGCGCGCATTGCCCCAGCAGCTCAGGGGCCTGTTTGGATCATGGCACATCATCAAACCGCTGCACGCGGTCGGCGTGGCCGGGCCTGGACCAATCCGAAAGGTAATCTGGCGGCTACGTTGTTGCTGCGCCCGCAAGGGACGCCAGATCAGATTGCGCTGCGCAGCTTTGTGGCGGCTTTGGCGCTGTTCGATGCCTGTGTCGCCGTGACGGGACGCGCCACGGGGTTATCCTTGAAATGGCCGAACGACGTTCTTTTGAACGGGGGCAAACTGGCGGGCATTCTGCTTGAGAGCATGGGGCAGGGGCGCGGTGTCTCACATCTGGCCATCGGCATTGGTGTGAATTTGGCCGAAGCCCCCGGTGTTGAAATGGTGGAACCCCAAGCTTTGCGCCCGGTCTCATTGCTGTCGGAAACCGGGGCGCTTGTTTCGCCCGATGATTTCCTGACCGAACTGGCGGCTGCTTACGCGCGGTACGAAACGCAGTTTGTCACATATGGGTTTGATCCGATCCGCATAGCGTGGTTGTCCAGTGCCGCGCGGTTGGGCGAAGTCATCACCGCACGTACCGCAACGTCCGAGACCGTAGGAACCTTTGAAACGGTGGACGCGGGGGGTAACCTTGTCCTAAACACCGCAAAAGGCCGTGTCAGCATTCCGGCGGCGGATGTGTTTTTCTGAAAGGGGCTCAGATGCTTCTGGCCATTGATTGCGGCAACACCAATACCGTCTTCTCGATTTGGGATGGTGAGAAGTTCCTATGCACTTTGCGTACTTCGACCCACCACGCACGAACGGCGGATGCCTATTTCACGTGGTACTCGACGCTGGTGAAACACTACGGGATCGAGGCGGACATTAGTGACGTGATAATCGCATCAACCGTCCCGCGTGTTGTGTTCAACCTGCGTGTTTTTGCAGACCGCTTTTTTGGCTGCCGACCCTTGGTGGTCGGTAAACCCGAATGCCTGCTGCCTGTGAACCCGCGTATCGACGAAGGAACGGTTCCGGGCCCGGACCGACTGGCCAATGCGGCCGCGGCTTTTGACCGCCATGGCGGAAATATCGTCGTTGTTGATTTTGGCACAGCGACCAATTTCGATGTGGTGGCGGCGGATGGTGCATATGTCGGGGGGATCATTGCACCCGGTGTGAACCTCAGCCTTGAGGCCTTGCACCAAGGGGCCGCAGCGTTGCCGCATATTGACATTACCCGCCCGGAAAAAGTTATTGGCACGAATACTGTTGGCTGCATCCAGTCTGGCGTGTATTGGGGCTATTCCGGGCTGATCGAGGGGCTTATTGCCCGCATAAAGACGGAATACGGAATGCCGATGAAAGTCGTTGGAACCGGGGGTCTTGCGCCCTTGTTCGATCAGGCTGACGTAGGGTTCGACGCAATCGAAGATGATTTGACGATGCACGGCCTGACCGTGATCCATCGCTATAACAAGGAAAACGGGTCGACATGAGCAGCGAAAGACTGATCTACCTGCCGCTGGGCGGCGCAGGTGAAATTGGCATGAACGCTTACGTTTATGGTTATGGAAAACCCGGTCAGGAGCGTCTGATCCTTGTGGATTTGGGCGTGACATTCCCGGATATGGACACAACGCCCGGGGTGGATCTGATTCATGCCGATATCTCGTGGCTGCGGGAACGAGCGGACCAGTTGGAAGCTGTATTTGTTACGCATGCGCATGAAGACCACGTGGGCGCTGTTGCGCATTGCTATGATGTTTTGAAGGTGCCGGTCTATGCACGAGCGTTTACGGCCAACATCGCGCGTCGCAAGATGGAAGAACATGGCCATCCGGAAGACGCAGTTCATACGGCGTCTGCATGGCCGGAACAAATCTCGGTTGGTCCCTTCAAAGTGGGTTTTTTGCCGGTTTCGCACTCGATCCCGGAAAGCGCTGCGCTGGTGATCGATACGCCCGCTGGCCGGATCGTGCATACCGGTGATTTCAAACTGGATGCGAACCCTGTTGCGGGCGAGCCCTTTGACCAAAACCTTTGGGGCGAAGTGGCCAGGTCAGGTGTCAAGGCGTTGGTTTGTGACAGTACCAATGTGTTTTCAACTCATGCCGGTCGTTCGGAGTCGGAGGTCGGCCCTGAGATCACCAAACTGGTCGAAAACGCGGAAAGCATGGTGGTTGCAACCACGTTTGCATCCAACGTTGCGCGGGTCAAAACGCTGGCCGAGGCAGGCGAAAGAGCCGGGCGTTCGGTTGTGTTGCTGGGTCGCGCCATGCGCAGAATGATCGAGGCTGCGACCGAAACCGGCATCTTGTCCGACTTCCCACGCGTGATCAGCGCCGAAGAAGCCCTGGATCTGCCGCGCCAGAACCTGATGCTGATCGTCACAGGCAGCCAGGGCGAGCGCCGGGCTGCCAGCGCACAGCTGGCGCGCGGCAAGTATCGTGGGCTGGAGCTGAAAGAGGGCGATCTGTTCTTGTTCTCGTCCAAAACCATTCCCGGGAACGAGCGTGGTGTGATATTCATCATGAACCAGCTCAGCGAAAAGGGTGTGGATGTGGTGGATGACAGCGCGGGCTTGTATCACGTCTCGGGCCATGCCAACCGCCCCGATCTGGAACAGGTTCATGGTCTGGTCGACCCACAGATGATCATTCCGATGCATGGTGAACACCGGCATCTGCGTGAACATGCCAAACTGGCAGAAGCGGGTGGCCGCACCGGGGTGCTGGCGGTGAACGGAACCATGCTGGACTTGACCGGAAATGCGCCCAAGGTCGTGGGTTTTGTCGAGACCGGTCGGACCTATCTGGATGGGTCCGTCAAGGTCGGCGCACTGGACGGGGTTGTGCGGGATCGTATTCGCATGGCACTGAACGGGCACATCACGGTCACGGTTATTCTGGATGAAGAGGATGAACCGTTGGGTGAGCCATGGTGCGACACGATGGGCCTGCCTGAGATTGGGACATCGCGTGCAGCACTGGTTGAAGTTCTGGAGGAAGACCTTAACCAGTTTCTGATGCGTGCCGAAGCCAAGACGTTGCGAGATGACGACAGGCTGGAAGAAGAAATGCGCCGGATCGCGCGCCAAACTGCGAAATCCGAAATCGGCAAAAAGCCCGAAGTGACTGTAGTTGTAAGCCGGATGAAGTAATCCGACGGCCTCAGTCAATCTCCGGCATGGGGTATCCTCTGAGCCGCAGAAACAGGCTTTGTTCTTCTTTGTTTAGGTAAAACGGGACGGATTCGGGTGGTTCCGGGTCCGAAATGCGACCCGCAATCTCGGCCAGAACAACCTCGGTAATGAATGGCAGGTCCAGATCCCGTGCCCGATCCAGCTCGACCCATTGCAAATGAGAAAGCTCGTCCGAGGCGTGACTGAAATCGTCCAGGTCGCCTTGTATTGCAGCAGCGTCGACAAGAAAAAAACGGGCGTCGAACCGGCGTGGGCGACCCGGCGGCGTGACCGCGCGAAACACGAACTGCAACGCAGCTGCGGATGGCATGAACCCTTTTTGGGCGAAGCTCTGCCAATCGGCTGGAGCATTCTGAGGCCATATACCCGGCTGCCCCAGGATCAGACCTGTTTCTTCCCATAGCTCCCGAATAGCAGCGGCAGCTAATGCCGCTTGCATGCCGTTTTCGGACTTTTCCGACAGGCGTTCATGACACAGATCGGGAAGCGCTGTGGCCAAGGGCACGTCTGCATCCGCAGGATCGACGGCGCCACCTGGGAAGACAAATTTGTTTGGCATAAAGGCCGCTTTTGCACCGCGCTGTCCCATCAGGATCGAAGGGTTAGTCATGCGGTCCCGCAGCACAATGACAGTGGCTGCGTTTCGGATTGCGGTTTTATCGGTGGTCATGCCCTGTCTAACCTGCCTGGGTCACGAGGGTCTTTCAAACCCGTTCATGCGTCGCGCCCATTGATAGGCAACGACAGCCCCCTTCAGTCGCGGAAGAAGAAAGAGGGACAGCGCAACACACGCGATCGACAGGCTTATGGCCATGGTCCATGGATCCGGGCGCCAATGCACATATGACACGTGTAAGGCAGGTGCCAGCAGGTGCCCGACCAGAAGGATTGTCAGATAGGCCGGTCCGTCATCGGCACGATGATGGAACAGCTCTTCTCCACAGGTCGCGCAGGTGTCGTTGACTTTCAGGTAGCTGTGCAAAATCTTGCCTTCGCCACAGTTTGGGCATTTGCACCGAAACCCTTTGACCAGAGCGGGCCATGTCGGACGCTCATTCTCGGTCGTCGTGTCGATCGTCTGATCCATCTTAATAAACTCGCGCATTCAGATTTGACAGATAGTGCGCCTGTTTGAGTCCACAATAAAGGGGGGTGCGTCGCTTTGTGCCGCCTGGTTGAGGGAAAATAGTCAGGGTGTGTTTCCGGGCGAGCCGAAAAGATTTTTCTTTTTTGGCGACGGAAACCCAACGGTGCCGCGTTTGAATAGATATGAGCAGCGGCAATAAGGTCGCGCCAGCAAGGGAAAACCGATGTGAAAAACGCAAAATTCATCCCGGCCATAGTTCTTTCGGCGGTCGCAATCACAGGCACATCCGTTTTGGCGGCCGGTCCAAAAGACCGCGAACCCGTGTCTTTCGAAGAACTTGACGCCAATGGTGATGGCCAAGTGACACAGGAAGAGATGCAGGCCCAGCGCAGCCAGCGTTTCACAAATGCCGACACCGACGGCGACGGACAGTTAAGCGTTGAGGAAGTGCAGGCTGCCAGACAGCAGCGCACCAACGACCGCGTTGCGAAGATGTTCGAAAAGCATGACGCCAACAACGACGGATATCTGAGCGAAGACGAGTTGCCGAAACAGCGCCGGGCTGACAAGATGTTTGACCGGATCGATGCGGATAACAGCGGTGGGATCTCGGAGCAGGAATATGCCGATGCCAAGGACAAGATGGGCCGTCACAAAAAGAAACGTGATGCGGCGGACTCTGACAGTAACTGATGCAGGATGGAGGATCTGACCTCCCATCCGCAAGATGTTCGCGGCGTTGATTTCGCCGCGAACGACCTCAGCGACGATGCGTTGCTGAGGCGCTTTGCCGACGGTGACGCCGGGGCGGCGCGCGTTTTGACAGATCGTTTGGGACCACGCAGTTTTTCGGTTGCTTTGCGTATGCTAGGGAACCGTGCCGAGGCCGAAGATGTGACACAGGACGCGATGATGCGGCTTTGGCAGATGGCGCCAGATTGGGTGCCAGGAACCGCCAAAGTGTCAACATGGCTGTATCGGGTGACGTTGAATCTGTGCGTGGACATCAGGCGCAAAAAAAGGCCTGACAGATTGTCCGACGTGCCCGAGCCCGAAGACGGCAAGGCCAGCGTGGTTGACCGATTGCAGGACGAGGCCCGCAAAGATGCGCTACAGCTTGCTTTATCGGAATTGCCGGAACGGCAGCGGCAGGCGGTAGTCTTGCGCCATATCGAAGAGCTGCCCAACCCCGAGATCGCAGGGGTCATGGGTATTTCAGTAGAAGCAGTTGAAAGCCTGACGGCGCGTGGAAAACGATCTTTGGCTGCTATGCTGGCCGACCGACGAGATGAATTGGGGTATGACAATGGCTGATGAAGACCTGAAACTGGATCATCTGTTCGCCAACGCAAGGCGAGATCGGCCAACGTTGGCTGATGACCTGGTTGTTCGCATCCAAACGGACGCCGAAGCGATTCGGTTGGAGCGTTTGGCGCCCACGGCCCGCCCGAAACGCGGGGCCTGGACGCGGCTTTTTGAAACTATTGGCGGTTGGCAAGGCTTTGGCGGTTTGGTTGCAGCCAGCGCCGCTGGCGTCTGGATCGGCTTTGCGGCCCCGACATTCTTACCCGATCCGGCCAACCTGCTGACGGCGCAGGATACAAGCTATCTGGTGGCCGACCTCGGATTTGATACGAGTTTTCTGGAGAATACGGAATGAACGCTGAACCCAAAACAAAGCGGCGATGGATGTCAGTGGTACTGATCGTGTCGCTGGCCCTGAATTTGTTGATAGTCGGTGTTGCCGTCGGAACGGTGCTGCGTGTGAAGGGCAGCGATCATGCCAAGGCGCCGCCGGGGTTTGGACCGGCACTTTATCGTGCGTTGCCGAAAGAAGATCGCAAAGCAATGCGGGGTGAATTGTCCGGACTGCACAAAGAAGGGTCAAACGCGCGAACTCAGGGGTTTGAAGCCATCAGTGCGGCTCTGCGCGCTGTTCCGTTCGATCCGGTTGCGGTTGAAGGATTGCTGCAGCAACAGGCTCAGGCAACGGCAGATCTGCAATCTGAGTTGCAGGCGCAATGGATGGTTCGGGTCACTGCCATGAGCGATGAAGAGCGTCAGACCTATGCCGAACGCCTGCAAGAGGTGATCCAGAAAGGTCCGCATTCACGCAAGAAAAAAGACTAGTTGGATAATGCCGCGCTCGGCCTGACCCATACCTGATTGCGTCCGGCTCGTTTAGCGGCATAGAGCGCTTTGTCCGCGCATCTTATTACTTTTTCGAAAGACTGGGGATCTTCTGTTGGTTTCGACGGGTTCGACAGTTTCAGGCCAACACTGATCGTGACAGAGATCGGTTCTTGTTGATCGGGCAGATGAAAGGGTTCATCGCATATGCAGTTGCAAAGCGCTTCTGCAAGCCTCAATGCCGCATCTCGGGACAGATCTGACGTGCCGATCATGAATTCTTCCCCGCCGATCCGGGCGATAAAACCATTTGATCCCAGGATATTCTGCATACGCTCGGCAGCCTGAGACAGAACGAAATCGCCGTTTGCATGCCCATAACGATCGTTGATTGTTTTGAAATGATCGAGATCCGCGAGCATGACGGCGAAGCCTTGGTTGGATTGCATCGACTGCCGAGTAATCTGGTCCATAGCACGCATCGCGTAGCGACGATTGTGCAGGCCGGTCAGCGGATCAATCCAGGATTCTGCAATACCCTGTCGCAACGATGCACGCATCTGGTCTATCCGCGCTTTGCGGGCTATCTGATTTTTCAGGCGTAGCTCAATTTCTTCTGCACAAAACCCGCCTAAACATACGGCGTCGGCGCCGCGGTCCAGAATTTCGGAGGCCATGGAGGCATTGTTGTCCTTCAGCACACCAATCAAAACAGTGTGCCGCGTGGCGCTGCGCGATCTGAGATCGGCCAGGACGTTCAACCCGTAGGGGCTTGCATCCAGTTCAACCACTATTGCGTCCGGAATTGATCCGGACAACACACCGTTGAAGTTTGACCGAGTGTGCCAGGAAATCTGATGTCGACTTTGATCGGATAACGCCTTTTGCCAGGCTGAGCCCGTTCGCGCTGTCTGTGCCAGAATGTCTACACGGGCCGTTTGGGGGGGTGTGATCAAAGCGGTGGCTGATTCCGCAAACCCGATTGATTGGCCCCCGTTGTCGACCTGTAACTCCTGTGTGTCTGCATGCACGCGCAGTAAGCTTCGGATACGGGCCAACAGTAGCGCGTCTTTGTAAGGATGCGTCAGGACATCATCCAGCCCATCCGCCAATGCACGCAGACGCGCCTCATTATCGTTCTGTGGTGCAATCGCGACAACGGGAACTTCGACGAGATCTGGTTGTGTTGTGATCAGCTTTTTTACGTCTGCCGCAGTACCATCGGGCAATGTCTGCGCTGTCAGCACCAAGTCTGGCCGGGTTCGGCGCACCAGCGACGTCAACCCTTTGAGTTTTTCACCCTGAACCACGTGGTACCATGCCGCAGTCAGCTGAACCTTCAGCATAATGCGGTTGGTTGATACCCCGTCGAGGACAAGGATGGTTCCCTGCACGGACATAGTTGCTCACCATTGATTGCATGCGTGAACAAAGTGTTTATGAGTCTGGTTAATAAACCCTTTCCAAAACCTATCCTGAGGCTCGTTTATGCCGATCTCTACCGATTCCGCCGAAACACTGGCGCTGAGGGCCCTTGCGTGGCTTGTCGGCAATGACGAGTTGCTGCCCGTTTTCCTGGGATCTACAGGTGCTGCAACAGAAGACCTGCGTGACAGAGCGGGGGATCTGGATTTTGCGGTGTCTGTTCTGGATTTTCTGATGCTTGACGATTCCTGGGTCATGGCGTTTTGTGACACCAATTCGATCCCCTACGACCGCCCCGCTCAGGCGCGCGCGGCATTGTCGGGCAATGCTGACACGCATTGGACCTGAACGATAGACTTTGCAGGAGCACTCAATCAATGCCAATTGACGCCATCGTCTTCGACAAGGACGGTACTTTGTTCGACTTTGCTAACACATGGGGGGCGTTCGGATGCTCCATGCTGCTGCGTTTGAGCAACCAAGATGAAACGCGTGCGACGGAACTTGGGCAAATCATCGGGTTCGATTTTCAGCAGCAGCGTTATGCCGAAGATAGTATCGTGATCGCCGCAACCGTGGACGAAATCGCCGAGGTTTTGGCTCCACACGTCGAAGACATGTCATTCGGTGAACTGGTTGAACTGATGAATGCCGAAGCAGCGGCGGTTCCACAGGCACCGGCTACCCCTTTGGCTCCATTGCTGGAGCGGCTTCAGAACTCGGGAATCAAGTTGGGGATCGCGACAAACGACAGTGAACACCCCGCGCTTGAGCACTTGGTATCTGCCGGGGTCAGACAGCATTTTGACTTTGTCGCGGGCTATGACAGCGGTCATGGTTTCAAACCTGGCCCTGGCCAATTGCTGGCATTTGCGGCGCATGTCGGTGTTGAGCCGGCGCGTATCGCGATGGTGGGCGACAGCTTGCACGATTTGCAGGCCGGGCGTGCTGCAGGCATGACAACAATCGGTGTTTTGACCGGGTTGGCCACGGCCGAAGCATTGGCGCCGATGGCAGATGTTGTGTTGCCGGACATCGGGCACATTCCCGGCTGGTTGCTGGAAAACCAACACGCCAAACTTTGAATTCAGCAATCGGATCGTAAAAACCGACACACTCTGTCGCAGACAGAGCGGCTTGATGCCCGTCTTCGGGGCTTGCTTGGACAAAAGCAAACGCAGGAGGCGACGATGGCCGACACGAAAACACGCAAACGTCGGGGCGGTGGACGCGCAGGGGCGGCTGCTCGCCGAGGCAGCGCGGCCATTGATCAAATGCCATGGAACCCACCGATCAACACGGATCAACCGACCGAGCCTTTGGATCAGGACGGGATTGAGGCGATCCATGACGGGGCGATGCGTATCCTCGAAGAAATCGGCATCGAGTTCTACAATGAAGAGGCCATCGGTATCCTGCGAGAAGCGGGCTGTACCATAGAAGGCGATAACGTCCGCATGGGGCGTGATTTTGTGATGGAAATGGTGGCGAAGGCGCCAAGCCAGTTTTCGATCACGCCAAGAAATCCGAGTCGAAAGATCGAGATTGGCGGTAAAAACCTGCTGTTTGGAAACGTTTCGTCGCCGCCGAACTATTGGGACATGGAAATTGGAACCAAGGTTCCCGGCAATCGTGAGATGTGCCGGAATCTGTTGAAACTGACGCAGTATTTTAACTGTATCCATTTTGCGGGTGGGTATCCGGTCGAACCGGTGGATATACATGCAAGTGTTCGCCACCTTGATGTGCTGTATGACAAGCTGACCCTGACGGACAAAGCGATGCATGCATACTCGCTAGGGAAAGAACGCGTTGAAGATGTTATGGAGATGGTGCGCATCGCAGGCGGTCACAGCCATGAAGAGTTTGAGGCGACACCTCGGATGTACACCAACATCAACTCGACCTCACCGCTGAAACACGACCATCCGATGATTGACGGCTGCCTGCGTTTGGCGCGCCGTGGGCAGGCCATAGTCGTGACTCCGTTTACATTGGCCGGTGCTATGGCGCCGGTTACAATGGCGGGTGCGGTTGCTCAGTCGTTGGCCGAAGCGTTATGCGCGATTGCGTTGTTCCAATATGTACGCCCCGGCATTCCTTGCGTGATTGGGACCTTCACGTCGAATGTGGATATGAAATCTGGCGCACCCGCTTTTGGCACACCCGAATACATGCGCTCTACCCAGATGACGGGGCAGATGGCGCGGTATTATGGGTTGCCTATGCGATCCTCTGGTGTTTGCGCGGCGAATGTACCGGATGGGCAGTCAGTGTGGGAAACTTCAAATTCGCTTTGGGCTGCGGTGCAGTCGGGCACGAATATGGTTTATCACGCTGCGGGCTGGCTTGAAGGCGGGCTGATCGCAAGCCCCGAAAAGTTTATCATGGATTGCGAAATCCTTCAGCAAATTCAGCGCTATATGGATCCCGCACTGACGGCAACGGGGCCAGATGAAATTGCGTTGGATGCCATTCGTTCGGTCGGAAATGATGGCCATTTCTTTGGGATCCAGCACACGCAGGACCGCTACACCACAGCCTTTTACCAACCCTTCCTTAGCGATTGGAAAAACTACGAAGGATGGGACGTTGCCGGTGGTATCTGGACCACCGAACGCGCGCATCACATGTTCAAAGAGATTATCTCAAGCTTTGAACCGCCTGCCATTGATGATGGGATACGAGACGAGCTTGCCGATTTCGTCGCGCGCCGAAAAGCAGAAGGCGGTGCGCCGACGGATTTCTAGTGACTACTGGACTGGTGTCGCTCTGATACTCGGTTGCATTCGCGGTATCTTGGAGGTGATTTTGGCTGTTTGTTAAGGTTTGTCGGACCAAAATTGAGATGCAATTAATCTGAGGCATCTCATGCATGGTCTGATCAATCGGGCGATTCAGTCTTTTGTATGCGCAACCTATGGTCGGTCGTGCTGGCTGCGCGTTACCGAGGCTGCGGAGCTGGGTTTTGTCGAGTTCGAGGCAATGCTCGTCTACGATGATGATGTATCCATTCGTGTTATGGACGTGTTGAGCGCAGAAATTGGCCGTCCGAAGGCGGAAATTCTGGAGGATGTCGGCACCTATCTTGTGTCTCACCCAAACATGGAGGGGCTGCGCCGTTTGCTGCGGTTTGGCGGCGGAACCTATGTGGAGTTTCTGCATTCCCTCGACGATTTGTCTGATCGTGTCAGATTGGCTGTCTCCGACCTCGCCCTGCCAGCGCTCGAACTGAGAGAACTGTCCACGACAGAGTACCAGCTGCTCTGCGATCCGGGTTTGCCAGGTTACTCGAGCGTCATGGTTGGCGTGTTGCGCGCAATGGCTGACGACTATGGTGCGCTGGTTATACTGTCGCATGACGGGCAGCACGAAACCACTGAGGTGATCACGGTAACGCTGGTAGAGAGTGCTTTTTCCGAAGGTCGCCACTTTGATTTGGGGGCGCGTGCGGAGTAATGAACACCCAAGACCTGGCGAGCCTTCTCGAAACCTTGTGCCCGATGTTCCTGCTGATAGACGAGAAGGGGGACATTCGGCAGGCAGGACCAACCCTAAAAAAACTGCGCCCCAATATCCCGTTAGTGGGTTCCAGCTTTCTGGATATCTTCGAGCTGATCCGTCCCCGAACGGTCACAACGATTCCTGCGCTCATGTCGATGGCTGGTGCAAAGCTGCACCTTAAGTTCCATGATGAACCGCGCACTGCCCTAAAAGGATTGGTCGCCCCTTTGCAGCATGGCGAAGGGGCTGTCATCAACCTGTCCTTTGGTATCTCGATCTTGGATGCCGTACGCGACTATGCTCTGACAAGCGCGGACTTCTCGGGCACTGATTTGGCAATCGAACTTCTGTATCTTGTCGAGGCCAAGTCTGCAGCGATGGAGGCCTCACGGTCTCTGAACCTCAGGCTTCAGGGGGCCATGCTCGCCGCCGAGGAAAAGGCCTATACGGACACGTTGACAGGATTGAAAAACCGGCGGGCAATGGACCATATGCTTGACCACCTGACTTTTTCCAATTCCAGTTTTGCCCTGATGCATCTGGATCTTGATTTCTTCAAATCCGTGAATGACAGGCTGGGCCATGCGGCAGGTGATTTTGTCCTGCAGCAAGCGGCGCGTATCATGGTCGAAGAAACGCGTGGCGATGACACAGTGGCGAGGGTCGGAGGCGATGAGTTTGTCATTATTTTCAAAGGCCTGATACGTGAAGAAACGCTCGCATCGATTGCTGAACGACTTATCCTCAGGTTGAATGAACCGATGACGTTCCAGCAGCAGACTTGCCACGTATCTGCAAGCATTGGGACCGCCTTATCAACACAGTTTAGGGCACCAGAAGCGGAAGAACTTCTTCATGCTGCCGACCTTGCCCTTTATCAGGCCAAACGAGACGGGCGATCCTGCCATCGCCTTTATTCGACCTTGTCAAAGGCCCAGCAGTAGCTTTGCTTGATGCATCAACAGAAGGGCGTTTGCGCCGCAAGGTCTAAGCTGATTGATACGCAAGACCTAATTTCTTTGCTATTTGCAGCTGGATTGGCGGTAGTTCTCCGACCACTGGCAAAACGACCCCCTTAAACTCCGCCCGGCCCAGCTCTTCCGGAACGTCCTCCAAAACATGCCCGCCGGTGCATGCAAAGAATGGAAGACACAGGGCCTGCACGCCTAATCCGGTAGCAGCTGTGGCGATGGGTGGGGCTTCTTCAACAAACCCAACTCGGATTGAGTTGAAAGAAACCAATTGTCCTAGTTTCGATGCGAATTCTGCCGCAACGGCGGACGGGTTGCGGCTGCGACCGGAGCCATGCGCAGCGACAACCAGATCGGTTGAGGCGGCCTCCCATCGCTTGTCAGATAGTGTGGTGTGCAGCGCGCGCGCAGTAAGTTTGGGTAGTTCAGGATCGATGCCCAGCGGATCTAGAATGCGCAAGTTCCGGTCTCCGACGCGTTTCGGCAATGCGCTGGTCACGAACCAGCCTTTCGCCATGAAAAGCGGATAGATCACGGTATCTTCGGGTAGGCTGTCCATCCGACCCTCGAACGTGCCTGGCGCAGCTAAGGTAGCGGAATGAACGGATACATCTGTTGTCAAAGCGTCAACCTTGGCAGCAAAATCTGCAAGCGCCGCCTCGGCGGGCTCGGGGTCAGAGGGCTGACCATGGGCGACGATGATGGCATGCGGCATGCGAAGGCTCCTGTCCAATTGTGCGATAGATGTACCGCCGCCACAAATTGTCAATCCGTGCGTCGCGTGGGCTTAGCCCAAGAGGGTCAACCAAAGCCAGACGCTTAGAATTGATGCAGCCGTCCCAATCAGTACGGACGAGGCCGCGACACGTTTGGCGCGGCCATACATATTGGCAAAGATGTACGCGTTGAACCCTGGCGCCATTGCTGCGTTCAAGACACCTGATCGAAACAAATCCTGAGGCAGCCCAGTGGATTTTCCGAACATCCAAACCAGGCTAGGATGCAACATCAAAGAGATTGCACACACATAGGCAATGGTACGCAGATCACCTTCGGGTTTGTATTTGACCAGCACGCCCCCCAGCGCAAACAAAGCGCCGGGCAGGGCGGCGCGGGTTACCAAGCCAAGGGCCTCGTCAACAACGGCCGGAATGGCAAAACCTGACAGATTGACTAGAAACCCCAACGCGATCCCAAGGATCAGTGCATTTTTAAACATCGCGGACAATACGGACCGTGCCATACGCACCCCGCCATGTCCCCTGTTGCGCACCACTTCCATGACGGTGATTCCAACGCCGTAGCAAAACGGGGAATGGAACGCGATGATCGCATAGTTGCCTGTGAGGTTCTCGGGGCCATACGCACGTTCGGTGATTGGTAGACCTAACAAGACTGAGTTTGAGAACAAGCAGCAGAACCCAATGGCAACGCAGTCTTCCCAGTCACGACCAAAGATGATGCGTGCGCCAAACAGGCCAGCCATAAAACAAAGCGCGGCAGCGGAATAGAAGCTGGCCAGCAGCCGTGGATCGAAACTGGCGCTCAGGTCGAGATGCGCGATTGCCAAAAACAGCAAGCAAGGGATGGCGAAGCCCTGGGTGAATTTCATCAACCCATCGACGTGAACTTCGTTGAAGTACCCCGAGCGGGTGGCCGCATAGCCAGCACCTATAACCAGAAACACCGGAAGGATGACGTCGATCAGACTCTGGAGCATTTCACCCCCATTGGCTGTGCCACAGACGGTGATATCCGCGGTGTTCCGGGCAGAGCCTTACAGCGCCTGATGGATCACCATACCGTCATAGGCGGGGGTGATATGATCGGGAGTTTCCGCCTCGACGGTCGCGAAATCGAGATCGATATGCATATTGGTCAGAACCGCGCGTTTAGGATCCAGTTTTGCAATCCAACCAAGCGTCTTTTCCAGATGTGTGTGGGTCGGGTGTGGTGAGCGGCGGAGGGCGTCGATGACAAGGCAGTCCAAGCCCTCAAGCTCCGGCCATGCATCGTCATAGATTTCCGCCACATCAGGCAGATACACAAGTTTCCCCATCCGAAATCCTAACGAGTCGATCGAGCCGTGGTTTACTTTGAATGGTCGAAACGGGATAGGTCCGCCAGGACCATCAATTTCAAAAGGGCCATCAATGGTTTTTAGGTCCAGAATAGGCGGGTAAGGCGAGCCTTCGGGCTGAATAAACGCGTATCCGAAGCGTCCCAACAAGGCGTTTTGTGTATCCCCATCGGCCCAGACTGGGACGCGGGATTTCATGTTGAACACGATCATGCGCAAATCATCGATTCCATGGACGTGATCGGCGTGCGAATGCGTATAGACCACGCCGTCCAATCGACCGGTCCCCGAATCCAAAAGTTGACCGCGCATATCCGGTGTGGTGTCGATCAGGACCGAGGTTGTCCCCTCTGGACCGTCACGTTCAACCAGCATTGAGCATCGCCGACGAATGTTCCTGGGGTTTGCAGGATCACAATCACCCCAATGTCCGCCCAAACGGGGGACGCCGCCGGATGACCCGCAGCCCAGGATGGTGCATCTCAGCTGGGTCATGCAGCCGCCTTGAACGCGGCGACCTTAGCAAAAAGCCGATCGAAATTCGCCTGTGTCTGGGCCGCGAAGGCAGGGTAATCCATTTCGAAAATCTCTGCCCCTTTTTGCGCCGTATGCGCAGTATAGGCTGGTTCATTGCGTTTCCCGCGATAGGGCGGCGGCGCCAGATAAGGCGCGTCAGTTTCGACCAGAATCCGATCTACAGGGGCGCTGGCAAAAATATCGCGCAATTCCTGGCTTTTGGGGAAAGCCGCGATGCCGGACATGGACAGATAAAAACCCAAATCCAGCGCTGCCCTGGCAAGCTCTGTAGAAGAGGAAAAGCAGTGCATCACGCAGCTGTAGGGCGCATTGCGGAACTCTTCGGACAAAATGCGGGCCATATCGTCATCTGCTGCGCGGGCGTGGATAATCAGAGGCAGGCCCGTGCGTTGCGCTGCCTCGATGTGAACGCGCAATGATTGCTTTTGCACTGCGGCGCTGTCCGCTGTGTAGTGATAATCTAACCCGCTTTCGCCGATGCCAACGAATTTTGGATGCTGTGCCAGCGCCACCAATTCATCGGCGGTTGCCAGTGGTTCCTCGGCGGCGCTCATCGGGTGGGTGCCGGCAGCGTAAAACACCGGCGCGTAGCTTTCAGCAATGGCACGAACGGTCGGTTCGTTTCGAAGCCGCGTGCAGATTGTCACCATCCGAGTCACACCAGCCTGCGCGGCGCGGGTGACAATCTCATCCAGTTGCCCGTCGAAATCCGGGAAATCCAGATGGCAATGGCTGTCCGTGATTTGGGGGGTATCGCTCATCTGTTCTGACCGGCGGCTTCCTGTATCTTGAACACCGTATCTAGGACCAAAGCCGCAGGGTCAAGGTTCACCGCCTGACCGTGTCGACCGCGCGCTGTCACAACGGCAGCAACCTCGGCCCAACGGCGCGCTTGATGCGGTGAAGCAGACAAGCGCGTGAGAATTTCAGCCTCGTTTGGTGCAGCTTCGGGTGACGGCGCCGCGCCGGTTGCCCCTGTCAAAGCCAGTCGCGCCAAAGCGACATCGATCAACGTCAACAAAAGCTCAAACCGTTCTGCCGCCCCACGCTGGGCTGCCGCCGTAGCCAGTGCGAGCGCGCGCTGTCTGTCAATGCGGGGCAGGGTGCCCAGAATGGCGATCAATTCGGCATAAGTTTCGAGCCCGCCAAGATTGATCAGGCGTACGGCGTCCCCGACTGATCCTGCCGCCAAGGCCGCCAGATGATCTGGTTGCGCGGGGACATCTGCCCCTGTTTGCGCAAGGGCGGCTTGCATGTCCTCTGGCCCAAGCGGGGACAGGCGTAGAGTGCGGCACCGCGACCGGATAGTTGGCAGCAGGCGCGAGGGTTGATGAGATACCAGCAACAGTGTCGTGCGCGCCGGCGGTTCTTCGAGCATCTTCAAAAGCGCATTGGCCGCACTGACGTTCATTTCATCGGCCGCATCGACGATCACAACCCGGCGCCCGCCATCGGCGGATGACAAGCCAAAGAACCGCCCGAGCTTGCGGACGTCATCCACAACAATTTCAGCTCTCAGGCGGCCATGATCGTTCAACGAACGGGTAATCGCCGCCAGTCCGGGCTCTGCGCCCGCCAACATGCGATGGCAAACCGGATGATCGGGGTCGATATCCAGCGTCTCAGGCGGTGGCGGCGCGCCAAACAACCCGCCGTCATCCGCCGGAGCTGTGGCGAGAAGAAACCTCGCGATGCGCCACGCAAGTGTTGCCTTGCCCACGCCGCGCGGGCCGGTCAGTAGCCAGCCGTGGTGCAGCCGATCCGAATTGTAGGCGGCCAAAAAGGCTTGCTCGGCCGCGTCCTGTCCGAAGATGCGGAGTGTTTCGCGCGGGTGTGGGGCGCCGGGCGCCTGATCTGGGGTTGGGGTGTCGTCGCTCATCTTCTATCGCAAAGCTGCTGTAACGATCTTTGTCACATCGCGGGCGACGCTGTCCATGTCCCGATTCCCATCCACGATGCGGAATCTGTCAGAAAACTCTTCTGCCAGCGCCAGAAAACCAGCGCGCATCTTACGTTGTAAAGCGGGGCCAAAATCTTCGAACCGTTCTTCGGCGCCTTGCCGACCTTTGGCGCGGGACAGGCCAGTGTGAGGGTCCATGTCTATCAAAACCGTCATGTCTGGCTCGCGCTTGATCATCAGGCTGTGTAACTGGTCCACCAAGCCGCGCAAGTCGCCACGAGACAGGCCCTGATACATGCGAGTACTGTCCGCAAAGCGGTCACAGATCACGACTTTGCCTGCAGTCAATGCAGGCTCGATCGTGCGTTCAAGATGGTCACGACGGGCGGCGGTGAACAGCAGGATTTCCGTTTCTGCTGACCATCTGTCGGGATCACCCTCCAGCACGAGGCTGCGAATTTCTTCGGCTCCGGCAGATCCGCCGGGCTCGCGGGTCAATATCACGTCGCGGCCAGTTTCGCGCAGATGCTCGGCAAGCATCCTTGCCTGCGTTGACTTTCCTGATCCATCAATGCCTTCAAAGGTCAGAAACAACCCGCGCTGCGTCACATCGACTCCAGCGGTTTGTTGATAACATCCTTCAGAACAATGCCCCCAACGGTCAGCATGCGCACAAGGAAACCACCGATTGCCACGCCCTCGGCCGCGACAAGGGGGCGGCGGATTTCGGGCAAGCCCTCGGGTTTGATCACGAGCTCGGCCAGTTGCTGACCTTTTGAAACTGGGGCGTTGATGGGCCCCTCATAGACCACCTCGGCTTCGACGTCTTGCGTGCCCAGAACCGGGAACAGAACCGTCAAGTCGCCTTCGGGCACCAGGCTAACTGTCTTCTTTTCGCCCATCCACAGCCTTGCTTCCGCTATTGGCGCTTCCGCGTCGGCAACTGTCCTCTCGACAAAATTTCGAAACGACCAGTTAACCACGGCCTCAGCCTCCTCTGCGCGCTGGCCGGTGCTGTCGATGCCGGTCAGTACGAAGATCACGCGACGGTCGCCTTGTTTAGCCGAGCCGACGAGGCCATATCCCGCTTCTTGCGTATGTCCGGTCTTTAAGCCGTCTGCGCCGATATCGAGACGCAGCAAGGGATTGCGGTTTCGTGCGTTGGACGGGGCCCTTCCATCGAACTCAAAGACCTCTTCGGCAAACAACGGGTAGTATTCCGGAAAATCGGTGATCAAAGCATTGGCCAAGACGGCAAGATCGTGCACGGACATCATATGCCCTGCCGCGGGCCAGCCGTTTGAATTGGCAAAATTCGAATTGTTCATACCCATTTGCTTGGCACGCTGGGTCATGTAGCGCGCAAAACCAGCCTCAGTCCCGTCAGGGCTGAGCGCTTCTGCGATAACGACGCAGGCATCATTGCCTGACAAGACGATGATCCCGCGCAGCAGATCTTCGACACTGACCCTGTCTTGAGTGTTCAAAAACATCGTTGAGCCGCCATAGCTCATTGCGTGTTCAGACACTGGCAGCGTCTCGCTCAACGTCAGACGCCCATCCCGCAACGCCTCGAACGCAACGTAGAGCGTCATGAGCTTGGACATTGATGCAGGCGGCAAAGGCTGATCGGCCTCTTTCGACAGCAGAACCGTGCCTGTTGTCTGGTCAATCACATAGGCCGCACGGGCCGAGGTATCGAACGCATGTGCGGGCAAGGCCAAAATGGCCAACCCGAGCGTCAAAACGGATGTTCGCAATGAGGATAGCACGCTAAGCCTCCTGTTTCAGTTGGACACGGTGAAAGCGTCGTTAAAGCCAAGAGACTTAACACTGCTCTGAATGGCTTTGCGCTCTGTACGGGTGGTGGCAGGTCCGACCAGAACCCGCCAGACCGTCTTGTCTTCAGTCTTTAGCTCGCGCACCTCAGCAGACAAACCGCCTTTGCGGATCTTTTCAGCTGCGCTGTTTGCATTGGTCTCTACGCCAAAAGTACCAACCTGCACATATGGTTTCGTAAGCGTTGATCCGGTTGCTGTAGCGGCTGCCGCCGGGGTCGGTTCGGCGGCATCGATTGCAGCCGCCGCACCCTCGATCGGATCAAGGGGCGTTTCAGTGATTTCGTTTGGTTGCTTCTTTTGCCACCACTTCCGCTTGGCAGGTTGTTCGGCTGGTGCTGCGACCGGTGCATCCGACAGCCCTGGCGATGTCGCGGCCTCGGTGGCCGCTTCAGTTGCCGCCTCGGTGGTCTCATCCGTTGCTGCAACGACTGCACCGGCAGACGCGGCAACCGCAGGCTCTTTCTTTTGCCACCACTTCCGCTTGGCAGGCTTTTCCGGCGTCGCGTCCTGACCTGTGTCCTCTGCTGACACGGTTTCCGCCGATGCCTCAGGTTCTTCGGTGGCATTGTCGGCTTCCGGCGCTTTTTCGGCCGGGGGCGGGGTTTCTTCAACGGCCTCACGACGCAGAGCAACAACGTTCACTTTGGTTGGAGCGCCGGCCAGCATTCCCAGCTTTTCAGCTGCGGCAGATGATACTTGAAGTGCAGGGCCGGGCAAGTTGCGCTCGCGCCGGAACAAAGCGCCTGTTGTTGTCTTGTTGTTGGACGTGTTCTTGATAACAACGCGTTCGGGCTGGGTGACATCGGGATGTGCAACCCAGATTCCCCCCAGGGACGGTCTGCCATCCCACAGTCCGGCTTCGGTTACCTCAAAGACATCAGGGGCTTCAACATCACGCTGGGAACCGCTTGATACCTCCGGCAAAAGCTCAATCTTTCCCGTGTTTTCTTCTGGTTTCTCTGCTGATCCCAGAGTTTCCTCACATCCAGATAGCACTGCAAAAGTCAAAGCCAGATACGCCAGCCTCTTCGGCCCTGCGCGTGTCTCGGTCGCTCGCTTCATCTTTTCATCCCTTGCCTGATGGGACCTCGTTTTCCGAGCCCCGCCGCCGGTCGGCTGGTTCTGCGTGCCAGCCTGCTACGGTCTTTCGCCCGGATCATAACGCGGGTGATGTGTCATGGAAAGACTGCTGCACGTGCTTCGGCAAGATTTCCCGATTTCGACTTGCCTCTGAATTAAGTTCGCCTTAGACCCTGCCTCACGCGGGGAGGTGGCAGAGTGGTCGAATGCGGCGGTCTTGAAAACCGTTGAACGTGAGAGCGTTCCCAGGGTTCGAATCCCTGTCTCCCCGCCATAAAACCATGGCAAATCCGACCATCATTGCCGTGCCTGCCAAACCCGCGATTTTTCGGTTTCCCAAAAAATTTCCCACGTTCATGTTCGGTTCTTGTTCTGGTCTCGCTTGGTCTGAGCTTGCTTTGCGAGTCGTTTTTGGCTGGCGCCCTTCGAGTATTTCTGAACCATGGACAGACTTTTGTGTCCTGTGATGGCCGCAATCTGGTGGTCGGTACATCCGGCCTCGGCCAACTCACTGGCGGCGCTGTAGCGAAGGCCATGAGGGCTGTAGGCGTCTAAGCCCAGCTTCTTGCGCTCTGATATGGTGGATTTTTGAATCTGATCGTAGTTCAGCTGTCGACCGTGTCCGTCGCAAAGGATGTAGCGCAGGCTACCTCGTGTTGTTGTCGCCAATACGTCGCGCAGTCGATCAGTGAATGGAATCCAAAGCCTTGTCTGTGTTTTGCCTTGGGTGACCCAAATACCGCCATCCTCGATATGCCCCCATTCCATGAGAGTGAGGTCGGTAGCGCGCTGCCCGGTCCCGATGGCCAGTTCGAAGTCCAATAGTGGCAGACCGGTCACATTGCTGCGATAGATGTCGATCGCCGACGCGGGCCAAGGCTTATGCCCATCACCCGTTTTCAGTTTCTCAATGCCTTTGGCAGGGTTGTCACGCTGCCAATCCAAATCAATCGCGTGTTCAAACAAGATCGAAAGCATGTGCGGGATATAGTTCGCAAACCGGGCCCTGTGGCGGTTTGCCATCTGTGCATCAATGATGGTGGAACGCCGCATTTTGGTCGGGTCCTTTTTGCCGACCGTATCAGAGAGATACTCCAATACCTTCGAATAGTCCGACTTGGTGCGAGGCGCGAGCTTTTGCCATTTAGGGCTTTGCTTGTAGCTCGCGATCAGCTTCTCAAAGGTGAGGCGGTTGGAACGTTCGCTACCGCCTCGCATCAGGCGCCAGTATTCGCGGTCATATTCTTCGCTGCTCGGGTCATCCGGCAATCGCACATACCGGCCATCCTTTCGGAAATACTGGTATGTTCGGCCCTTGATGACCTTCGAAGTAGTGAACTTTTTTCTCACCATTTGACGTCCTCGTAGCCATCGATCATCTGGCCTCGCAATATGGCGCGCAGTTCGTCCGCATCCCAGCGTTCATACGGGCCGATTTTCCGGGGTTTGGGTAGGATGCCATCAGTCACCAAGTTCCGAAAGCTGCCGACGGGCATGTCTAGCATCTTGGCTGCATTCTTCTCGCTGACGGCAATTGGTGCGATCTGACCCATTTCCCTGTTTTGTGCGAGCTTAAACAGGGTCTGAATGCGGAACAAATAGGGGTTTTGACGTGAACAAACCCCCTAGCGCTGCCCCCGAAGGCAGTGTTCTATGGGCAGCCGGTCGACCGTTCACTGCGACTGCGATACCAGTTCATTTATGCTTGGTGCGCGCAGAAAGCGCTCTCTGCTGATACACTAGGAGTCAGAAACCATCATCTCTGTTCATCTGGTTAGTCAGCGCCTTCTTTTGTAGATCTGCCTCACGCATTTCGATAACGAGCTGTCGCAATTCAGATGTAATTGAGGCGATAGCATCGACCTGTTCTGTATCGTCGTCATCAGACAAGTCGTCTGGAGTCTCGATATCGACTTCACCGCCATCCTCTGCAAATTCCAACAGGTTCTTTATCGCCCGCTCTAGTTTTGTCGCTACGTCGCCTTTCGGTTTAGAATCAAGGTGTGGCTTCAGTTCTTCGACGATGGATTCGATGGCATTTGATTTTAGTTGTTCTTCTTGCTCTTTGAAGCCCTCTTCCATCCTTTTATTTGTTAGCTTTTTTGCACGCAGATCTTCTACTTTCAGCTGTAGGTCCAAAATGTTTGACGCAACCATCGTTATCGATTTGCTGATAATCGCAAGCAGCGCAGCAGCCTTTGCGGTCATCGCCAGATAGATGAGCAGTGATCCGGTATCTGCGCCTGTTACTTGGGTGTCTTCAACCTTTTCTCCGATAGCTTCAGCAATACCAGCCACCGTAACATGCCATGAAGCTGTCCGCTTTCTGAGATCGGTGACATTGTTGATCGCTGCGTCTGCACGAAAGATAATCGCTACACGGTAACGCCCAGGCCCGGTTTCGTTCTCGTCCTGAGTTTTGCCTAGGCCAAGTGCTGCCAAGCTTTCTGATGCTGAAACCAAACTGATTTTGGCTTGCTCGATTTTCTGGAACGCCTCTGCGACCGCTTGACTGACAGTGGCCATGTCGTAGCTAGGCTCCAGACTCATTGATTTACAGCCAGAATAGGACTGTAGCAGCGAGAGCGATGGCCGAGAGGAATACCTTTGGG